>CAZXOC010000037.1:8570-35862 GCA_964642165.1 uncultured Planctomycetaceae bacterium | reverse complement strand
TGCCGGTGCTACGAGAGCAGGAAGCTCTCGCCCATGATGGCCGAGCCGACGACGAAGCCGAGCAACCCCCCCAGCGCCGAGGCCGCCAACGACACCGCCAGCAGCCATCCGGAGAACCGCCGGGCCACGACGAAGCACCAGACGGGCGTGACCACGAAGCCCCAGAGCGTCAGCGTGCCGACGATGAGCCACCCCGCGGAATCCTCCATGACGTCCGACAGCGCCCAGAGCAGCGCCGTGGGGATGCCCACCGTGACGAGGGTCGACAGGAAGCTCCACAGCGCCGCCCACCAGAAGGTGGGCATGCCCGGCCGGCGGCGCCGCAGACTGCGATAGGCCAGCCCGCTGCCGAGCAGCCCGCCGAGATACGACCCCGCCCAGCCCCCGAGGACGTCCAGGCAGCAGCAGCAACAGCAGGCCATCCCGGCGACGATCCGCCCGTGACGGAACGCCCGGCCGAAGCCCCCGGGCCGCCGCCGCAGGGCGAAGCTCCGGTCGTCGTGGCTGTCTCGCTTGGGCCTTGCCATGTCGAACCTGTCGTCGCCGGCCGGCCGGTCCGATTTCTTCCCGCCCCGGCGCCGCGCGGGTCGTGCCAACCGGCCTATCATACAGTGAGCCGCCGCACGCTGCGCCCCCCGAGACTTTCCCGTGGCGGCCGCGCACCGGAGTCCATAATATCTCCGGGCCTTGGGCGTTTGGCTAGAGAACCGATCGGACCGGCACCCGCCGGGGCGCGGTAGTGTAAAGCGGCAACGGCCGCGCGACCCCGACGAGGACCGGTCCCCAGGAGACACCGATGAACCGGATTGCGACGACGTGCCTGGCTTGCCTTCTGGCGGCTTCCTGCGCCTTCGGAGCAGACTGGCCGCAGTTCCACGGACCCAATCGCGACGCCAAGTCGGCCGAGACGGGCCTGATCCGCAGCTTTCCGTCGGGCGGGCCGAAGGTCCTCTGGACCGTCGAGACGGGCCCCGGCTACGGCGGGGCGGCCATCCACGGCGGCAAGGTCTACGTGCTGGACCGCCCGGACAGCCGCAGCGAGGCGCTGCGCTGCTTCGACGTGGTCACCGGCAAGGAGGAGTGGAACCACGCCTACGCCGCTCCGGGGCAGCTGTCGCACCCCGGCTCGCGCTCGACGCCGGCGGTGGACGACAAGTACGTCATCACGGTCGGGCGCTACGGGCACGTGCACTGCTTCGACAAGGCGACGAAGAAGCCTCTCTGGACGAAGCACCTGCTGCGGGACTTCGGCGGGGGGCGCGTGCCGAAGTGGGGCGTGGCGCAGTCGGCGCTGCCGTACAAGGACAACGTGGTCTTCCTGGCCCCGCAGACCCGCAGCGCCGGCGTGGTCGCCCTGGCGCGCGACACGGGCAAGGAGCTGTGGCGGTCCAAGTCGATCGGCTCGATGCACTACGTCGCCCCGCGGGTCATCACGCTCGGCGGCCTCGACCAGGTCGTGGTCGTGACCGGCAGTGGCGTTTCGGCCGTCGACGCGTCGAACGGGAAGGTCCTCTGGCACTACGGCAAGTTCACCTGCCGCATCACTATCCCCAACGTCACGCCCATCGGCGACGGGCGGGTCTTCATCACGGCCGGGTACAGGGCCGGCAGCGCGATGATCAAGGTCACCCGCACCGGCGAGGGCTTCGCCGTCCAGGAGCTCTGGAAGAAGCGCAGCCCTAGTTCGCAGATGAACCCCGGCATGCTGCTCGACGGCTATCTCTACGTCAACGCCAACTCCAACGAGGCCAGCGACGGGCTCATGTGCCTCGACCTCGACGGCAACGTGAAGTGGCAGACCGGCGGGAAGCTCTTCGAGCGCGGGCACATGATGTTCGCCGACGGGCGGATCTGGATCATCCACGGCCGGACCGGGGCGCTGCACCTCATCGAGCCGTCGCCGAAGGCGTTCAAGGAGGTCGCCAAGGCCGGCGGCCTGCTCGGCGGCAAGGAGATCTGGGGCCCGCTGGCGCTGTCCGACGGCAAGCTCGTCATCCGCGACCAGCAGAAGATGATCTGCCTGGACGTCAAGGCCCCGTAGTCGCCCGAGGTCCGCGCCCGGGGCTCTTGCGCACCTTCGGCGAGGCGAGGCCGCGCGGTCGCGAGAAGGAGACACCGCATGGCCACCGACGCGGAGACGCCGAAGATCATCGAGGTCGCCGAGGGCTTCTTCGTTCGCCAGGAGATCGACAACATCGCGTGGATCGACCTGGGCGGCCTCGCCGTGGTGGTCGACGCCCTGGAGCGGCGCGAGCTGGAGGGCGAGGTCCTCGCCGCCATCCGCGGCTCGCTGGGCGACACGCCGCTGACGTACGTCCTCAACACCCACACGCACTACGATCACACCGCGCTGAACGACGCCCTGCGGCGCGAGTTCGGCGCGGAGATCATCCACCAGCACGCCGCGCCCGTCGGCCCGGAGGGGCGCTGGTTCGAAGGCACGCGCCGGCGGCTGCACTGGCTGGCCATGCCCGGCTGCCACACCCCCGAGGACTGCGTCGCCTGGGTGCCCGAGGACCGCGCGCTGTTCGTGGGCGACATCTTCGGCTGGGGGCTGATCCCGCTGTCGGGACGCCTGGACGCCGACGCCGCGAAGCTCCTCATGGGCACCTACGGGCGGCTGATCAACTTCGATCCGGCGGTGATGATCCCCGGCCACGGGCCCCTCGGCGACAAGCAGACGCTCGAACGCTACGTCCGGTACTACCACTGGCTGGTCGAGCAGTGCGCCGAGGCCGTCCGGGCGGGGAAGAAGGACGCCCGGATCCTCGCCGAGATCGCCCCGCCGGAAGACATGCGCGACTGGTGGCGCTTCGGCCTGTGGAAGCACGAGGACAGCCTGAAGAAGGTCCTCGGCGCCGTCCGACGCGGCGACCTGGCAGCGTGAGCCTCACTCGCCGACGGGGCGGGCGAATCGACGGGATCGCCTATCCTTTCCGCACCGGCGCATGTCGGGCGGCGACCTTGCGCCCCAGGCCGGGCACGCTCGGATAGGGACCGGGGTGGACCTTCGCGGCGGAGGGCCTCTCGCGGCCGGGCAAATAGGGCACCGCCGCGCGGACGAGCAGCCCGGCGTCGCGCCCGCGGACGACGTAGCCCTCGGCGAAGACGTAGTTGTCCAGCCCGCGGACGTACAGCTCGGCGGCGAACGGCGGGGCGGTGCAGCCGCGGTAGCCCTTCGGCCAGGTGAAGCCGCGGAAGTAGGCCTCCGGCCAAACGTGCGTGCCGTTGGGCGGAGCCAGGGAGTCGGCGAGGAGGACGGCTCGGCGCCCGTCGCGGGTCGTCTCGGCGGCCCCGACGTTGTGCGAGGTCAGCCCGCACGACAGGTGGACGCAGGCGTACCGGGAGCGCCCCGCGTTGCGGTACAGCGCGCCGATCATGTCCGTGCCCCGCACGCAGTCGAGCTTGCGCGTGTCCAGCGCCTCGCGGAGGGTCCGGACGTGCCCCCGGTAGTTGTCCCAGCCGCCGAACAGGTTGTGCGTGAGCCGATGGGCGCGGCGGAGGACGGCCTCGTCGCTGCCGCCCATCCGCCCGGCGGCGCCGAGCAGGCGCCGGTCGTAGCGGTCGCCCCAGTCCAGGCCGCCGCAGGTCCCGCCCCGGTAGAAGATCACGTCCATCAGGTCCGACCGCTCGGCACGGGGGTGACTGCGGTCGAAGCGCGCCAGGACCGCCCCGAGCTGGTCGACGGCCTTCGCCCGCGAGGCGCGGAAGAGCATGTTGGCGAGGTAGCTCCGGTCGAGCGGGGCGGCCGCGGCGGCGTCCCATGCCCGCCGGTTCGCCGCCGACAGCCGCCGGCGCAGCGCTACGAAACACCCCCGCAGGTCGGGGGGCATCCATACGGCGGCGGGCGCGGCCGAGACGTCCTTCGCCGCGGCCCGAGCGTGCGCCTCGGGCCTGCGGAAGAGCCCCTCGGCCTGGCGCTCGATCTCGAAGAGGTTGCCCGTCATGGGGCCGATCACGGCCGAGGACGGGAAGCGGTCCTCGCTCGCCCGCGAGTCGTACCGCTCGCCGTAGGTGCGGTACATGCGGTCCACCCAGGGAGCGAGCTCCGCGCAGTGGCCCTGGAAGTCCAGCGCCGCGAGGTGATTGGCGGTGAGCAGTTCCAGCCAGCGGTGCAGGTCGGCCAGGGCGAACGTCGCGGCGGCCAGCTCGTCGGCCCAGCGGCGGGCCGCGGGCAGGTCCCTCGCGCCCACCGCCTGGTTCAGCGAGGCCAGACAGGCCCCCGGCCAGTGGCCCCCGTTGCCGACCGCGACCGGCGAGAGCGCCTGCGGCCACGTCCCCCGCGACCGAAGCTGCGCCGCCAGCGCGCGGGCCTTGCCGGCGACGGCCTGCATCCGCAGGGACGCCGACCGGCTGTCCCTTCGCATCCGGCGGAGCCAGCCCCGCAGGGCCGTCTGCTCCCAGCGCTGCCCTTCCGCCGCCGTGCGGTGGGTCACCTGGCAGAGGGCGACGAAACGCGTCCCCGGACCCCCATGGGGGTCCATCGGCACCGACAGGACGCGCCCGTGGACATCCCCGGCTCCGCGAGGGCGCACGCAGCTCGGGCCGTTCGGGTCGCGCGCGCCCAGCAGCACCTTCCGGCTGGCGGCGGCGGCCGGGCCCAGCTCCGCGGCGATCCGGCGAAGCAGCTCGGCGGGCCCTGCCGGGCCCGGCACGGCGGGCGCGCGTTCGAGCCCGGGCCGGATCGTGTCCGTCGGCGTGGCCGACGCGGGTGCGACCGGCCCGAGCATGCATGCTGCAACGAGGACACACACACCGGGCCTGCGGTGACGGCGAGGCGGGGGGAACATCGGATGGTACCTCTACGGCGGTGGGAATGCGTCGGAGATCAGGGCTCCCGCTGGGTGGCGGGAACGGCCGGTCCCTTCAGCAGTCCGAACTCCTTATACAGCGTACAGCCAACGGCAATGCCCCACGAACGACGGTGAGGTCCTCTGAGTATATCCTATGATAGCCCAGGCAGAACCGGCAAAAGGGCCGGGGCTGAGGATATCCTCCGGGCCGCCTCACAGTACCTTGAACCTGCCAGAGATCCTGTTGTTCTGCGCCGCATGCACGTCTGGCAGGGCCGCGCCCGTGCCGCGCGGCATCGGGCCGATCCCGCGGACGCCGAAGCAGCACCGACCCGGCGCTGCGGCTGTCCGGCCAAACGCCCGCAAGCCGATTGTATTGCTTGGAATTGAGCCTCCGCGCGGGGCGGGCCGACGAGGGGGGCGCTACGGGATCTTGATGCCGGGCCAAGTCGCGGCGTGCGTGCGGAGCAGCGGCAGGAGCTCGTCGACGACGCTCGGATGGCGCGCGGCGACGTTCGTCGTCTCGTGGGGGTCGCTGCGGTGGTCGTAGAGCTCCACGACGGGGCGGCCCTTCGCGTAGGCCGTGATGCGATACCGATCCGTCCGCAGGGTCACGCCGTTTCGCCAGTAGCCGAAGGCGCGGGACTTAACCTGCCCGTCCGGGTCGCGAAGCAGACCCGCGAGGCTGCGGCCGTCGAGCCCCTTCGGCGGCTTCAGGCCGCACAGCTCGCACAGTGTGGGGTACAGGTCGATCGCCTCGGTCAGGGCGCGGGTGGGCTTGCCCGGCGAGGGCATGCCCGGCGTGCGGACCATCAGCACGCTGCGCAGGGCCCACTCGTAGTTGGTGTGCTTGCCCCAGATGTCCAGGTCGCCGAGGTGCCAGCCGTGGTCCCCCCAGACGACGACGATCGTGCGGTCCGCCATCCCCGACCGCCCCAACGCGTCGAGCACCTTGCCCACCTGGGCGTCGACGTAGCTGACCGCGGCGAAGTACCCGTGCCGCAGGAGCCGCCGCGTCCGCGGGTCACTCCGCTTGTCGGAGGGCAGGTTGTACCTTCGGCTGAAGCACTCGCCGCTGCGGTGCCAACTGCCGGGGTTGATGTTCTCGGGCCTGGCGGGCGCGGGGGACATCGGGATCGTGCGCGGGTCGTACAGGTCCCAGTACCTCTTCGGGGCCACGAACGGCAGGTGGGGCTTGTAGAACCCCACGGCCAGGAAGAACGGCCGGTCGCCGCGGCGCAGCTCGCGGAGCTTCGCGACGGCGGCCTTGGCGATCAGGCCGTCCGGGTAGCCCTCGTCGTCCACGTCGGCGCACTCGGTGGCGGTGGCCTTGGGGTTGTTGGTGCGGCTGCTGCCGTCGGCGTACCCGAAGAAGGCGTTCCACGCCGTCTTCCATTTGCCCTCGGGGCCGGTGACCTCGTCCCAGGCGAAGGGCACCTCGACGCGCCCGTCGCCCTGGCCCTGGTAGGTGAAGACGTGCCCGTCGGGCTGGTGGCTGACCTTGCCGATGGAGATCGTGCGGTAGCCGCCGCGGCGGAACAGCTCGGGCATGGTCTGCGCCTCGGCGGTGCGCGTCCGCGAGAGCGTGCGGAAGGCGGCGTTGTTCATTCGCGCGGCGGATCGCGGGCGCTGCCCCGTCAGCAGGGCGCAGCGAGACGCCCCGCACGTGGGCATGGCCACGTACTGGCGCAGGAACAGCCGCCCCGACGCGGCGAACCGGTCGAGGTTCGGCGTGACCATGAAGGGGACCCCGTAGCACTTGAGCTGCGGGCGAAGGTCGTCCACGGCGATGAACAGGACGTTGGGCCGCCGCCCGGTGCGCCCGCCCGGCGGCGCCGCGCGCAGCCGCCCGCCCGCCAGGGCCGCGATGCCCAGCCCCGCCCGGCGAAGGAACCTCCGTCTCGTCGTGTTCCGCTGCGCCATGCCGGCTCCCTTCGTGAGATTCCGGACCTGCGGCCCCCGGCGCCAGGCCTCAGGCCGGGGACGGCCGGCCGGCCTTCGCGGCGCCCTTGGGCTTGCTTGTCTTGGTGCCTCGCTTCCCGGCGGGGCGGCAGCGGGCTTCCCAGGCGGCGTAGAGGGCGGCCATCCGCTCGACGCGCCGGGGCTCGGCCGCCGCGAGGTTGCTCAGCTCCGTCCGGTCGGCGGCCATGTCGTAGAGCTCCCAGCCCTTGCCTCGCCCGGCGACGAGCTTCCACTTGCCCTGGCGCACGGCCCGGCAGCCGCCGAACTTCCAGTAGATGGCGTCGTGGCCTTCGCGGCGGCGCCCGTCGAGGACGGGCAGGAGGCTCTTGCCCTCCAGCGGCAGGATGTCCTGCCCGCCGAGCCGCGTGGGGTAGGCGGCGCCGGCGACGTCCAGGCACGTGGCCATCACGTCGATGATGTGCCCGACCTGGCGGGTGATCCGCCCGCCCTGCGTGACCCGCGCCGGCCAGCAGGCGATCAGCGGCGTGCAGATGCCGCCCTCGTGGTCCCAGCTCTTGTACTTGCGGAAGGGCGTGTTGGACGCGTTGGCCCACGGCCGGTCGACCGTGCGGTACGACGCCAGCGGGCCCGGCGGGATCTTCGGCGTCTTGTTGACGTTCTCGGCGCAGCCGCCGTTGTCGGCCAGGAACAGCACGAGGGTGTTATCAGCCTTGCCGAGGGCGCGGATCTTGTCGAGCAGGCGGCCGATGTTCTGGTCCATGCGGTCGATCATGGCCGCGTAGACGGCCATCTTCAGGTCCCACGCGGCCTTGTCGGGCACGTCCTCCCACTTCGGCACGCCGGGGTCGCGCGGGCTCATGGCGTACTTCCGGTCGATCAGCCCCATCTCGACGATGCGCTTGTATCGCTGCTGGCGGAGCCTGTCCCAGCCGCACATGTACTTGCCCCTGTACCTGGCGATGTCCTCCGGCCAGGCGTGCAGCGGGTAGTGCGGCGCGGTGTAGGCGACGTACAGGAGGAAGGGCTTGTCCTCCTTGGCGTACTCGTCGAGGTACTTCAGGGCGTGGTCGGTGAAGGCGTCGGTGGTGTAGAAGGAGCGGTCCTCGGGCGTGTAGGGGGTGAGCTCCTTGTCCTCGATGGCCCAGCGTCGCCAGCGGGAGTACTTGCGCCCGGGCGCCGGCTCGCCGGGACGCTGCTTGCCGGGGTTCCAGAAGTTGCAGCAGCCGTCGCACAGGCCGTAGTAGCGGTCGAAGCCGCGCCGGACGGGGATGCTGTTGGCGTGCCACTTGCCCACCATGAGCGTTCGGTAGCCGGCCGGCTTGAGCGCCTCGGCGAGGGTCACGCAGCTCCGGTTCGTGCCCATTCGCCCGTCGCCGACCTGCTGGGAGTACAGCCCGGTCAGCAGGCTCGCGCGCGTCGGGCCGCACTTCGCGTTGTTGTAGAACTGCGTGAAGCGAATCCCGCGCCGGGCCAGCCCGTCGAGGTGGGGCGTGCGGATCTCGCCGCCGTAGCAGCCGATGTCCGAGAAGCCCATGTCGTCGGCCATGATCAGCAGGATGTTCGGCCGGGGCGCCGCCTTGCCCGCCGGCGAGGGTCGTGCGGGCTTCTCGCCCGCCCGCAGCCACCGCGGCGCCGCCAACGATGCCGCGCCGAGACCCATCGCCTTCAGGAAGCCGCGTCGATCCCGTCTGCGTTCCACGTGCAGGCTCCTATCCCGCGGGTCCACGATCACTCGCACACGGCCACAGTATCCGAAACCACGGACGAAGTGGAGAGTCCCTCTGCGACCGTCGGCGCCGGGCGGGTATAATCCGCCGGCGGACCGAGCGACCCCGTAGCCGAGGCCACCACCATGCGCGTGTACCTGATCCAGCACGGCGAGGCGAAGGCGAAGGAAGCCGATCCCGAGCGCCCGCTGACCGACAAAGGCGCGGCCGACGTGCGGCGGGTCGCGGCGTTCGTCGAGCCACTGCACCTGCGCGTGCGGGCGATCTGGCAGAGCGGCAAGACGCGCGCCCGCCAGACGGCCGAGGCGTTCGCGGCGGTCGTGAAGGCCGGCGAGGGCGTCGTCCGGCACGACGGCATGGGCCCCAAGGACGACGTCGTGCCCGTCGCCGACGAGATCGTCCGCGGCGGCGAGGACCTGGTGCTCGTCGGCCACCTGCCGTTTCTCGGCAAGCTGGCGGGGCGGCTGCTCGTGGGCGACGAGTCGCGGCAGCCCGTGGCGTTCCAGTACGGCGGCGTGGTGTGCCTGGAGCAAGCCGCCGGCGGCGCCTGGCAGGTCCGCTGGATGCTCACGCCGGAAGCGCTCGGCGGAATCTGAGGCGGAACACGACGCCCTGCTGCGCTGTCTAACCCACGGACGTCGGTTGGCCCGACGGGTCCCTGGCCGCCTGCCGGGCCGTTCGCCAACCATGGGTCGGCCAGTGGGAGCGCGGGATGTCCTGGCTGCGACAGGGCGAGCGGCTCGGGTGGCTGTACTTCGGGACGTGCGTGGCGATGGTGGCGGGCCTCGCGGCCGGGCAGACGAGCTTGCCCTCCGGCCCCGTCGTGGTCTATTCCGCCGACTTCGAGAAGGCCGTCGGCCCGGAGTGGTCGGCCCGGAAGACGGAGGTCACGCCCAAGGGCGGGCGGCGGTTCCTCGGGCAGTTCTGCAATGAGTCGGTCGCGCTGACGCTCAAGGGCCTGCCGCCGCACAAGTACCTGCGGATCTCCCTCGAGCTGTTCGTCCTGTTGTCCTGGGACGGGAACTACCCGGCGGACGGCCCCGAGCCGTACGGCCCGGACATCTGGAGCCTGAGGGTCAAGGGCGGCCCGCAACTGCTGTACACGACGTTCGCCGAGTGGCCCGTCCCGCCGTCCACCAAGCAGGCGTTCCCCGACGAGTTTCCCGGGTCGTCCCACGACCGCCGCACCGGGGCCGCCGAGACCGGGACCCTCGGCTACGTCCGCCGCAACCCCGACGCCTTCGACGCGGTCTACCGCCTGAGCTTCGTGCTGGCCCACACGGCGGGCGAGGTGACGTTCGTCTTCCAGGCCAGCGGCGTGCAGTTCCCGGCCGACGAAAGCTGGGGGCTGGACAACGTGAAGGTCGAGGCGATCGCGCGGGCGAGGCCGCTGGGCGCGAAGGAGCTGGCCGCCCTGTGGGAGCGGCTCGGCGGCGCCGACCCCGTGCAGGCGTGCGGGGCGATTCCCTCGCTGGTGCTGGCGGGGGATTCGGCGGCGAGGTTCCTGGGCGAGCGGCTGCCTGCCCCCGCTCTGGACGAGCGGCAGGTGGCGCGGCTGCTGGCGCAGCTCGACGCGGACGAGTGGAAGGCGCGCGAGAGCGCCTCGACGGCCCTGCGTGCCCTGGGGCCTTTGGTCGTGCCCCGCCTGCGGGAGGCGCTGAGGCAGACGGCCTCGCCCGAGGTCAAGACCCGCCTGCAGGTGCTTCTGGCTGCCCTGGCGAAGAACGACGACCCGACGCTCGACCCGGTCCGGTACCATCGCGTCCTCCGCGTGCTGGCCGCCGGGCGGGGACCCGGCTGCCTCCACGCCATGAGGCGGCTGCGAGACACCGCGAAGGGCTCCCGCCTTCGCCGCCGCGCCGAGGCGGCCCTCATCCGGATGGCCGGCGAGATGCTGCAGCCGCTGCTCGTCGAGGCCCGCGCCCTCGCGGCGGCCGGACGACGACGGGAGGCCGCCCTGTCGTTCCAGAAGGCCCACGCCATCGCCCGCGAGGCCGGCCACGGCGCTGCCGATCTGCTCGCGCAGGCCCGACGGCGCTTGGAGGCCGACACCGCCCGCGACGGCGGGCTGGCGCTGCTCCGGGGCCGGCTGGCCGAGACCCTCGCCGCCGAGAACGCCCGAGCGGGCAAGCTGCGGACACAGGCCCACACCGCCCCCGGGGCCGGGAAGAAACGCCCGCATCCGCCGGTATTGCTCGACCAGCTCCGCATCCGGACCGTCCGCGTGCCGCAGCCGGTTACGGCGCTGGTGAGACCGGCCCCGCGGAGAGACGCGCCGCCGGGCGGGGGCTGCCGCTAGGCGGGCAGCTCCTCAGGACGGCCCGCGCGTGGACGTCCACACGCCGCGGTGCTCCGGGTCGTTGGCGTAGAGGCGGTTGGCGGCGAAGTCGAAGTACCAGTCGGTCGAGCCGTCCGCGGGAGGCGGGCCCTTGCCGCCGGAGATCGTTCCGTGACGCACCCGTCCCAGGCGCGGCGAAGGGGCGGACACGAAGGGGTTGGTGGGGATCCTCTGGCAGTACGGGCCGAAGTCGAAGCGGGCTCGCCGGCCGGCGCGGGCCCGGCGGCGGGCGAGCACGTACGGCGTGCCCTTCGCGTCCGTCCGGTCGGTCAACTGGCGAAGGAACAGCTCGCCGTCGAAGCCGCCGCCCTCCTCGACGCCGGGGCAGCACCCGCCGTGCTCCTGTGCGAAGAGCCAGACCTGACCCGCGAGCGACTCCAGGTTGGCGGCCAGCACCCCCTCCTCGCGGCCGGGCGGGGAAACGAGCCACCACGTCAGCACCGCGACCCCGGCGACGCAGATCAGCGGCCAGGCGATCCAGCCGATCGGTACCCCTTCTCTTGCTTCCATCGTGCCAGCATCCCCCCAGACCCGTGCGGACGGAGAGGCCGCGCTCCTTCCGTTCTTCGGCACGGCAGCCGCCGAGGTTTAGCCCAGCCACAGGTCGATGGGCTTGTCGACCTCCGGCGGCTCGTAGGGCCAGTCGATGCGGCGCCCGGTGCCGGCGGACTGGTAGGCGGCGCAGATGATCTTGAGGACCTCGCGGCCGTCCTCGCCGGTCTCGACGGGCTGCTCGGCGCCCCGGACGCAGCGGCAGAAGTGGGCCAGCTCCTGCGGGAAGCCGTAGTTCCAGATTTCCTCGAACATGGTGAAGGTGTAGCCGGTGGTGGCGGCGGCCTTCTCGACGGCGTAGCCGTAGCCGCTCTCGCTGTAGGTCAGCAGGCCGCTGCCCCGCAGCAGGTCGGCGCGGGTGAACCCGCCGGAGCCGTAGATCTCGCACCGGTCGTCGACGCCGCCGTGCTTGGCCCAACTGTTCTCGGCGAGGGCGGTCCTGCCTCCCTCGTAGGTGACGACGCACAGGCTGTGGTCCTCGCCGCGGGTCTTGTCGGCGTGGACGTGGGTGCCGAGGCTGGCGAAGACGCTCTCGATCGCCGGCTTGCCGAAGACCCACCGGGCGTACTCGATGGAATGGCAGCCCATGTCCAGCAGGACGCCGCCGCCGCTGCGCTCGACGTCCCAGAACCACGGCATGTGCGGGCCGAAGTGCTCCTCCGACTGCTTGACCAGGAAGGCCTCGCCCAGGGCGCCCTCGTCGACGAGCCGCTTGGCGCGGACGTACTTCGGCGCGAAGCACAGCTCCTCGGCGTACATCAGCAGGACGCCGGCCTGCTTGCAGGCGTCGATCATGCGGTCGGCCTCGGCGAGCGTGCGGCAGAGGGGCTTCTCGCAGACGACGTGCTTGCCCGCCGCCGCGGCGTCGCAGGCCGCCCGGCAGTGCAGGTCGTTCGGCAGGCCCAGCGTGACCATCTCGACCTCGTCGACGCCCAGCAGGTCGCGGTAGTCCTCGAACGCCCTGGCGATGCCGCGCTCCGCGGCGAAGGCCTTCGCCTTGCCCGGCGTCGGCGAGGCGACCGCCACCACCTCCGCCTCCGGCACCGCCGCCAGCGCCGCGGCGTGGATGTCCGCCACGAAGCCCGTCCCGATGAGTCCGACCTTGACCGTATCCATGACGTGCGCTCCTTTTCCTGTTCGCGATCCGGGCCCGCGCCGTGCCCGCCTCTCGGCCGCGGCTACCCGTCCAGCTCGCGCCGGCGGGCGAGCACCTCCGGGTACGCCCTGTCGGTGTCGCCCAGCCGCCGCTTCAGGGCGTCCAGTTGCTGCTTCAGCTCCCGCACGACGCTCGCGAGGGCCGGATCGGCGTAGAGATTGTGCAGCTCCAGGGGGTCGTTCTCGACGTCGTAGAGTTCCCAGCCGGCGGGGGTGGGCTCGTCGACGGCCCCGCTGGCGTCGAGCGCCAGGCCGTAGAAGAACGTGAGCTTCCACTTCCTCGTCCGCAGGCCGTAGTGGGCGGGGTTGTCGTGCTTGTGGGCGCGGTGCATCCAGTAGCGGAAGTAGACCTCCTGCGGCCAGTCGTCGGGCGTCTCGCCGGCGAGGAGGCGGCGGAAGGACCGGCCCTGCGCGCCGTCCAGTTGGCGGGCGAGCGGCTCCCCGCCTGCGTAGTCCAGCAGCGTCGGCGCGACGCTCACGTTGGAGATCACGTCGTCGTTGACCGTCCCCGGGGCGATCTCCCTCGGGTACCGCACGAGGAACGGGCAGCGCAGCGACTCCTCGAAGCTCCACCGCTTGTCCTGGTAGTCGTGCTCGCCGAGGAACATGCCCTGGTCGGAGGTGTAGACGACGATCGTCTCGTCGAGGATGCCCTGGGCCTCCAGCTCGCCGAGGACGCGCCCGACGGACTCGTCGATCCCCGCCACGCAGCGAAGGTAGTCCATCAGGTACTTCCGGTAGGCGGCGCGGGTCTTGTCGGCGAAGCTCGCGTCGTCGTCAACGACCAGTTGGCCGGTGGGGTGGTCCGGGCGGCGGAAGTCGTGGTAGAGGCTCCGCACCCGGCTTCGCGGCCCGACCGACGAGCCGTAGTCTCGCGACGCGACGGAGCGGTGCTCGCGGTCCTCGAAGAGGCTGCCGGGCTCGGGGATCTCCACGCCGTCGAAGAGGTGCTCGAAGCGCGGGGCGTACTCGAACCAGTCGTGCGGCGCCTTGTGGTGGCACATGAGGAAGAACGGCTTGTCGCGGTCGCGCTCGCGGAGGTGCTCCACCGTCATGTCCGTGATGATGTCGGTGACGTGGCCCTCGTAGCGGACGAAGCCGCGATCCCGCTCCAGGAAGTACGGGTCGAAGTACAGCCCCTGCTGGGCGGCCGGGCGGTGCCGCCGTGGGTGGTCCAGGAACTTGTACTCGTCGAAGTCCACCGGGTCCGTCAGCAGGTGCCACTTGCCGAACAGCGCCGTGGCGTAGCCCGCCGCGCGCAGGTGGCGGACGAAGGTGCGTCGCCCCGGCGGCAGGGGGTCGCCCAGCGTGCGGACGCCGTTGGTGTGCCCGTGCTGGCCGGTCATCAGGCTGGCCCGCGCCGGCGTGCAGATCGAGTTGGTGCTGAAGAAGCCCTCCAGGCGAACGCCCTCGCGGGCGATGCGGTCGATGTTCGGCGTGGGGCAGACGCCCGCCAGCCGCGAGCCGTACGCCCCGACCGCGTTGGCGGCGTGATCGTCGGACATGATGAACAGGATGTTCGGCGGCCTCGGCATGGCCCGCGCCCTTTCCTCGCCCCGCGCCCTCGCCTGCGCGCGGTCGTCCATGGCAGCTTGCCCCCGGCTGCGCCGCGCTACTCCCGCGCCGGGCGGGTCGTCCGAGCGGGCGGGAGCTCCTTGATGATGATGTTCCTGAAGGACACCCTCATCGGGGGGCCGACGTGCAGTTGCAGTGCGATGACGCCCTTCTTGGGGGCCGTGGGCTTCTTCTCCGTGTAGTCCACGGTCCGCATCCCGTTGATCCAGAACTGGAGGCGCTTGCCCTCGCAGCGGATGCGATACTCGTTCCAGTCGCCCTTCTTGATGTGCTTTGCGATCTTCTTGGGGTCCACGTTGGCGAGGATGCCGCGCCCGCCCTCCTCGTACAGGATGCCGGTGTAGCGCTTCTCGGCGATGTCGGCCTGGTAGCCGGTCACGCGGTAGTCCTTGTGCGCGACGCTGCGGAGCTGCACGCCGCTGTTGTGGTTCCTCAGGCGGAACGTCAGCCGCAGCTCGAAGTCGCCGTACTGCTTGACGGTGTAGAGGAAGTCGTTGTGCTTCATCTTGCCGGCCGACGACGTGTCCCCGACGATCGCGCCGCGCTCGACCTTCCAGAGCGTCGGGCGGCCCTTCCAGCCCTTCAGCGTCTTGCCGTCGAAGAGGCGCTGGAACCCCTCGGGCAGCTTGTCCTTCGCCGCCGGGCGGGTGGTCGGACGCGCCGCGCCCGCCGACGCCTCCGCCATGCTTCGGGCCGATGCCGCACAGAGAACCGCACACGCACACCCACAGATCACAAGCCGCCTCATCGTCGCACTCCCGGGTTCGGGGCCCAAGCTGGCTCGGAGCAGGTCGTCCGGGAGCCTCGGCGGGCTTGCGACCCGGAGGCCGAGGGTTCCCGGATTCGCCGCGGCCCACGACGATCGCGGGCCGTTCCGGCCGCAGGATACCGCATTCCCCCGCCCGATGACAGCCCGGCCCGACCCACGCGCCACCCGCTGATCATCCAGAAACGGCCCGGCGGGGCCGGGCGGTCAGCGGGCCGGCTTGGCGGGCGCGGCCTTCCCGGCCGCCAGGCCGTACACCTCGACCTCCGCGTAGCGGTTCATGTCGTCGCCGGTGGACCCGTTGGAGTGGAGGCGGACGTACCGGGCGGTGGTGCCCTTGGCGTCGACCAGCCGGCCCTCGTTGCTCTCGAAGTAGCCCCAGTCCTCGCCCAGCCCGAGCCCGGCGGAGTTGTCGTGGTCGTTGTTGAACAGCGTGCGGACGTTGCGGATGAAGTCCTTGTCGTCGGCGACCTCGATGACCACGTCGTGGTAGACGCGCCAGTCGTCGTGCTGGTGCCAGACGACGATCGCGCAGAGCTTGTGGGGCTTCAGGAGGTCGATCTGGACCCACTGCACGCCCGGGCCGAGCTCGACGAACGCGTCCGCGGCGGCCCGCTTGTCCCCGTCGGTCACCAGCTTCAGCTCGCCGATGATCGGGGCCGGGTCGCTGCTGGTGACGCACGTGCGCAGCGCCACGTTCCTGACCCCCTTGGGCGCGAGGAAGGCCTTGCGGGGCGTGAGCTTCTGCCGGTGGTCCTTCAGGCGAACGCCGGGCGGGGGCTCCTTCGGCGGCGTGCCGATCGGCTCGGCCTTCGGCAGCTTGAGGGGCAGCGGCACGAGGTCCCCTCGGGCCTTGGCCTGTTTGCCCGGGGACACCTTCCCGGGCGGCTCGGCCTCCTTCGGGGAAGCGAAGGCCACGAGGGCCAGCCCGCTGAGCAGCACCGGCATGAAGCGTGAAGCAGTCATCTCCGATCTCCCTCATGCGTCCGGGGCGCCGGCCGGCCGGGCTCGCGTCGCCGGGCTACGTGCACCGGGCGGCCCCGGCGAGCCGGCATCCACCCTTACCACGCACCACAGCCGGACCCCTTAGGCCGAATCCGCCCGGGGACGCGATTCCTCCGACGGGGGGCATGGTGGAGGCGGGTGGTTCGGCCGCCGACGGCGGCGGGGTGGGACAAGGTCGCGGCGCGGCGGGGGCCGGCTCACGCCTCCAGGTGCCCGAGGGCCAGGAGGGCGTAGTAGGTGTACTCGCCGTCGGGCGTGGGGTCGTCGGCGTGGCCGGCGAAGCCGCCACCGGGGCGCTGAAGGGAGCGGACGAAACGAAGGCACGCCCGGCGGATGCCGGACAGGTCGGCCTCCAGCAGGGACAGGGCGTGCAGGGCGGTGGCGGTGGACAGCAGGTCGGCGTGGTGGGCGCCCGGCACGGGCACGAAGCCGCCGGTCGCCGAGTGCCGCGCGAGAAGCCACGAGGGCGCTTCCGGCGTCGCGGGCCGCGCGAGGTGATGCAGCGCGCTGACGGCCGCCGCCGTCGCGGGGACCGAGCCGATCGGCAGGTCGCGGCTGTTGGCGTAGGCGCCGTCGCCGCTCGCCAGGGACGCCAGGCAGCCGGCAACCTCGTCGGCCTCGGGCAGGGGGGCGGCCAGGTCCTGGAGCGCGGCGAGGGCGAGGAAGCAGCCGTACGCCGTGCCGGCGGGCTGGCCGACCTGCCGGGCGTAGCCGCCGTCGGCGGCGCGGTGCGCCTCGACGCGCCGCACCAGGGCGTCTCGCACGTCGTCGTCAGGCAGCGCCCCGGGCAGCAGCGCCCGGCAGCGCACCAGGCACGCCGCGTGCACGAGGTCCAGCCCCTCGCCGCGGCCGAAGCTCTCCACGTACGCCCCGACACGCTCGACGGGCGGGGCGATGTCCAGCGCGGCCGAGGCCTGGAGGCCGAACACCGTGTAGTACAGGTCGCTCTTGCCGGAGCGGTCGGCGAAGCCGCCGTCGTCGAGCCAGTGGCCCCGGAGGAAGCCCGCGGTGGCCGCGGGATCCTTCAGTCGCTGCGCCCCCCGGCGGGCGGCGGCGTGCATCTCCTGGCGAATGATCATGGGCCCGGCGGCTCGTCCCGCGCCGGGCGGGATTCGTCCGCCGGCCGCCGGTAGTCCTTGCAGCAGAACGGGAGCCCGCTGTCGTGGAAGATCTTGGTGAGGACGCGGCGCAGCAGGCCCTTCAGGTTGGCGTTGTCCAGCGGGCAGAGCGATCGGATGGCGAGCTGCTCGTAGGAGTCCAGGAGTTGGCGGGTCCGCTCGACGACCTGGGCGCCCTCGACGATCCGCCGCACGCGCGCGGCGGCCTCGCGCCCGTCGACCTGCCGGCGCCAGACGCGCTCCAGCAGCGCCCGGTCCTCGCCCTCGGCGGCGTCGCGGGCGACGGCGAGCAGGACCGACGGGCGGGTCGCCTCCAGGTCGCTGCCGCCGAACCCCTCCGCGAAGTCGTCCAGGTCGTCGCGGATCTGGTAGGCGATGCCGAGGGCCTCGCTGTATCGGCTGAGGACCTCGCGGACGTTCTCCCCGGCCCCGGCGAAGACGGCCCCGAGCTGGAGCGCCACGTCGAAGGCGGGGGCGGTCTTGCGGCGGAAGATATCGAGCACCTCGGCCGGGGGCAGGGGCTGCGGCGCGCGGTGCCAGCACAGTTCGGCGCCCTGGCCGATGCAGAGCATGCGGTGGCCCTCGGCGGCGGCGCGGAGCATCTCGACCTTCCGCCCGCCGGGCGCGCCGCAGCCGGCGAGCAGGCGGTAGCCTTCGCCGAGCAGCAGGTCGCCAACGTTCAGCGCCACGGGCACGCCGTGCTCGGCGTGGAGGGTCTTCTGCTGGTAGCGGCTGTCGTCGTCGTCCTCGATGTCGTCGTGGATGAGGGAGGCCTTGTGGAAGCACTCGACGGCGGCGGCGACCTTGCGCAGCTCGTCGGGGGGCGCGGTGTGCACGTCGCCGGTGAGGGCCTTGTAGGCGCAGACGGTCAGGAACGGTCGCCAGCGCTTGCCCGACCGCGCCAGCCAGTCGCGGGCGATCCGCTCCGTCTCGCTGTCCGCCGGGCCCAGCAGCTCGCCCAGCGCGTCGGCGGTGAACCAGCCCTCGACCTGCCGGCGCAGCTCGTCGAGGTTGAGCCGGCGTGTCTTGTCCGCGCGGGTGAGCTGAATGGCCTCCCAGACCCAGTCGAGGTCCACGGCGGTGTTCCGGCAGCCGTCGTACAGCAGCGGCACGGCCAGCCCGGGAATCGCCGCCGCGTGCATGTAGGGGAAGACCTGCTCCAGCACGCTGAGGCAACTGACGCCGACGACCGCCTCGACCTGGTGCGTCTCCAGCAGGCCCATGACGACGGGGGAGCCCTCGGCGATCAGGACGACGTAGCCGAGCCGCTCGGCCTCGGTCTGGAGGTCGTGGATGGGGCAGCGTCCGCAGCCGCGGCACAGAAGCCCCACCTCATCCAGGTCACCGGCGCAGTGGTCGGCGTCGCGGAGGCACTTCGGCAGCAGCAGCAGGCGCCGGGAGTAGTCGATCCCCGCGAGCTGCTCGCGCCAGACCTCGTTGTTGACCAGGACGGCGAGGAAGTCGCCGAAGCGCCCCTCCGTGCCGGCGGCCGCGTCGATGCGCTCGCAGTGGCGGCGAATCTCCTCCATGCTCAGCGGCGGCGTCGGGGAGACCGCGCGGACGTACTGCTGCACGACGGCCAGCAGCCGGTCGCGCTCGGCCTTCGTCGGCGGGATGCCCTCCTGGGGCGGCTTCGCCCGCCGCATCGGTGCGGAGATCGGGATGCCCGGAATCGACTTCTGCATGTCCTGCCGCCTGTCACGTCCCGCTGGCGGCGGGGCGCGTCTGGCGTCGAATCTCAACGGTCGCCTCGGCGCCCCGGCGCGCGGCCGTGCGCTCCCGCGTCCGGCGGAAGGTGCGCCGCCAGCTTCTCACCTCCACGCGCCCGAGCGCCTGGAGCAGCGCTCGCTTGAACCACGAGACCCCGCCGGCGCGCTGGTTGTCCCAGTACAGCCGCGGGACCTTCCGGAAGTTCACCTCGTAGCAGGTCTCAAACAAGTCCAGGTGCTCCGCGGTCATCCTCTCCAGCGTGAAGCGCCGCGCCCCGGCGGCCACCTCGTGCGGCAGCGGCTCGTAGAAGACGGGGAACACGATCGCCTCGCCCGCCGTGAGGTCCTCCACCAGCCGCCGCGTGCGGGCCACGTCGTCGGGCGTCTCGCCCGGCAGCCCGAGGATCACGCTGAAGACGCAGAAGAAGCCCGCCTGCCCCATCTTGGCGGCCGCGTCGCGGACCACGTCCTCCCAGTCCTCGGCGCGGAAGGGGGCGATCTTGCCGGGCGCGATCCGCCGGACCAGCTCGCCGTTGGCGCTCTCGACGCCCATGTTGACCCAGAGGTAGTCGTTGCGGCGCCGCCAAGTCAGCAGGCGGCGGATCTCGCGGAGCTGCTCGACGGTGAGCTGCGCGACCGACGAGACGTTGCCGTGGTCGATCTGCATGAAGCTCAGTCCCCGAACGTCCTTCATCCGCGCCAGCAGCTCGCGCAGGGCCTCGAAGTTCGGGCGCACGCCGCGGGCGCCGTAGCGGAAGAGGTCCTCGCTGCCGCTCAGGACGGTGGTGACGCCGGCGGCGACGTTCGTGGCCAGGTCGGCGAGGATCGTCTCGTGGGGCAGGTGGTGCATCGGCTGGCGCGCCATGGTGCAGAAGCGGCAGCCTCGCCCGCAGCCGCGGGACAGCTCGACGCCGCCGAGCAGGCTCGCCGCGCGCAGGGGGCGGATGCGCTCGCCCCCGGTGCCCTCGGCGCGGACGTGCGCGGGCGGCGCGGCCCCGTCGAGGAGGCCGGCGAACAGCTCGCACCCGCCGGCCTCGAAGTAGCCCTCGAAGACCGTGTCGATCCCGGCGCGGTCGGCCTCGCCGGGCTGCTGGAGCCACTGCCACGCCCCGCCGCCGCCGAAGACGACGGCGAAGCCGTGCTCGTCCTTGGCCCGGCGAATCGTCCGCATCATCTGCCGCGTCCAGAAGCGGCTGTACAGCTCGCCCTTCCAGAAGTGCGCCGTGGTCGTGTTGCTCATGCCCGACCCCAGCGGGTCGCCGGACGTGACGCCGACGATCCGCGTCCACGGGCCCAGCAGACCGGGCAGCGCCTCCGGCGTGGTGCAGACGACGTCCTCGGGCCCCAGCGGCGTGAAGGCCCGCAGGGCCGATTCGATCCGCCGCAGCCCCAGCGGGGCCGTGTGCGCCCGCCCGGCCGCGTCCGTCCGCACCCGCGGGGCCAGCAGCCGGCGCATCGCCACGCCCGGCACCTGCGTCGTCTGCATCGTGGCAAACATGCCCTCGAAGAGCACGCGGTAGCTCGCCGCCAGGGTTCGATCGGCCACGAGAACCACGGCGGGCGTGCTGGTCGGCCTACTTCCGGCCATCGCGCTTCGTCTCTCCTTCGCCTTCCACCTTGCCGTCCCCGTCCTCGCAGCACGGGCGCCCCGCCTCGCCATCGCCGCCGCCGGGCGGGTCCGCGCCGCCTTCGGCGTCCAGCGCCTCCAGCGCGGCGGCCGGGATCTCCAGCTCCCCGGCCATCCTCGCCAGGTCGGCGGGGCTGGGCCGACCGCCCGGACCGTCGCCCAGGCCGACCACGCCCTTGCCGCGCTGGCGAAGCACGGTGTAGACGTCGCCGCGGAGCAACTGCTTCAGGTCCGTGCCGGCCTTCTCCTTCCGCACGTCCGCCTCGCGGACCACGTCGCCGTCGATCGGGCCGGACGGGTACTTCGGGAAGATGATCGCGACCTGCTTGCACATCCGCGCGCAGGCCGGGCAGTTCGTCTTGCAGTTCGCCGGGTTGACCACCCGTACCGTGCCGTCGTCGTCGACCTCGTGGACGCCGAAGATGCAGAAGTTGGCGCACTGGCGGCAGCCGACGCAGCGGTCGTAGTCGATGACGGGGAACCAGGGGATCCACCCGTCCGGCTCGGGCAGGCCGAGCTGCCGGCGCGCCTCGTGGACGGCGTTGGTCGTCCCGCAGGGGCACAGGCCGGTGACGTCGCGGCAGAGGGCGCTGCCGCCGGCGAGGTCCGCGGGGACCTCGCCGCCTTCGAACTCGCCGATGACGACGGCGGCGCCGTCGGGGGCGATCGGGCGCCCGGGTCCCGTTCGCGTCACCCGGTAGCCCGCGTCGAGCAGGGCGGCGAGGCGCTCGGCCAGGGCGGGCGGGTCCATGGGTCGGGCGCCCGGGCCTTCGTACAGGACGACGTGCGGCACGTCACCGGGCGGCACGTCGGCGCGGGGGCCGACGCCGGCGGGGTCAGCCGTCGCGTGGGCCTCCAGGGCGGCGGCGATTTCCCCGGCCGGGGCGGCCTTCATGTCCAGCACCCGCTCGTCGGCGCGGGGCAGGTCGGCCCCGCCGGCGTGGAAGAGCCACCTGACGGCCCGGGGATGGCAGGCGACGACCCGCAGGTGGTCGTCCCGCGCCCAGCGGGCCAGGAGCGGGTCGCGGCGTGCGGCCAGCTCGCAGAGGTCGGCGACGGCATCGAAGGGCGCGCCGGACCCGGCCAGGGCGGCCAGGACCTCGTCCTTCACCTCCGCCGGGACCTCCTGCGAGTAGGCGCATCGGCAATACACAATGTGCGGCTCGTTCATCGGGGGCTCGTTCCGTTCGGGCGATCACCTGTTATAACAGCATAGGTCCGCCGACCGGACGGAGAAAACGCCGCGCGGGAGTGGGGAGGTGGGGGGAGGTCCGACCCCCCGGCCTGCCAGCCGGGGGCGTTCAAGAATCCGAGGGCGTTGGGGTGAGCGGCTTCCGGATTGGGGGCGACACGGAGCGGGGTGTGCGGCGTTGAAGAGTAGTGAGCAGCCGGCGTGGAAGGTGTGCGCGCCGCGGCTCAGGCAGACTCGCTTCCCTGGGACGAGAAGATCGCGTGGGAAACTCGACCATGACGGAGACACCGGCTCATCGAGGCCGTTGGGTGGCTTTGGGTTGCGTGCTGCTTCTGTGGGCCTGGGCGGCCGGGCTGCCCGCGGCGGGGCAGGACGCCGATAAGGTCGACGCGGCGACGAAGAAGCTCATGGCCGCCAACGGGCTTCTCGGGCGCGGGCTGGTGAGGCTCGCGGCGGAGGAGTACGAGGCCTTCCTCTCGCAGTACCCGCGGCACGAGCAGGCGACGGCGGGGCGCTACGGGCTGGCCATCTGCCGCTATCGCCTCGGGCAGTACGACCCCGCCATCACGCAACTGAAGGCCGTGCTGAAGGACGGGACGTTCAAGCAGCGCGACGAGGCCCTGGCCGTGCTGGGCCACTGCCACCTCTCCAAGGGCGCGCACGACCAGGCGCTGTCGGCCCTGGACGAGCTGCTCCGCAAGCACCCCGGCAGCAAGCACGCGGAAGTCGCCGCGCTCAACCGCGCGCAGATCCTGCACATGATGGGCCGCCACGCCGAGTCGGCGACCGCCTGCAAGGCCTTCCTGCGGAAGTACCCCAACACGCCGCGGCGAACGTCCGCGCAGTACTCGCTGGCCCTGGCGCAGTTCGCGTTGGGCAAGCACAAGGAGGCGGCCGCGGCGCTGGGACAGGTGCTGCGCAATCCCAACTCGCCGGTGGCCCTGGACGCGACGCTGCTGCTCGGGCAGTGCTACGAGGGGCTGAAGAAGCCGAAGGACGCGGCCGCGGAGTACCGCAAGGCCGTCCAGATCGCCCCCCCGGACCGCCGCATCGAGGCCCAGTACAGCCTGGGCGTCGTGCTGTACAAGGCGAACGATTTCCGGGCGGCGGCCCAGACGCTCTCCGCGGCGCTCCGCGCGAACCCCACCGGGCGCTACGCCCACAGCGCCCGCTTTCAGCTCGCCTTGGCGCAACTGGCGGCGGGCAAGCTCCCCGACGCGCGGAAGATCCTCGCCGAGGTCATCAAGATCGACCCCGGCCGCAAGGTGACGGCGAGGTACTGGCTCGCCCAGTGCGACATGACGGAGAAGAAGTACACCGCCGCCCGGGCGATCCTGGACGAGCTGGCGCGGCTGAAGAAGAAGCCCGACAACCTCGAGGCGGTCCTCTACGACCGGGCCATCTGCGCCATGGCGACGGGCCAGTACGCCCAGGCCGCCGCCGAGCTCGCCGGCCTGCGGAAGGCCTACCCCAAGGGCCAGCGCACCGCCGACGCAACGTACCGCCAGGCCTTCTGCCTGCATAAGCAGGAGAAGTACGCCGAGAGCCTGCCGCTGTGCCTGCTCGTCGCCGCCGAGACCAAGCTGCCCATCGCGCCCGCCGCGTCCGAGCTGGCGGCCGAGAACCTCTTCCTCCTCGGCAGGTACCCCCAGGCCGAACTGGCCTACCAGGCCATGGCCAAGACCGCCAAGGACGAGGGCCGCAAGCTCCGCCTGACCTTCCGCCTGAGCCAGTGCGCGTACTTCCGCGGCGACCACGCGAAGGCGATCGAGCTGGCCGAGCCGCTGGCGCGAAACAGCCGGGTCATCCGCGACCCGAACCTGCGGCAGGCGGTCTTCCTCCTGGGCGACGCGCAGCTCCAGGCCGGGCGGTTCCCCGACGCCGTGCGCAACCTGACGAGGTACCTGCCGCTGGCCGGCAAGGACCGCGAGGAGGTGCAGTTCAAGCTCGGCCTGGCGCAGCTCCGCGGGAGGGACAAGCCGAGCGCCCTGCGAACGTTCGAGACGCTGATCCGCCGCGGGGGACGGTCGCAGTGGACCCAGCGGGCGACGTTCGAGGCGGCGCAGGTGTACTACAAGGACGGCCGCCCGCAGCGGGCCACGCCCCTGCTGACGAAGCTCATGGCCTCTCAGCCGGGGGAGGACCTGGCGGCCCCGGCGCTGTACCTCCAGGCGTGGATCGACTACGACGCGAAGAAGCACGCGGGCGCGGCCCGGCGGTTCGGGGAGCTGGCGCGGCGCTATGCGAAGCACGAGCTGGCGGCCGAAGCGGCGTACCAGCAGGGAGTCTGCCTCGTCGAGGCGGGCGAGAGCGGCGAGGCCCTGGGGGTGCTGCGCGGCTACGTTCGGGCGCAGCCCCAGGGCAAGCACGCCGCGCAGGCGAAGCACCAGGTGGGTCGCTGCCTGGCGAAGCTCGGGCGGCACGGCGAGGCGGTCAAGGTCTTCGCCGCCCTGGCGGCGGACGCCCCGGGCGTCACCGCCGACCTGCTGTACGAGCTGGCCTGGTCGCAGCGCGAGAGCAAGGACGCCGCGGCGGCGGCAACCTACCGCCGCTTGCTGAAGGAGTTCCCCAAGGGGCGCCTGGCGACCTCCGCGCGCGCCGAGCTGGCCGAAATGCTCTACGCCCAGGAGAAGTACGCCGAGGCGGCGAAGCTGCTGGAGGGCGTCGTGTCGGACAAGACGGCCGAGGCGAGCGTCCTGTCGCTGTCGCGCTATCGCCTGGGCTGGTGCTACGACAAGCTGAACGAGCCGGCCAAGGCGGCGGCGGTGTTCGGCCCGTACGCCCGTCAGCATCCCAACAGCGAGTTTGCCGCCTCGGCGATGTACCAGGCCGGTGTGGCCTGCGCGAAGCTCGACAAGCTCGACGAGGCGGCCAGGCAGTTCGCCGCCCTGGTCACGCGCTTCGGCAAGCACGACCTGGCCCCGGCGGCGGCGCTGAAGCTCGGCGAGGTCCAGTCGCAGGCCCAGGAGTACGACAAGTCCGCCGAGGCCTACCGCGCGTTCCTCAAGGCGTACCCGAAGAGCAAGTTCGTGTTCCTGGCGCAGTTCGGCATCGGCTGGGCCATGGAGAACCGGCGGAAGTACGACGACGCCCGGGCGTGGTACGGGAAGGTCATCGCCGCGCACAACGGTCCGACGGCCGCCCGGGCCCAGTTCCAGACCGGCGAGTGCTACTTCGCGGAGAGCAAGTTCGAGAAGGCCGCCGCCGAGCTGCTGAAGGTGGAGATCGTCTACGCCTACCCCCAGTGGTCGGCGCGGGCGCTGTACGAGGCCGGCAGGGCCTTCGAGGCGATGAAACGCGCCGACCAGGCCAAGCAGCAGTACAAGGCCTGCGCGGCGAAGTACAAGGACACGCCGTCGGCGCGCCAGGCGGCGAAGCGGCTGAAGGAGCTGGCCGGCGGCGTCGAGCCGACCGGGCCATGAAGACGCGACCGAGTACGGGCATGCCGACGCGCCCCGGGTGCCTCGGCGGGAGGACTACTTCGTGAGACGACTGAGATCGTACCTGCGTGACGTGCCGCCGTGGCTGGTGGTGGCGATGATGGTGGCGATCGTCGGGGCCGTCTGCGTGGCGCAAGCCACCGCGCCCGCGCCGGGCGCGACGGACCCCAACCAGCCCGCCCAGAAGATGTCCTTCCTGGAGCTGCTGCTCAAGGGGCGCTGGTTCATGGTCCCGCTGGGGCTCTGCAGCCTGCTGGGGCTGGCGGTGATCATCGAGCGCCTCATCGCGCTGCGGCGCGGGGCGGTCATCCCGTCGCGGTTCATGCCCGGGCTGAAGGCCACCTTCACCCAGGCCAGCGGCAGCCGGACCACCGCGCTGGACTACTGCCGCACGAACGACTGCCCCATCTCGCGCGTCTGCCAGGCGGCCATCCGAAAGCTGCACAAGTCCGAGGAGGCCGTCGAGAAGGCCATCGAGGACGCCGGCGCCAACGAGGTCTCCAAGCTGCGGCGCAACCTGGGCATGCTCCAGGCGGTGGCGGCCATCGCGCCCATGCTCGGGCTGCTCGGCACGGTCTGGGGCATGATCGACGCGTTCCAGGTGGCCTCCGACCCGAACGTGGACGTGAGCAACCGCGGGCCGCTGCTCGGCAAGGGCATCTACGAGGCGCTGGTGACGACCTTCGCCGGGCTGACCATCGCGATCCCCGCGCTGATCTTCTACTTCTTCTTCCGCGGGCGGATCGACCGGCTCGTCCACGAGATGAACGACGCCTCCGTGGGGTTCATGGAGCACTGCATGGGCGAAGGGCCCTCGCCGATGTCGGCCGCCCCGCCCGCCGCCGGCGCCGCGACCCCGTATCCCGCCCAGCGACCGGAGACCCGGCCATGAGAATCCGCAACGACGAGACCGAGCAGGGCACGCCGATCAACCTCATGCCGCTGATCGACATGGTCTTCCTGCTGCTGATCTTCTTCCTCGTGGCGACGAGCTTCGCCCAGGAGGAGCGCGACCAGCGCGTCAAGCTGCCGGTCACCTCGTCGCCGAAGCCGCTGTCGGCCCCGCCGCGGCAGGTGGTCATCAACATCCTCCACGACGGCACGACCAAGGTCGGCGGGCGCATCTACGACCGCGACCAGCTCGAGCGCCTGCTCGGGCGCGTGGCCAGGGACGAACCCGACCGCATGGTCCTGGTCCGGGCCGACGAGCGAAGCCTCCACAAGTACTTCGCCGGCGTGGCCAGCCTCTGCAAGCACGTCGGCATCAACGAGCTGAAGGTCGGGTACATCTTCCACGGCCCCCAGGCCCAGGCCACCCAGTAACGGAACCCGGCGCCTCTTGACTGTTTAGCGGGCTCGCCGGTCGACTGTTTAGCGAGCTCGCCGGTCGACCGTTTAGCGGGCTCGCCGGTCGACCGTTTAGCGGGCTCGCCGGTCGACCGTTTAGCGGGCCGGCTTGCCGGCCGTGTCGGTTGTCGGTCGACCGTTTAGCGGGCCGGCTTGCCGGCCGTGTCGGTTGTCGGCTCGCCGCCCGTGTGGCGTACAGGAAACCCCATCGAGGGAGCAAGCCCTTCCCAAGGGCAGCGCAAGGCGGGACGAGATGGCCGAAGACGCACAGCAGAACCAGGGCCGCTGGCTGTGGTGGCTGGCGGCAGGGGCGGCGGCGGTGGTGGTCCTGGCCGCGGCCGGGGCGGGGTGGTACTACTACGCCGGCGGGAAGGTCTGGACCGACGGGTCGGCCCTGAAGCGCCCGGACCACCTCGTCCGCGTTCGCGAGGTGATCTGGACCGCACCGCGGGCGCTCGGGCAGGCCGTCAACACCGACCGGCAGGAGTACGAGCCCTGCCTCTCGCCCGACGGCGAGGAGCTGTACTTCGTCCGGGGGCTTCCCGGAGAGGGCGCCGACATCTACGTCTGCCGGCGCGAGGAAACCGGTTGGGGCGAGCCGCGGCTTCTCGCGGCCGTCAACACCGAGCACGACGAGCTCGGCCCGCGCCTCAGCCCGGACGGGCGGTTCCTGCTGCTGTACTCGGACCGCCCCGGCGGCCTGGGCCAGTACGACCTGTGGGCCGCGGCGCGGACGAAGGACGGCTGGTCGGCGCCGCTGAACCTCGGTCCGGCCGTCAACAGCAAGTACAACGACTACAGCCCCGCGCTGACGCCGGACGGCAAGCGGCTGATCTTCGCGACGAACCGGGAGGCGGCGGCGAAGGAGCAGGTCCGCGGCACGCCCTGGCGCGCGACGATCCGCCAGGGGCGGCTGGGAGACTACGACCTGTTCGCCGCCGAGCGTGCCGACGCCAACGCGCCGGCTTCCGCGCCGGCTTCGGCGCCGACGGCAGCGGCGGGCCTGGCGTTTCGCCCGGCCACCC
>CAZXOC010000037.1:0-8470 GCA_964642165.1 uncultured Planctomycetaceae bacterium | reverse complement strand
GCGCCGGCTTCGGCGCCGACGGCAGCGGCGGGCCTGGCGTTTCGCCCGGCCACCCGGCTCGAAGGCGTCAACACGCCGCACCACGAAGGCGCCTGCTGCGTCTCGCCGGCGGGGGACTTCCTCTATTTCACCTCCAACCGCCCGGGCGGGCGCGGCGGTTTCGACCTGTACCGCTGCCGACTCAGCGACGGGCGGTGCGGGGAGGTGACCAGCGTCGGCCCGGAGATCAACACGTCGGCCAACGAGATGGAGCCGCACCTCGCCGACGGCGGCTTCCGCCTCGTCTTCAGCTCCGACCGCCCGCTGGGCCGCGGCGGCTACGATCTGTTCACCGCCGAGTCGCGCGAGGTCTACGCCATCCGCGGGCGCCGCGCCCCGCCGCAGCTCGCCTGGAGCTGGTGGGCGCTGATCGCCGCGCTGGCCCTGCTCGTGCCGCTGCTGCTGTTCCTCCGTGCCGCGGGCTACAAGCACCTCAGCCTGCTCCAGAAGTGCATCGCCATCTCGCTGCTGCTGCACATCGGCATGACGATGCTGATGAGCCTGTTCTTCATCTACAAGCCGCTCCTGCACCACGTGGCGGAGGCCGCGGGACTGACGACGGCCGTCAACCTCGAACAGGCCGAAGAGGTCCAGATGCGGATGCAGATCCGCCAGCAGATCACCGACCTGCCCGTCTCCGAGCTGCCGGTCCGCGACCCCGCGCTGGCGGAGCTGATCCGTCCGCGCCCGACGGCGATTGCCCCCGCGGCGCCGCAGCAGGCCCGCCTGAACGTCCCGCGGGCGGAGGTCCGCCCCGTGCCGCTGACGGTCCAGCCGGAGGCGCCCCGGCTGATCAAGCCGGCCACCTCCGCCGAGCCCGTCTCGCTGCCCCAGCCGCCGGTTCGCAGCGACACGCCCACCCTTCGCCTGTCGCCCGAGGCGCCCATCGTCGAGGCCGAGCACCGCCTCCAGCCCAGGCCCGAGGCACCCGCCGTCGCCGAGCGGACCCCCGCGCGGACCGAGGCGCCGACGGTCGCCCCCGAGGCGGTGCGGCTCGCCGCCGCGGCGCTTCGCCCGGAGACCGAGAGCCTCGCCGAGGTGCCCGCGGCCGAGCGGCCCGCCCTGCCCGACGCCGAACGCATCGCGGCCGCGCCCTCCCCGCCGATTCGCACGGAGCTGGCCGTGGACGTCCCGCGGACGCCGGCGCGGCGGATTTCGGCGACGCCGGCGACGGCCCCAGCCGCCCCGGCCCTCCACGCCGCCGCCACGCAGGCCACGACCGCCTCGCCCCGAGGCCAGGCGTCCCTGGCCCTGCTGGCCGTGCCGACCGCCGAGAAGGTCGGCGATTCGATCGCGGTGGTCGCGGCCGTCAGCCACCCGCCGCGGGGCACGGGGGCCCCGGTGGCCGTCGACATCGCCGCCGCGGCGGACGGCCCGGAGATCAAGCTGCCCGCGCTGGCGTCGCCGAAGGCGGCGACGGGCGCCGAGCCGCGGGTGCCCGCCACGGCGGTCCGTCCGCCGGGCGACCTGGAGGCCCGCTCGCTGGTGAGCGCAGCCCCGTCGGCGGCGGCGCCGAGGGCGGCGACCGCCCTGGCAAGCGTCTCGCCGGCGCGCCTGAACGCCGCGAGCCTGATCCGTCCCGCCCTGGCGTCGCTGGGCCGCCCGACCGATGCCAAGCCCACCACCGACCGCCTCGCCCCCACGGCGATGCTCACCCCGCTGATGCCGCTGGCGCCGGTGGGCAAGAGCGCCTCGCCGGACGCCTTCTTCCAGCGGTCCTTCGAGCAGCGGCAGAAGTTCATCGACGACATGGGCGGCTCGAAGGAGACCGAGGCCGCCGTCGCGCGGGCCCTGGCGTACCTGGCCCGCACGCAGGAGAAGGACGGGCACTGGCCGTTCCGCCCGGGGCAGAAGGGCTCCGGACGACGGGGGAAGAACGACATCGCCATCACCGGCCTGGCGGCGCTGTGCTTCCTCGCCGCCGACCACACGCCCACCAAGCAAGGGCCCTACCAGCAGGCCGTCCGCAAGGCCATCGACTACATCTGCGCGCGCCAGAAGGACGACGGCGACCTCCGCTTCGGCGGCGACATGTACAGCCAGGCCATCGCCGCCCTGGCCGTCGGCGAGGCGGCCGCCATGACCGGCGAGCCGTACTACAAGGCCGCCGCCATCAAGGCCGCCCGCTTCATCATCAACGCCCAGAACCGCCGGACCGGCGGGTGGCGCTACCAGCCCGGCGACCCGGGCGACACGAGCGTCTTCGGCTGGCAGGTGATGGCCCTGCACAGCATCGAGGAAGCGGGCGTGAAGATCCCCGCGGAGACGCGCCGGCTGGCCTTCCTCTGGCTCGACTTCGCCAGCAGGCCGCCGCACCGCGTGCTCGCCGGCTACCAGAACGCCTCGCCACGCAAGGCGATGACCGCCGAGGCGCTCTTCAGCCGCATCCTCCTCGGCCAGGAACTCACCGACGAGCAGATCCGGGAGGCCTGCGACTATATCGACTTCCCCGGCGAGACGGACCGGATGTACTACTACTGGTACTACGCCTCGCTGGCGCTGATGCAGTTGCAGAACGACGCGTGGCGGCGGTGGAACCCGCGCGTGAGGGACACGCTCGTCCGCTACCAGCAGCGCGACGGGAGCTGGGACGAGAAGCGCGCCAGCCGCTACGGCCGCCGGGGAGGGCGAATCTACGCCACCGCCCTGTCCACGCTGACGCTGGAAGTCTACTACCGCTACCTGCCCATGTACCGCGTGCCGGGCGGGCAGCGACCGTAGCACGCCCCGTTCGGCTACTCGGCGGCGCCCATGCAGAGCAGGCGGCCGTCCCGCGCCGAGACGTACAGCCGCCCGTTGGCCGCGATCAGCCCGTCGAAGACCGGCGGGGAGACGAGCGGGTATTCAGCGAGCGTCCTGCCGTCGGACGGCGAGACGACCAGCAGTACGCCGCCCTTGCGGCCGCGGATGGCGCCCGAGGGGTCGCCTGGGTCGTAGACGTTCGGCGTGCCGGCGACGAACAGGGCGTCGGCGGTGCGGACCATGCCCCGGGCGGCGACCTCGACGCGAACGAGCCACCGCCCGGTGTAGCTAAGCGGCGCCCGGCCGGCGCCCTTGCGGGCGGCCTTCCCGGCCCGCCGGCCCTTCCTGCCCTTCCGGGCGCCGCGGCCCTTGATCTCGGCGGGCACCTGCCCCGCGGGACCGCCGCCCGCCGGTCGGTCGGCGATCGTGCCCGAGAACAGCGCGTAGCCCGATTTGCGGGGATCGAAGACGGAATGCCTGCCCACGGGATAGGCCTTCAGGCCGAAGAGCTCCTTGCCGTCGAAGGTCAGGATCTCGCCGTCGGGCTTGACGTTCTTCCCGCTGAAGGGCAGGTACTGCGGCGTGGCGCCGTATCGCAGGACGGTGTCGATCGTCCAGGCGGTCCGGTGGTTCCAGGCGTCGTCGAGGAACCCGGCCGAGGCGAACAGGTGCGGGCGGATGCCGCTCTTGACGGGCTTGCACGCCAGGTCGAAGGCGTTGTTGCGCAGGTACAGGCACGTGCCGTCGCTGGACAGGACGTCGTTCAGCCCGCCCTCGATGTCCTTCTTGCCCGCGGCGCGAACGACCTGGTGGCGTCCCTGTTCGTCCCACGGGCCGGAGAAGAGGTGCTCGCAGCGCTTCTCGCCGGTGGCCGGGTCGAGCCCGAGCAGGTGGATGCCGCCGTCCAGGAACGTGGACCTTCCGGCGGCGCAGTAGAGCGTGTCGTTGACGACGAGCACGCCGCCGTGGACCGGCCAGGGCGACTCGAGCTGGTCCCACGCGCCGATCAGCCGCTCTTCCGGCGCCACGCGGAGCCGCCACGCCAGCTTCCCGTCCGACGCCCGCAGGCAGTACACCCACCCGTCCGCCGAGCCGAACAGGACTCGCCCGTCGTGGATGGTGGGGGGGGAGTCGACCCGGCCGCCCGCAACGTGCCGCCAGAGGACCTTGCCGTTCCGCTCGTCCAGCGCGTGGACGGTGTGGGCGTCGATGGCCGATACGAAGACCTTTCCGCCGGCGACGACGGCCTGGCTGAGCCGGCCGCCGATCTCGGCGACCCATCGCCGCGTCAGGTCTCTCGGCACAACGGACGCGGTCGTTCCGCTTCGCGCCGCATCGTGGCGGAACGCGGGCCAGTCCTTCGATTGCGGATCGCGGGCTGCGCGCCGCTCCGTCCGCTCGCCGTAGGCCGGGCCGCGCTCGAGACGAGGCGCGACCCGTCGCGCCCGCGCCGTCGTCCTCGCCGGCGCCAGCGCCAGGTAGCTGTTCAGCTTCGCGGAGCGATTGCACTCGCAGTTGTCGGGCGTCGCGTAGAGCAGGCCGTTGCAGGGCACGATCCCGTACTGGCACGTGCCCCGGACGAAGTTGTGCGAGATGTCCTCCCGCGTCCCGAGCGGGAGGAACTCGACGCCGTTGGAGCCGATCAGGAGATACCTCGTTGTGGCCTTGTCGCGATAGCAGCGATGGTGGCTCATCGTGTCCTTGCGGGGCGTGCCCACCGGCCGGACGAGCTCGCCCGTCCGCGGATTCAGGCCGCCCCGGTAGTCGAGCCAGACGTGGTTGCCGATCAGGAAGACGTTCGGGCCCGAGACGGGGTGGCCCTCGCGGGACTTCACTTGCCACAGCTCCCGTCCGTCGGCCAGCGAGAAGGCGACGAGCGCCTTGCCGTCGGCGGAGTAGACGGCCCGCTCGCCGAGGACCACCGCCGGGGGCGTGCCCGGGCTCTTGATGAACGTCGTGCGGGCGGCGCGCCACACCTCCTTGCCGGTCGCCTTGGCCAGGCACAGGAGGTGACGGGCGTTCTGGAAGACGGCGCGGTCGCCGCGCACCGCGAGGGACATCGCCACGTAGCCCTTCGTCTCCGCGCCGGACTTGCGCCACAGCTCGCGGCCGGACTTCGCGTCCACCGCCACGACGCGGCACGCGGGGTCGGCGACGATCGACGGGTCCCTGGCCACGTCGTGCCCGTACCGCTGGGCCCGCTGCCGGAGGTAGGCGATCCCCGTGGGGTAGGTGGGATCGCCGACGACCAGGACCAGCACGCCGTCGTCGCAGAGGATCTCCTGGGTCCTCTCCGTGCCCCGGTAGGTGTGCAGGACCTCGCCGGTCGCGGCGTCGAGCGCCGTCACCGGCGCGCGGAGCCCCAGCGTGACGTACACCCGCTCGCCGACGGCGACGAGGCGCCTCGGCTGTTGCACGGGCCCGGTACGGTGAGGCCGGGCCACGGGCTCCCATTCCCGGATCGGCCGCCGCCACAGGAGCTTGCCGTTGAACGCGTCGCGCGCCTTGAGGCACCACTCGCCCGGCCAATAGGGCAGCTCGACGGGGCCCTCGTCCTCGATGGAGAAGATTCGTCCCCCGGCCGATACGACCGCCCGGAAGCCGCCGATCGAGTCATGGTGCCGGTCGCTCTTGGGCTCCTGCGTCCACTGGATGCGCCGGGGCGGGCCGACCACGCGGTCCGCGGCCACGGCGTTGTTGTCCGGGCCGTGGAGGTAGTGCGTCCATTCGTCGATCTCAGCGGGCCGGCGCTTGCGCGTCGTCGTCCACGTGCCGCCCGTCTTGACGTAGGCCACGCAGCCCGGGGCCAGCACCCGCATCGCCTCGGCCATGGGGACCTCGCCCAGGTCCGCCGAGACGAGCAGGTTCACGAGGTTGTCGGCGTAGGGCAGGCGGCCGCCGGAGAGGCGCGCCACCGAGACGCCGCCATAGAGGCCCAGCGACCGGATGTGCTCGCGGGCCTTCGCGACGTTGGCCGGGTCCCCGTCCAGGCCGTGGACGAGATACCGGTCGTCCGCCCGCAGTGCGGCCGTCAGCGCCCCCGCCTGCCCTGAGCTTGTCGAAGGGCCGCAGCCGAGGTGCACGATCAAGCCGCCCCGAACGCCCGTCGCGTGCAGGATCTTCCCTGCCGCCTCGGCGGGCCCGCCGGCCCGCGCCCCGCCGGCCAGAAACAGGACGATGGTCCCGGCTGCCACCAGACGCATCCGCATGTTCCTCACGGCTTCGTCTCCTGCAAGGGGACCGACGTGGATCGAGTTACTGTAGCGTGCCGGCCGGAGGTGTGCTAGCTTGCCCTCGCCGCGCGGGCGGCAGCGGCCCCGCAGCGGCTAAGCCCCCGTGGGAGGAGTGCGATGATGTGTGTTCGGCGTGCCCCGGCCGTCGCGGGGGTGCTGGGAATCGTGGTGGCTTCGTCGTTTCTCGCCGGGCGGGCCCGCGCGGAGATGGCCGATGCGGGCAGGCCGTTCGGCCGGCTGAGACTCCTCCAGGAGATCGACTGCGCCCGCCCCGGCGACGACGTGCGCTTCGCCGAGTTCCCCAAGGGCGTCAGCAAGGTGGCGAGCATCCTCGCACGCCCCTGCCGCGTGCTGCCCAACGACGCGGGCGAGGCGAAGTACATGGCCTTCCGCGTCGGGCAGGGGCGGGGGCTGAAGGCCGGCGCGTGCTACGTCCTGGCCGTGGACTTCCCCGAGGACCGCCCGCGGAGCCTGTTCCTCTGCAACTGGGGCTGCGAGACGGCCCGGGGCGTGCACACCGGCGCGACCATCGGCGACTGCCTGAAGGGCAAGTACGTCAACAACAACCCCGAGTCCGTCCGCGTACCGCTCTCCGGCACGTACACGACGTGGCGGCAGCTGTTCTTCCTTCACGACCGGTTCCCCGGGATCAAGCGGCCGCGCGGTCGGCAGCTCCGGCCGCTGCTGCCGGCCGATGGGTTCTGGGTCATCCTCGCCCAGCCGCGGGCGATCAACGCCCCGAGGTCGGCGGGCGCGGCGGCGTCGAGGATCCGCCTGTTCGAGGTCGACGACCCCAACCGGTTTCGGCTGAAGATCCACTACCCGCCCGCGGGCCTGCCGCGGCGCCACCTGTTCTTCCGGGAGGAGATGGCCGACGGTGTCATCTCGCAGGGCCACAGCGCGGCGGAGAAGGACCCGCGCCTGCGCGGGGTCGAGCGTCCGGTGGACTGGTTCGAGTACAAGGCCCGGCTGATGCAGTTCCTGGGGATGAACACGTTCTGCAAGGACCTGCTGGAGTTCGGGCACAACCAGGGGTGGGACTGCTCCGCCCACGGCGGCAGCGCGTGGTACAACGCCTCGTCCACGCCGCGGCTGTGGCAGGAGATCCTGACCATGCTCGGGCGGTACGACTTCCACGTGCTGCCGTACTACGAGTACGCCGGCAGCATCGGCCAGGACCCGACCAAGGCCATCGGCAGCCAGCGCCGCTGCCGGCGCCTCAACGGCGGCAAGGACTACACGCACATCCCCTGGGTCCACAAGACCAACGCGGACCTCGCCGACCCCGACTTCCTCGACGACGCCCGCAAGCTCCTGGACCTCACCATCGTCCGCCACAAGGACAAGGTCCGCTTCCTGGGGGCGTGGTTTCGGCCGCGGCCCGAGGCCAACCCCATCAGCTTCAACGACGGGAACCTCGCCCGCTTCGCCCGCGAGGCCAGCGCCGGCCGGGCCGCCTCACGCGACGACCTGCAGCGCGACAAGGCGCTGCTGGCAAAGTACTACGAGTGGTGGTTCACCAAGCGCCTGGAGTTCAACCGCGCCCTGTGCCGCTACCTGCGCGAGAAGGTCGACCCCAACGCGGTCGTCCTCTACACGACCGACGCCAGTGAGCCCGGCGTCTCCCTGCCGTACACGATCGCCGCGGCGGGGCGCAAGGACGCCTGGAAGTGGAAGACCGTCGTGGTCAACGACGACCCGAACGGCTGGGCGCGGACGCTGGCGGGGATCGACCACAAGGACTTCCGCTGGGTGCGGGCCCTCGCCTGGGAGAAGGTGGTCACGGGCGACATGCACCTCCGCGCGATGCTCGCCCCCCGCCAGACGTGGGGCGGCTGGGAGTGGCAGCACGCCGTGCCCTGGGCCGACCCGCAGCACTACCGCGGCGCCGACGGCGTCCTGCTGACCTACACGTTCCACCGGCTGTACTCCGTGGCCTCGCCGCGGGCGTTCGACGCCTTCCGCACGCCGTCCGGGCTGGCGATCGTCCGCCACTACCCCCTGAACGAGAACGAGATGCACGTCGGCAAGGACGACCTGCTGGGCTACTTCGTCGCCGACGTCGAGCGCGCCGGGCCGTACTGCATGATCGGCGAGGCCCGCGCCGTCGCCCACGGCGACCCGCGCTTCGTCGGCTACCTGGCGGGCAACAGCTTCAACCGCGGCTTCCCCGAGTACGTCCGTGACTTCAACGCCGCCTTCCTCTCCCTGCCGGCGCTGCCGAGCGAGCCCCTGCCCCGCGCCTCGTCCGACGCCGAGGTCGTCGTCCGGCGGATCGAGACCAAGCGGCACGGCACGTGGCTGGCCGTCGTCAACACCGCCCTGATCGCCAAGGAGAACGTCACCATCACGCTGCCCGCCCCCGGCCGCCTCCTCGACGCGGCGACCGGACGCCCCCTCCAGGCCCCCGGCGGCAAGTGGACCGCCACCTTCCACCCCGCCCAACTCCGCGCCCT
>CAZXOC010000036.1:0-36100 GCA_964642165.1 uncultured Planctomycetaceae bacterium | reverse complement strand
AAGCTCAACTACGACGGCGAGAAGGGCCGCGTCACCAACAGCCCCGAGGCCGACGAGCTCCTCAGCCGCACGTACCGCCCCGGCTGGACACTCAACGGGTGAGCCCGGTGACGAGAGCGCCTACTTCGCGGGCGGCTTCCAGTTGCCGTCGGGGGCGAGGTATCTGCCCTGGGCGGCGTGGACGGCCGGGAGACGGGTGAAGCCGCTGACGGGCAGCAGTGGGCTGATGCGGTTCCGGAAGAAGAACGCGTCGGGGCCCTCGAAGGCCTCGGGGACGTCGCGCCCGCCCTGGTACAGCCGCGAGGCCATCTGGCAGCCGGGGGCGAGGAACTGGTAGATCTCCCAGTTCCGCACGCCGCTCCAGAGGCGGTAGTGCGGGCCCTTCCCGTCCTTGCGGCCGAGGGAGAACGTCGTCTCGGAGTACCCGCCGCTGGACGGCAGGATGGCGTCGCACTGGTGCTCGGCGAAGGTCAGCACGTCGGGGCCGAGCTTCTCGCGCAGGAAGCGCATAAGCCGGACGTCCTCGAAGCTGCCGCCGAAGCTGTCGAGGTAGAACAGCGTGCAGCCGAGCTTGCGCATCCGCTCGAAGCGCTCCGACAGCATGCGGCGGTGGCCGGGGTCGTCGGGGTTGATGTCGATGATCCGGTCGCGCTTCCAGTCCTTCCGGACGGCGAGGTGTCGCGGCCGGGTGCAGACGCCGAGCTTGAGCCCCGCGTCGGCGAAGCGCTTGGCGAGCCGGGGCCAGTTGGCCTCGACCTCGGGCGGCAGGACGTCGAAGTCGGGGCGGTACATCGCGCGGCGCGGGTCGTCGCCGCCCTGCCCCCAGACGATGATGCCCTGCCCGCCGTGCCGCTTGACGGCCGGGATGACCTCCGCGCAGAACGCCTCGACCCCCGCGGGCGTGTCGATCCGCCGGAAGCCGCCGTGGAAGCCGTAGGGGTTCGCCGGCGAGATGGACTCCTGGTTGCGGTTGAGGTAGTCGGTGGCGATCCAGCGGTGGTCGGCCCGGTAGCGCACGGGCCCGAAGGTCCGGCGGAAGTGCTCGCGGTACGGCCCCAGCAGGTGCTTCCAGTCGCGGTTGGGGCTGACGCGGAGGCGGAAGTCGAACGTCCGCGCCCCGCGCGGCGGCACGGGCGCGGCGACGAAGTAGAGCAGCTTGCGGCGGGGGACGTTCTCGCGCCGGCCGGCACGCCAGTCGGCGTAGTCCCACAGCGTCAGCGTGCGGCAGAGGCCGGTGTTCGCGGGGGACGTGCCCACGCCGACGGCCTCGTCCGTCGCGTAGCTGCCGCCGATCTTCGCCCAGTGGCCCGGGTGGCACAGCCCCAGGCCGTGCGCCTGGAAGTAGCTGACGTGCTGGACGTACATCAGGCCCTCCGGCGGGCGGGTGAAGTGGAACGTCAGCCCGCGGAAGCCCGCGACGTTCATGGGCTCGGAGGGATGGCGGTTCTCGACGCGGGCGCTGACGAGCAGGTCCTCGCCGTCGAAGGCGTAGTCGGCGGTGCAGACGACGTGCCCGCGGTGGTGGACGACGCGTGCCCGCCCGCCCGGCAGGCGCGAGACGCCCTTGCGCGCGAGCTTGGTCGTGTCGACCTTGCCGCTGCCGGCGTCCTTGAACCAGCCCTCGGCGTTGAAGACGCTCCACGAGCCGCCCGCGACGAGCCGCTCGCCGAGGCGGATGGAGCTCAGGCCGTCGGCCGTCACGCGATAGACCACGCCCCCCGGTGTCCGATGGGTGAACCCCGAGGCGTCGTCCACTGCCGGGGCCCCGACGGCCGCCGCCGCGAGCGCCGCCAGGACGAGCACCGCGACCGAGGCGGCGGATCTCAAGTCGGGCGAAGCTGGAGTTGGCATGGCAGCCATGGTATGAGCCCGCCGGCCGGCGGTCCAGTACGGACGGGCTGGACATGCCAGCCGCCACGTCAGGTGAAGAAGTCGAGCGGCTTGAGCTTCGCACCCAGCACGGCGCGGCTGTCGAATCCGAGCCACTGATCCAGGACGGTGGCGTAGAGCCTGCGGAAGTCGGTGTGGAACCGGAGGGCGTCCTGGTCCAGATCGGCCAGACTCGGGTGCTTGCCGATCAGGCCCGCGCGGAGCCGCCCGCCCATGAGGAACACGGGAGCGGCGGCGCCATGGCCGGTCCCCCGCCGCCCGTTCTCGGTAACGGTGCGGCCGAATTCCGAGAAGGTCATGAGGACGACGCGGTGGAGGCACTTGTGGCGGGCGAGGTCGTCGGCGAAGGCGGCCACGGAGTCCGATAGCTGCCCGAGCAGGGCGGCGTGGTTGTCCCGCTGGTTGGCGTGGTTGTCGAAGCCGCCGATCCCGCCGCCCCCCAGCTCGGCGAAGAAGATCCGGATGCCCACGTCGGCGCGGATGAGTTCCGCGACGGTCTTCAGGTGCCCGGCCAGGCGCAGGGGCGGGTATCGGCCGCTGCCGGGCGCGTCGGCGAGGATCGCCTGGATCTGACGGCTCGTGGCACGGGCACCGCGGTGGACGTGACGCAGGTACTTCGCCAGGGGGTTCGCGTCGGCGCCGCCCGATCCGGTGTCCGCCCCCAGCGTCAGCTCGCGGGCCGAACGAATCGACGGCACAACGGCCCTCCGCGCGGTGAGCGCGAACGGCCGGGCGATGGGGCCGACGAAGATGCCCGGCACGCGGGCCTCGTCGCGGCGGGAGGCGCTGTCGATCGCCCGCCCGACCCAGCCGGTCGGGCACTGCGGCTCGCCCGGCCTGGCCGTGTGCCAGTCCCGCATCGCCTGCTCATGGGACCGGTCCGACTTGGGATAGCCCACGCCCCGAACGACACTCAGGCGCCCTTCCTTCAGCAGCCGCGCGAAGCCCTTCATCCTGGGATGGAACCCCACGTAGTCGTCGATCCGGTGGACGTCCCTGCCCGACAGCCGCAGCGTGCGCCGCTTGCGGGCGTAGGCGTCGTCCGCATAGGGCGCCACCGTGTTGAGGCCGTCGTTGCCCCCGGTGAGCTGCAGGACGACGAGGACCGTGTCGCGGCGGTCCTCCGCCGCGGCGGCGCGGGCGGCGCGGGCCAGGAACGCCGGGGCCGCCCCCGACAGCGACAGCAGGGCCGGAACCCCCACGACGGATTCGAGGAACTCGCGACGTGACTGGGGCATGTCGGTTCTCCGGAGACTACGCCAGATGGAACTCGGGCTGCGTGACGACCCGGCGGGCGAACGTCCGCAAGCGATCCGGCAGGCCGCCGCCGGGCGGCACGCCCTTCCACAGCCTCCGGCACGTGCCGTCGGTCGCCTCGGGCTGGAGGAACAGGTTCGCGAGGAACCTCCCGCCCGCTTGGGCGTCCGCGTGACCATGGCGCCGCGCGACGGCCGCCGGATCGAGCTTCCCTTCGTACGGGCCCGAAGCGGCGAGGAGGGAGGCGGCCAGGTTGCTTCGGCCGATGAGGGTGGCGTGGTTGAGCCAGTACCGACCGCCCTCCCAACCGCTTGCGGTGGGCGGGAAGTACAGGTTCTCGCCCAGCGCGGCCAGATCCTCGGCCAGCCGGGTCGTGCCCACCGTCGCCTCGAGGCCGCGGACGATGCCGACCGCGAACTCAACCGGCCGCTTGATCCGTCGACGCAGCGCCTTGGGGGAGAAGAACAGGTTGCTCCGCAGCATCGCGGCGACGAGTCGGGCCACGTCGAAGTCCCCGGCGAACGACCGGATCAGCGGCGCCAGCAGCGTGTCGTCCGGCTCGTCGGCCTCGCTGATGAACCAGCGATAGAGCCTCCGCACCACGTGGCGGGCGGTGGCCGGATGCCCCGCCGCGATGCTCACGACGTCCTCGGCGTTGAACGTGCCCGTCTTGCCGAGAATCGTCTTGGGGCCGTCGTCGTGCTCGCGCGCGAAGTAGCGGAGCCGCCCACGGAGCACGAACCACCCGGTCATGGCCCGGGCCGCCTCGCGAACGTCCCTGTCCGAGCAGCTCCCCGGACCGACGGTGTATCGATGGAGCAACTGGCGGGCGAAGTGGTCGTTGGGGCGGGCCTTCCGGTTCGCCTCGGCCCCCAGCGACAGGAGCATCGCCGGGTCGCGGGCGATCCTGGCCATCAGCGTGGGGAAATGACCGAGCGCCCCGGCCCGCAGCAGGCCGACATGCCGCTGCATCAGCGAAGCGCCGGGGACACGGGCGGCGCTGGCGGCGAAGAAGTCATGCCAGAAGAGCGTCAGCTTCTCCAGCAGCGGGTGCGGCGTCCGGATCATTCGCCGCAGCCACCAGGCCCGCAGCGACTCGGCCGAGGAGGACGAGGCCACCGCCTTCTCGTAGCTGTCGTACGTTCGGTTGAAGGCGGCGACGTCGGCTTCCGGCCGAAGCAGCCGATCGACGGTTCGTTGCGGGCCCGCGCCCAACGCCTGCCGGAGCTCGCCCCACGTCGCGCCGAATCCCGCACGGCGATGCAGGTGCGCCGCTCGCGCCAGGTTCCACGGACGTCGCGCCGAGCCTTCGTACGGGGCCCACGCGCGGTCGGCGTTCACGTCGCGCTTCGCGCCGGCCGCCGGCGCCGGACGGGACGGGGTTCGGGTTCGTTCGGGCATCACTTGCCTCCGCGGTCGCCGGACGGCAGGGCGAGATGGACGTGGAGAGACGCTCTCGATCGGCCCTTGTCGGCACCGACCGCCAGCGCCACGCGCGAGACGTGCTTCGCGAGGCCCAGCAACAGGCCCACTTCGGATTCGGCCTGCTTGCGCGTGCTCCCCTTGTCGACCATGTTCTGGCGGATCAGGTTCTCGCGGTTCGCGGCGAGGATCGAGGCCAGTTGGGCACCGTCGATCTCTACCAGGCTGTGCACGCCGGCCCGCGGCTTGGGGGGATGGGAGGTCTCCCTGCTCAGGGCATCCATGATGTCCTCCGCCAGTCCGTCCGTGGAGCTGAGGATCAGGTGGTTGCCCGGCATGGCCAGCGCGGGTCGGAAGTTGAATCGCGTGTCGATGGCCTTCTTGTCCCCTTCCTCCGAGGGAGTGAAGCAGGCCACCGTGTACTTCGTGCCGCGGTGGACGGGGCGATCGATGATCAAGCCGGGCTCGGCCTTCTGGCCCCGGGTGAAGTTGATGAGACCGACCGCCTTCTGCCAGGCCTCCTCGACGACCAGGGAGAACTTCGCGGGGTCCTTGAGCGCGAAGACGACGGCGAAGGCAGGGAACTGGGCCGCGGGCGTGCCGATCGCCGGGTCGTACTTCTGCTCCGCCACGACCAGCCGGATCTTCGGGCCGGTCTCGGCGAGGACCTCTTCGGTGAGGTCGCGGCCGGTGAAGAAGATCCCCATCATGTTCTCGAAGAAGATCAGCCCCGACGTTCGCTCGGGGAACAGCTCGTCCTTCGCGGCGTAGAACCCTCGCAGGTCGCGGTGCAGGCTCATCGCGGCGATCCGCCGGGGCACGGTGAGATTGGGCGAGGCCCCGTCGCCGGCTCGGGCGGGCACGGCGAATCTCGCCGCACCGGACGGGGCGATCGTCCCGTCGGAGACCGCGTCCAGGACGAGCGTATCGCCATCGACCTTCAGCGCCAGGGCCAGCCAGGTCGATCTGCGGAGGGCCTCGGTGACCGGGGCCGCCAGCAGCGACACCAGGGGGTTGTTCTCTCCGGCGAGCGCTTTCGCCACGTTCGGCGCGTGTTTCAGAACGGCGGTGTTGGCGTAGAGCATGGCCGCGGCATCGGCACCGGCGGCCTTCCTGGCCTGCCGATAGGCCGGCAGGGCTGCCACACTCCTGCCCCTGGACGCGCCGCGGAGGCCCAGGGCGGCCTTGAGGACCTTCGGCCCGTTCGCGATCACCAGCCGGTTGCCGATGATCGCATGGGCCTCGTTGGGCCCCAGGCTCCACGTGGTCACGTCGCCGACCTTCGTCGGGCGGACGCTGTCCGGCTGCCCGCGGCTCTCGGCGCCGGCCCGGGCGAACGACAGGAGCAGCTCGTGCAGCCCCCTGGGGGCCTCGGCGTCGAGGGAGTCCACGATGAGCAGGTTGCCGTTGTTGGGACCGACGGCCCATGTTGCCCCGCCCCCCACCAGCCTGCGGAGGAGGCTCTGCCAGTCCGCCTCGAGGCGACGCTCGAGCGACTTGACCACGCTCCGGAACTGCCGGAACCCCACGCTGGCACTCTGGGCCTTGTACACCGGCGATGACTCCACCGCCTTGATCAACGCCGGCCGCAGGGCCAGGTCCAACAGGGCCTTCGGCTTGCGCACGCTGAGCACGATCAGCGCCTGACGGGGGATCCACTCCTCCGCAGCCGGCAGGGGGTCCTCGGCCCGGGCCGTTGCCGATGGGATCAACACGGAGAGAACCAGCAGAAGCAATCGTCTCCGGAGCATGTGGCCGTCCTTCCTTTCCGGGCTCGGGGCGTTCGTCACGCCTGCGGCCGCCCCGGGCGTGGCATCGGCCGCGGCGAATCCATCGTCCCCCCGTGCGTAGTACGCTCGAAGGGCTCCGGCAGTTACATCCGCGTCGTGATCGAGAAGGCGGCCGTCAGCGGTGTCCCGGAGGTCACGTGCAGGCCCCCGAGTGAGTCGCCGAGCTCCGGGGCGCCCTCACTGGCGCGGCTGCGCGGGCCTCCCGGCGGATGCGATTCGGGGGTTTGCGGCCGTCGATGTCTCTCTGCGTCCCGCGGCTTGCCTCCTCGGCGCTATTCCACGAGCGGCCGGACCGCCTTGCCGGCCAGTTGGGCCTCGCGGTCGCGGTACGCGCCGAAGAGGTTCGAGTTGCAGTCGATCCACAGGGCGATGCGATGGAGGTCCTTCCGGGGCAGCTTCAGCCCGTGGTGGTCGCCGGCGAGCATGCGGTAGAGCCTGGAATGGCGCGCGCCGACCTTGCCCGGGACGCTCCGCGAGCCCCTCGGCCCCCATACGTGGGGCACGAGGTGGCTGTAGGAGGCCGGGGGCCCCAGGGGCCGGTCCGCGCGGGCCGGTCGGGTGGTCAGGTCGGGCGCCTTGTCGCGCTTCCGGTGGCAGGGCGCGCAGTGGCGGTCGAGCACGGGCTGGACGAGTCGCGGGAACGTGATGGGCTGCGCCTCGGGCAGCTCGGGGGCGATCCGCGACGGGCCGCGGCGCAGCGCCAGCGGCACCCGCGCAGGCGGGCGCGGCGCGCGGTAGCGCCGCTCGTGGCACCCCTGGCAGACGAGACGCTCGCCGGGCGCGACGTAGGCCGCCGACTTCATGGACTGCACCGCCATGCGATTCTCGTCCAGTGCCTGGAAGTAGAGCACCTTGCCCGCCGGGGCCTCGAAGTGCACGCTGCCGTCGGCCTCGACCGGCACGGTCCCGAGCACGCTGCGGGCCATCGACATGTTGATGCACCCGACGAAGTTGCCGTGGGCGATGGCGAAGGGGTACACCTGCACGATTCGCAGGGACTGGATTCTCGTCCCCTCGGGCCACGGCAGCAGCCCGTCGTACACGCTGATGCAGGCGAAAGTCCCCGTCGCCCCGCGCGCCGTCGCCAGCGGCTCGCCGTACGGGCCGGTGGCGTTCGGCGGCCTCGCCGGACCCGCGGCGGCGGGGGGGCCGGTCTTCGCCCCTTGCGCCCGCGGCCTGCCGACGTCGGTGAAGTGCGGCAGGACGGGCGGCACGGGCCGCGGCCGGAGCGGAATGGGCCCCAGGCAGCCGATGGCCGGATCCGCATACAGCAGGACCTTGTTGCCGAAGCTATCGAGCAGGTAGAGCTTGTACGGAGGGAAGGGCGGCCCGTCCTGGCGGGCCCTGCGCGCGGCTCGCAGGGCCTCCCGGCTGGGCGCCCGCGCGTAGACGCAGAGGTGGAAGTCCTCGCTCAGCGGCCAGGCCGTGCCGTAGGCCTCGCGCCAGGGCGACTCGTTCTCGGGCCACGGAACGTCGGGTGTGAGACGCCGGAGCTGACTCTCCGTCTCCATCTCCTCCCGCGCCGGGTCGAGCAGGATGAGGGAGCCGTAGGCCTGGCCATGGTGGCCGGCGGCCGTGGCCACGAACAGCCTCGAGCCGGGCACCGAGCGGTAGTCCAGCTCCATCCGCGCCCGGGACGGCCAGACCTTGCCCTCGAACTTGTAGTTCCCGTGCAGCGCCCGCGGGTTGCGCCCGTCGGGCATCACGACCCACGGGTGATGGGCCTCGTTCGAGCCGCGGTCCACGTAATCCCACCGCGTGTAGACGATCGTGCCGTCGTGCGCGACGCTGGGGTGCCATTCGTTCGTCTCGTGGTAGCTCAACGGCACGAGGTCGCTGCCGTCGTCGGCCATCGTGTGCAGCGTGTAGGTGGGCACGTGTCTCCGCCCGTGGCAGCGGCCGAACCCTCCGCGGCGCTCGGAGATGAACACGATGCGGCCGTTGGGCAGGACGCAGGGATCGAAGTCGTTCCAGCCGCCGTCGGTCAGCTGCCTGAGGCCCGTGCCATCGGTGTTGACGCGGAAGACGTGGTAGCAGCTTTCGGGCCGACCCCAGCCGCCGTCGTGGTTCCTGTACAGCGACCTCGGGCCCGCCTCCGTGTAGGCGAAGAGGATGGTCTTCGCGTCGAAGGACAGCTCCGGCGAGAGGAAGCCGCCGGGCTTCAGCTCCCTGCCCTTCAGCCGCCCGTTGGTAACGGCCGAACGGGCCAGAACGTCCCGGAGCTTCGGCTTCCGCCCGAACGCGCCGTGCAGGACGTACACCCCGCCGCCCGGCCTGGCGTGGAAGCCGAAGTACTGGTCGCACATGTGGTCGGCCTTCGAGCGGTGGCGCTTGACGAACAGGATCCTGTCGAAGTCCAGAAGGGGGTTCCTCAGCGCCACGTCGCGCCGCAGCCGGCATGCCGCGGCGTAGAGCTCGCAGCGACGGCCGCCGTCGCCGGACGGGATTGCCGCCGAGTCCGCCTGGAGGGATCGCAGGCGCCGTCGCAGGCGGACCAGGGCGCGGCCCGCCGCCTTCGTCTCCAGGTGCCCGAGCAGCGCGGCCACCTGGCGCAGCACCACGTCGGCCGGGTCGCGGTCCTGCTCGTGGATCAGGGCCTCGGCGCGAAAGGCCTCGGCCTCGATGCGCGCGAGAAGCCTGCGCCGGGTGCTCTTGGGGTCGGCCCGCGCTTCCCTCTTGGCGGCAATGCGCTGCTGGAGCTCCTCGAACTGGTCGCGCCATTCGGCGTCCAGGTCGAGCCGCACGGGCTCGAGCGCCGACTCGTCCGCCCCGGCGCCGCCAGCGAACAGGCACGCCAGGCTCGCCACGACCGCGGCGGCACGAACCGAAGCGCCGAATCGAGGAGCCACGCGCATGCGCCTATCCTACCATCACCGCGGGGCCAACGGGCTCGCCGTGCGCAGTCCGCCCGTGGGCTCGGCCCCGCCGGTCCGGCGGGCGGCCCCGGCGGCTATGCCTCCAGCACCTCGTCGAAGCAGATGGCGACCTTGCCGGTCTGGGCCTTGTCGGCGCGGTCGTAGGCCTCGGCGGCTTCTTCTAGCGGCAGGCGCTCCGTGCAGGTGACGTCCGGGCGGATGCCCCAGCGGTCGAGCAGCTCGACCAGCTCCTCGAGGTGGTAGAGGCTGGTGACCCACGAACCGTAGAGGGTGATCTGCGGGTGGATCAGCATCGGCGAGACGTCGAACCGGACGTCGTTGCCCTCGCCGACGTAGATGCAGCGGCCCCACTGCCGGGTGCACCGCAGGGCCAGCAGGCGCGCCGGCGGGGCGGCTGAGCAGTCGATGGCCACCTCGCAGCCCTTTCCGCCCGTGAGGTCCATGACCTTCCCGTAGGGATCGCCAGCGGCGTCGAGGACGTTCTCGACCAGGCCGAGCTCCTCGGCCAGCCGGCGGCGGCCCTCGGTGAGCTCCGTCCCGGCGACCACGCGGGCGCCCATGGCCTTGGCGAGCATGGCGGCGGCCAGGCCGACCGGCCCGAGCCCCGTGACCAGCACGCGGTCCCGCCCGCTGACGCCCGCGCGGCGCAGGGCCTCGTAGGCCGTGCCGAACCCGCAGGCGCACAGCGCCCCGTCGACGTAGCTGAGGCTGTCGGGCAGCTTGACGCAGGTGTTCTCCTCGGCCAGCAGGTAGGCGGCGTGCCCGCCGTCGCGCTGCCAGCCGTAGGCGGCGCGCTTCGGGCTCGTGCACGAGATCATGTACCCGTGCTTGCAGTCCTCGCAGCACCCGCACCCGCTGATGTGGTAGAGCACGACGCGATCGCCTTCCCGGTAGCGCTTGCAGTTCGGGCCGACCTTCTCGATCTGCCCGCACGGCTCGTGCCCGGCGATGACGTTCTGGTAGGCCTCGGGGCCCTTGCCGAGGTGCTCGCGGTAGATCGCGCGGATGTCGCTGCCGCAGATGCTCGAGGCCTTCATCCTCACCAGCACCTGCCCCGGCCCCGGCTCCGGCACCGGCGCCTCCTTGATCTCAACCGTGCTGTTGCCCGGCAGATACACGCCCTGCATCGTTGCCATCGTCGTGTCCCTTCTCTTCAAGCCATCAGCGATCAGCGGTCTCGGCCCGTCGAGGCAGCCGCAGTGGGGGATCTCGATCGCCGGCATCGTCCCGCCGCGCCTCGCGCTTCGGGACCGCGATTCTACCGAAAGGCCGCTCGGAAGGCACCTGTTCTGGCGGCGAGGCTGCGATTGCGCTATTCGCTCCCTGGCGTCGGCGGTAGCATCGTGGAGGACGGTTCGGACGGCCGCCGCGCGGCGCGGCGAAGCGCACGACGCCGCCGCTCGAGCCCGCCACACGCCCGGAGAGGACGGAAGATGGCAATCGGCAGCGACTTCATGGCCAAGACGCGGCATCGGCACCTGGTCCCTTCCGCCCAGCAAAGGGGCCTGCCCGCCCCGCCGCTGGAGCTGCCGCCGGACCCGGCGCAGGCGGTCACGCACCTGCCGCGCCCGGCGGAGGTGCGAACCCCGCCCGTCGTCCTCGGCGAACTGATCGAGCGCCGCCGCAGCGTGCGCGAGTACGCCCGCGAGCCGATCGCCCTGGGCGAGCTGAGCTACCTGCTGTGGTGCACCCAGGGCGTCAAGGAAGCGATCCCCGGCCACGTCACGATGCGGACCGTGCCCTCGGCAGGCGCGAGGCATGCCTTCGAGACGTACGTGCTGGCCAACCGCGTCGAGGGCCTCCCGCCCGGGCTGTACCGCTTCCTGGCGATCGACCACAAGCTCGCGCAGGTCTCCACCGATGCCGGCCTGGCCGCCACCCTCACCGAAGCGTGCCTCGGGCAGGCGTTCGTCGCCGCCGGCGCCGCGACGTTCTTCTGGGCGGCCGTGCCCTACCGCATGACGTGGCGGTACGGCCAGCGAGGCTACCGCTACCTGCACCTCGACGCCGGGCACGTCTGCCAGAACCTCTACCTCGCGGCCGAGTCGATCGGCTGCGGCTGCTGTGCGATCGCCGCGTTCGACGACGACGCGCTGAACGTCGCCCTGGGGCTCGACGGCGAGGAGCAGTTCGCGATCTACGTCGCGACGGTCGGCCGGAAGCGCTGAGCCCTCCGGTCCGTCACGGCTGGGGCGAGGCGGTCGAGGCGCGGCGGCCCCGCTCGTCGGTGATGCGGACGCGGACGTGCCACCACTCGACGAGGTTGGCGACCTTCACGAGCAGGCGGTTGGGGCCCCGGCGGAGCGTGACGGGGACGCGTCTGGCCCTGCAGGCCTCGCCCTCGCGGCAGACGCACTTGCCGTTGAGCCAGACGGCGCAGGCGTCATCGGCGTCGATCTCCAGGAAGACGTTCCGGTCGGCGGCGGCGCGGACGTCGGTGGCGGCGTAGGCCACGTTGTAGCGCGTCGGCGGCGGGAAGATATCGTGGAACGGCACGACGCCGGATGCGGCCGCCACGCGGTACGGATGCCACGCCAGGGACTTCTCTCGCGCGCCGCGCCGGACGCTCCGCGCGGTGGCCGTCGCGGCAAGGCGGACCAGGCCGATCGTCCTGCCCCCGCCGATCAGGCGGGGGCGCGTGAGCACGGCGACGCCGTTGTTGGCGTCGTCCAGCGTCTCGGCGAGGAGTTCGAGCTGCATCTTGCGGCCGGCGAAGTCGCCCAGGGCGACGGCGACGCTCCGCTCGCGGTCGTCCGGCGAGAGGGCCCGGGCCAGCAGGTCCTTGCCGTCGGCGCGCACGGCGAGCTTCACGCCGCCGGGACGTTCCTGCCCCGCTCCGGCCGACAGCGACGCCGCGAGCCGGGCGTTCGCATCGGCCGGAACGGTCAGCATGTACGTCACGACGGTCTTCCCGCCGGCGGCGGGCGGGGCGATCCGCAGGCACTCCCGCCGGCCGTCGCCGCCCGCCGAGGCCTCGAAGACGGCGCCCTTGCCCAACCCGAACGCCGGGCAGGGCTTGGCGGGATCGGCGTCGATCTCGGGCGGATAGACGGCCTCGAAGCCGCGATTGAGCTTGTCGTTGGGAAACGGACCGATCACCGTCCAGTCGGTCACGCAGCCCTGGGCGGCGGCGATCTGCCGGCGGGCGTCGTCCCCCCCCACGGCGGCCAGGGCCTTGGCGAGGTAGGCGCGCTTCGCGCGGTCAGAACCGCCGAGGTCGCGCCCGACGGCGGCGAGGGCTCGGGGCAGCTCGGCGGGCGTCGCCCGACGGGCCAGCAGGGCGACGGCCTTCTTGCGCGTGTCCCAACTGTCGCCGGCGAGGGCGGGGACCAGGTACGTCACGATGCCCCCCGGCGGCGCCGCGTGCGTGGCCTCGTCGAGCGAGTCGAGCACCTGCGAGCGGATGGTGCTGCTCCTGTCGCTCAGCAGCGGGCGCAGCACCGCGAAGTGGTCGACCCGCCGGCAGCGGGCCAGGCAGCGGACCGCGACGCGCCGAACGCTGGAGCTGGACTGCCCCAGGAAGCGGCGGAAGACGTCCGCGTACCGGTCGGGCTCGCCGGCGGCCAGCAACGAGAGCACCTCCGAGTACACCCCCCGGTACTTGACGCCCAGGTCCGCATCGCGAACCAGCGCCGCGACGGCGTCGCAGCTCGCCCGGTCCGGCGTCCGCGCGAGGATCGCCAGGGCGGCCCGGTGGAAGTCGGCCTCGCCGCTCCGCAGGGCGGCCAGCATGTGCCGCTGCCGGACCGCGGCGGGGTACGAGGCCAGCACCTTTTCGGCGGCACGGCGGGTGGTGCCGTCGGCGTCCCGGGTCATCCGGACCAGGAGCCGGCCGATGTCGTCGGCGCTGCCGAAGCGCCCCAGCGCGCGAACGGCTTCCAGGCGGACGGCGGCGTCGTCGTGCTCCAGCAGGCCGGCCACCGCCCGGCGAGCCGCGTCCGTGGCCACGAACGGCAGGGCCCTGACTGCCTGGCGGAGCAGCCGGACGTCGCTGCCCTTCAGCAGCGGTTGAATGAGCGGCCAGGCCTTCGCCTTCCGCAGGCGGGCGAGGGCGAGGACGGCCTGGCAGCGCACCTCCGGCGCCGTGTCGCGCAGCGCGGCGGCCGCCGCGGCGTCGCCGGCCGGCGAGGCAATCACGCCCAGGGCCTCGACGGCCGCGGCGCGAAGCTCGACGCTGCCGGCGCGGGCGAAGGTGAGGGCCTCGCCCAGCATCTCCGCGCCGCTCGCCTCGGCCAGCGCGACCAGCGCCCGCCCGCGCAGCCAGGGATGCCCGCCGCCGGTCAGCACGCCGCGCAGGGCGGCCTTCGCGCGCGGCGTGGGCCGGCGCGCCAACTGCCGAATCGCGCGATACTGGAGGATCCAGTCGCTGCCGCGCAGCTCCTCGATCGCGCGGTCGGCGGCGGCCGCGGGCCTCGTCGTGGCGCGGTCCCCGCGTGCCGGGCGCGGCGCGACGCCGGCGGCGAGGGCCGCCGCGACGGCAAGCGGGCACAAGACCCCGCTGCGCGGGGCCCCGGCCCGCGGCCGGCGCGTGGTCTGCGTGTGCGGCGTGCGGCTCATCGTTGGTAGATCGGCAGGAAGCGGTACGGCACGCCGAGGATGAGGACGGCCATCGCGGTGGAGCCTTCCGTGCCGGGGCGCCCGCCGCGCCAGGAGCCGTCGCTCTGCTGCTTGCGGAGCAGGGCGCGCTGGATCTGCGGGTACCACTGCTGGTAGTAGCTCTCGCCGGCCTGGTACATGGCCTGCACGGCGTAGTAGTGGCCGTAGTAGAAGAAGTCGACCTTCGTGAACTTCTGGTCGGGGTACCGGTTGAGGTAGCCCAGGCCGGCCTTGACGGCGCGGCCTTTCGCGCTCTCGCCGCACATCAGCAGGGACATGACGCCGGCGGCGGTGCGGGCGAAGCCTTCCTGGTGGGGGCTGGTGTAACCGAAGCCGCCGGTGAAGCGCACCTGGAGGCTCCGGACGTACGTGACGGCGCGGTCGATGGTCTTCTGGGGCACGAAGAGCCCCGCCTCCTTGGCCGAGGCCAGCGCGACGATCTGCATGACCGTCACGGAGATGTCGGCGTCGCGGGGCACGGGCTGGTAACGCCATCCGCCGGAGGGGGCCTGGCTCTTGAGGATGACGCGGACGGCCTGCTTGAGCGCGTCGCGGATCTCGTCGCGGTCGCTCATGCCCCAGACCTCCGCCAGCGCCAGCGTCGCCAGGGCATGCTCGTACATGTTCCCGCCGAAGTAGCCCCCGCCCTCCTTGGCCCGCTGGATCAGGAAGCGCACCGAGCGGTCGAGCATCCGCCCGTACTTGCCCTGGCTGGGGAAGTGGCCCTTGAGCATGAAGCTCATCAGCGACAGGGCGGTGACGCCGGCCTTGTGCTCGCTGCCCCAACTGCCGTCGAGCTTCTGGCTCTTGGCCAGAAACGCCAGCCCGCGCTCGACGGCGCGCTGGGTCTCGGCGGATACGGCCGCGAGGCGCACGCCGCCGTCTCTGGCCGCGGCGGGCACGGCGGCGTGGAGGGCGACGGCGCCCGCACAAGCGAGGGCGAGCCATCGCCGCCGCGTCGGGGCGAGGTTACTTCGACAGGGCCTCATAGTAGTCCTCCAGCAGCTCGCGGTACTCGAGCGGCAGGTCGCGGGCGAACGCCTGGCGCACGGCCTCCCGCTCGCGCGGCGTGAGGTGATCCCAGAGCTTCTTGTCGCGGGGCCCGCGCCCGCGTCCGGCCTTCTGCTTGCCGAAGTCGCGGCTGCCTCGCTCGCGCGGGCGGTCCGTCCGGGCGAAGGGGTTGGGCGGCGTGGGCCGGCGGGCGAGCTGCCGGATCGCCCGGGCGGCCTGCTGGAGGGCCTGGATCGCCCGCTGCTGGTGCTGCCCGGCCTCGGTCCGCTGGCCCTGCTCGAGCGCCTGGGCCGCCTCGTGCATCTCGCCGGAGGCCTCCTCCAGCGGCTTGCCCGCCTCTTGCGGGGCCTCGTCGGCCAGCTCGCCGGCCTCCTGCGAGAGGGCCTCCTGCGGCTGGGCGACCTGGGCGAGCTGCATCGCCCGCGCCTGCTGCGTGAGCTCGCCCAACCGCATCTGTCGCTGGACGAGCGACTGGGTCTGCTCCAGCGCTTCCTGGAGCGCTTCGGCCAGCTCCGCCGCTTCCTGCTGATCGGCGAGCTCCTGCTCGGCCTCGGCGATCTGCCCTTCGAGCTGCTTCATGGCCTTCTTGATGGACTCCTCGGCCTTCTTCTGATCCTCGACGGCCGGGGTCTGTTGCGATCGCTGCATGTCCTTGACGGCGCCGTCCATGTGCTGCGCGGCCTGCTGGAGCGGCTGGCGGACCTGCGGCACGGCCGCTTCGGGCATCTCCTCGGTCGTCTGGCCCAGGTCCTTCCGGATGTCCTGCTGCTCGAGCTGGAGCGGCTTGGCCTTCTCCGCGAACTGCTTCTCGGGCACCTGCTCGGTCGTCTCGCGCAGCTCCTCCTGGCGGGCGAGGATCTCCGACAGCTCCTGGTAGGAGTCTCGCAGCTCCTCGAGCTTCGACAGGGGCGAGTCCTCCTGGAGCATCTCCTCCAGGCGCCGCAGGGCCTCCAGCGCGTCGGTCTGCTTCCGGACGGCCGGGATCGGCTTCTTGCCGTCGATGTCGCCCGCCGCCCGGTCGAGCGTGCGGTCGATCTTCTCCTCCTTCATGGCCTTGGCGGCCTTGGTGAGGAGGTCCTTGCGGATCAGGTCGGCGTCGGACTTCGCGGCGTCGTTGAGGTTGCCCTCGAACTGCCGGACACTGGCGGCGATTTGCCGCTGCCGGGTCCGGAGCTCCTCGCGCCCGGTCTCGGCCTTCTCGGGCGACGTGTACAGCAGCTTGCCCCACTCGCGCGTCTGGGCGTGGAGGTTCTCCTCCTTGCGGATGATCAGGCGGAGCTGGGTGAGCAGGTCGTCCTCGGTGCCGGACCGCTCGGCGCGCTTCAGCAGGTCGTCGAGCATCCGGAGGATGGTCTTGATCTCCCCGTCGGCGGCGGTGAGGCTGGGCCGCAGGGCCTCCAAGCGCTTCCGCGCGGCCTGGAGGTAGCGCTCGGCGTTGGGCACGTGGCGCGTGTTCAGGACGGCGAGGACCTTAACGAAGCGCTGCATTCGCGGCCCGCGGCCCTGGGCCAGCAGGTCGTTGGAGACCAGGTCCCGGATGAGGGCGTCGAGGCCCTCGATGGAGGCGTCCATGCGGCGGTTGACCATGTGCTGGCGTTCGGCCTCGTCCAGCAGGCGGTCGCCGACGGCCTCGAGCCGCTCGTTCTTCGCCGGCGCCTGGGCGAGGGCCAGCGACGCGGCGATACAGCACATCGCTGCCGCCGGGATACAGGGTCTTGCGCATCTCATCGCTGTGCGTCCTACTCGTTCGACGGCCTGGTTGCGGGTTGGGTTTCGACCTCGATCTTCCGGATCTCGCCGACGTGCGTTTCCGCCTGGCGTTCCTCGCCGCGGAGCTCCTCGACCTCCGCGACCCACCGGAGCTGCTGCTCCAGGATGCTCCGCAGGTACTCGGCCACGTCGACGATGTAGACGCGGCGCTTGCGCGAGCGGGTGACGTTCGGGCCGCCCGGCCTCGGGCGGTTGTCGGCCACCTCCACGCAGTACGTCACGACCTGGTCGACCGCCAGGTCGCCGATCAGCTCGGCGAGCTTCTTGTCGAACGCCCGGGTGATCGACTTGGCGCCGAGGACGCCGATCGGCCAGGTCCTCTCGGGGCCGTCGCCCACCGCGTAGACGAGCTTCGCGGCGCCCAGGCCGTAGTCGTCGCCCGCCTTGAACGTCACCGACAGCGTCTTGCGGACGGTGGCCTTCTCGTCCTCGACGGGCTGGAGGATCTCGATCTCCGGCGCGCGGTCCGGCAGGACGTGCACCAGGTAGGCCCCGGGCGTCGTGTAGACGAAGTCGTGCCCGGCGAGCTTCCAGCGGAACTGGTACTCGAAGGACTCCTCGGCCCGGACGGTGCCCTCGACGACGTACCCCCCCTGCCGGATCCGCAGCGCCAGGGCGTTGGCGTCCTGGCGGTCGCGGATCAGCTCCGCCGACTGCACCGGGCGATCGCACCGCATCCACCACGTGATCCCGGTGCCCTCGGGCGCCTCGACGTAGTAGCTGTCGCGCTGCTCGGGGGCCAGGCCCGTGTGCTCGGGATACGTCAGCCCGATGCGCTTCCGAACGACCTTCGGCCCGGGGACGACCTCGACGCGGTACCGCGACGACTCGTCGTCGCCGAGCCGCACGTAGTAGTCGAAGCTCGCGCGGACGTCCCGGAACGTGTGGGCGAAGGCGTCGGCGCCCGTCCTGGCCAGGCCGAGCGCCTCCCACTCGCCGCCGTCGGCGCGGACGTGGAGGCGCCCGCGCGGCGGGATCTCCCCGGCGCACGTGGCGGTGATCTGCACCGAGGCGCCCTGCTGGACGCTCAGGTTGCCGCTGACCTTGTCGATGGTCGTCCGCGTGGGGTACTCGACGTGCACGGCGGGGTGGAGCATGCGGTCCATCAGCGTGCGGAAGAACTCCGACTTGTACGCGCTGACACCGCCGAAGCCCGCCAGCACGCACGCCGAGAACGCCAGCAGCCGCCCCAGCTCCTTGAAGCTGACGATCTCGCGGAAGTCCATGGGGCGGGTGACTTCGACGGCCTCCCTGCGCAGCGCCGCCACGAGCACGGGCGAGGCGTGCATCGCCGCCAGGGCGTCGTCGTCGATCTGCACGTAGGAGACCAGCAGGCTCTTCAGCTCGGGGTGCTTGCGCTCGAACTCCAGCGCCAGGCGGACCGGGTCGTAGCGCCGCAGGTGGCGCCACCAGTAGACGTAGGCGACCCCCAGCAGCGCGGCCGCGTTGATCGCCAGCAGGACGGTCCGCGCCCAGCCCGGCGCGCGGTAGCTCGCCAGGAACAGCCAGTCCACCAGCAGGTCCAGCAGGACCAGCGCGACCGCCCAGACCAGCAGGAAGCACAGCCCGCGCGTGTGCAGGAACCGGCGCTCCTTGTGCCAGGCGCCGCGCAGCTTGTGCTCGACGATCGCTCGCGATCCGTCGCCGCGCCGGGTTGTCGCTCGTGCCTTGGTCATTCTCTCCGGCCGTCCGCTCCTCAGACCAGGTCCGACCGCCTTCGCACCATCCACTCCACCGCCAGCAGCCCCAGCAGCAGCGCGAAGACCACCGGCAGGTCGAACAGCTCCTTCGTCAGCCGCACCGACGTGCTGCGCCGCTCGCCGGAGAGCTCCTTCGCCAGCTCCGGCAGGTCGCGCGCGGTGAAGCAGCGCCCGCCGGACAGCTCGGCCGTCCGCCTCAGCAGGTCTTCCTGCATGGCCGGTTCCTGTCGCTCCAGCGAGGCCGCCTCGACCCCCAGGCGAGCCACGTTGGAGATCTCCTCCGGCGCGTCGGCCGGGCGGAGCTCGTAGCGGCCGGGCTGCTCCGGCGTGAAGAAGCCGCGGAACAGCCCGCTCATGCCCGGCACGGCCGCCAGGTGGACGGTCGCGCGCTGCGCCGGCGGGCCGGCCAGCTCGGCCACGACGTCGAAGGACCGGCTCAGCACCGGCGAGTACGCCTCGTCGAGCACGTTGGCGCTGACGTGGACGCGCTCGCCGACGCGGTAGTCGGAGCGGTCGGTCTCGATGCGGATCCGCCGGTTTCCCCCCAGCAGTCGCGACAGCGTGAGGAACCGGATGGCCTGGCCCCAGAAACGGGCGTGGTACTTATCGCCGCGCTGGTAGCGGAGCCGCCAGAGCTGGTCCGTGCCGACGTACATCACCTTGCCGCGCCGATGGCGGTGCCAGCAGACCAGCGGGTACGGTTCGCCGCCTCTCGTCGAGCCCGACAGCGTCAGGAGGCGCGTGGCGCCCTTCTTCATGCCGTCCAGCCGCGGCACGCCGAACATCGGGCGCACCTGCGACCAGAGCGCCTGGTTCCGCTCCTCGGGGTGCTCCAGCGTCACGACGGCGCTGGTAAGCCCCTCGGCGGTCACCTTGGGATGCACCATGTCGTCGAGCGTCGCCACGCCGTCGGGGCGGACCTTCACCGGCAGCATCTCGGCGATCGGCGTGCCGAGGTACTCGCCGGGGGCGTGGAAGAAACCCGCCAGCAGCAGCAGCGACGCGCCCTGTTGGCGCACCAGCTCCTCCAGGCGCTCCAGTTGCAAGCGGCTGAACCGCTTGCGAGGCACGTCGCCCAGGATCACCAGGTCGAACCGGAAGGCCTCGTCCGCCTCGAGCGGAAACGTCGCCAGGTAGCGCTCGGAGTGCTGGGCCAGCTCCTTGTCGCCCTCGGTCATGTAGAACGTCACGTCCAGGCGGTGGTCGCGCAGCAGCACGCGGCGCAGGTAGCGGTACTCCCACCGCGGCTTGCCCTCGACGTAGAGCACCTTGATCTTCTCGTCGATCACGCGGACGGTCCGGGCGAGGCGGCTGTTGTCCGTGCTGGCCTCGTCCACGCCCGCGCCGCGCGGGGTGATGGCCACCTCCAGCCGGGCGGCGTCCACGGGACGCGCGGGCTCGAAGAGCAGCTCGGCGAACTGCGCCCGATCGTTCAGGGTCACGCCCCGGGTGGCGACCTCGCGCCCGTCGAAGGTCAGGGTGAGGTCGGCCGCCCGCCCGGCCAGGTGCGTCGAGGAGAACTGCACGCGCACGGGGACCTTGTCCTTGACGAAGACGGTCTCGGGCACGAGGACGGCGTCGAGGCGCACGTCGGTCGGATGGGGCAGGCCCAGGCCCACCGGGTACAGCGGGACGGCTCGCTCCCTCATGCGGCGGGCGACCTCCAGGGGCGCCAGGCCCTCGTTCGAGGCCCCGTCGGTCAGCACGACGAGCCCGGAGATGCTCTGCCCGCCGAAGCGTGCGAGGGCCTCCTCCATGGCCGTGCCGAGCCGCGTGGCCGGGGCGTTGGCGTCGACGGCGGCGAGGGCCTGCGGCCCGGTCAGGCCCCGGCCCTCGGCGGGCACGACCCGGCGCCCGAAGGCGAAGTAGCGCACGCGGTAGCGCCGGGCGATCTGCTCGAAGACGTTGCCCTGCCCGCGAGCCAGCAGCCCCCGGGCCAGCTCGAGTCGGGAGGCCCTGGACGCGGCCGCCCGCGCGTCGTCCGGCAGCTCGGCGTTCGCGTCGGCGTACGGCAGCGTGCCGAGGGCGAGGGCGGCCTCGGCCTGCTCGGCCGGACGCCGGCGCTTGTCCCGGATGTTCATGCTCTCCGAGGCGTCCAGCAGCACGAGCACCGTCCGCGGCAGGGGCACGGTCGTGCTGACGGCCAGGACCGGCTCGAACAGCAGCACCAGCAGGACCACGAACGTCCCGGCGCGCAGCACCCCCAGCAGCGTGCGCTTGCGGCGCGGGATCGTTCGCTCGCGCCGGTACACCACCACGACGTACACGAGCGCCGCCACGACCGCCGCCAGCAGCACCGCCCGCGGCCAGTCCAGCCGCAGGTACGGCTCCAGGCGGCTCACGTCGCCCGCATCGTCCAGTCCCAGCAGTCTTCTCAGCATGTCGAGCGGTTCGCTTTCCGCGTTCGGTTATCGGCCGTCATGCCACGGGCGGCGCCCGCGGGGGTCAAGCTCACGTCGATTCGCCGGCAGCGAGGACCGTCTCGCGGGCGCGGGGAGGGATCGGGGAGTCGCCCTTCGCCAGCTTGCGCGAGAAGTACCACGCCAGGAACGTCTCCAGGGCCAGCACGAGCAGGCCCACGAACAGGAACGCCCGCCACATTTCCAGGCCGGTCCGGCCCCGGCGGATCTCCGCAAGCAGGTCCTGGCCGGACAGGACCGTGACGGGCAAGTCGGCGAAGGCGGCCCGCAGGCCCTCGGGCGTCAGCGCCTTGACGTCGGACTCGATGGGATCGACGTTGACGGCCGCCACGATGGGCGGGGCGTCGCTGCCGGCGTGGAGCTGGTAGAACCCGGCCGCCTCGGGCAGGCCGCACTCGGCGACGCGCCGCCCCTGCGTCTCGCCGGCGGTGATGGGCGTTCGCGTGCCGTCGGGGCCGACGAGTTCGAGCGGCCCGGCGCCGGCCCGCGGCGGCAGGGCCAGGGCCAGCGGCTCGCCGACGGTGAACTGCCGCTCGTGCGACTGGCGCGTCAGGTGAGCGACGGACTCGTGCAGGAGCACCAGGTAGGCCGGGTTGACGGCCAGGGAGCCCCAGTCGCGGTCGGCGGAGGTGGTCACCAGCAGGACGCACCCGCGCCCGAGGCGTTTCTCGATCAGCAGCGGCGCGCCCGTGCCGGCGGCCTCGAGAACGGCCCTCGCCCCGGCGGCCGGCTCGACGCGGTACAGCGTGCGGACGCGGGCCTCGTCGACCAGCGGTCGGGGCAGGCGCGACAGGAAGCGCCCCAGCGGGTGGGAGGCGTCGACGACCGCCAGGGGCCAGCCGGCCTTGCGCCGGGCGGGCGCGTCCAGCACGGTCGTCAGCCGCCCCGGGAGGAGCGACTCGCCGCCGACGCGCAGGCGGGCGTTGAGCAGGCCGGCGTGGACGCGGTCGCCGAGGAAGACGATCAGCCCCCCGCCCTGCCGGACGAAGGCGTGCAGCGCCTCGGCCTGGGCGGTCCGCAGGTCCGAGACGTTGGCGAGGATGACGATGTCGTGGTCGTCGAACCGGTGCAGGGGCAGCTCGACCTGCGCCGCGCGCGTCAGGCGGATGGACGCCTGCGAGGGCTTCGTCGGGTCGGGCACGAGGGCCTTCCTGAGGTAGAAAGTCTCGCTGTCGGCGTCCTGCCCGGCGCGCTCGCCGTCCACGACGAGCACGCGGATCCGCTCGCGCACGCAGGCGACGGCGTGGCGGACGTCGTCCACGGCGAGGGCGTCGCGCTCCAGGCGGGCCGTGACGCGAACGCTGCCGGGCGCGGCGAACTTCGCGTACAGCGGCACGGCGGCGAGCTGCCCGGGGCGGATCAGGTCCACGACGCGCCGGTCGGGCGTCCCGTCGTCGACCGACAGCGTGACCCGCACGTTGCGCGCCGGCGTGCGCCCGACGTTCCGCACCTCCGCCACGTACCGCACCGTGCTGCCCAGGCGCCGGGCCCCCGACGTCAGCTCGAGGCGGCTCAGCGCGAGGTTCTCCGCGGCTTCGGAGCCGACGGGCAGGTAGTACAGCCGCCCCGCGGCGGCGATCTCGCGCAGGGACGCGGCGGCGCCCTCGGACGGCCGGCGCCAGGTCAGCTCCTGCGCGTCGGACACGACGTAGCACTCGAGGACCGGGGCGCGGACTTCGGCCAGCAGCTCCGAGACCCGCTCCAGGCACGGCTCGAGGTTCACTCGCTCGGGCAGCGCGCGGGTGCTGCCGAGCTGCTCGTCGATCCGCTCGCGATCGAAGCTGACGTTGCGCAGCAGGGATCGCGGCCGCTGGCCCATCAGGACGATGGAGACCTGGTCGCCCGGCTGGAGGGTCTGGAGGACTTCGCGGGCGCGGTGGACGGCGGCGTCGAAGCGGCTGCGCACGCCGGGGCGGTGGGCCATGCTGTAGGAGGCGTCCAGGGCGATGACCGCGCCGACGCGTGCCTCGCCGCCGAAGAACCTCGCCCCGCCGGCGCGGATCGTCGGGCGGGCCATCGCGATCGCCAGCAGCGCCACGGCCAGGCAGCGCAGGGCCAGCAGGATCAGGTCCTCGATCCGCACCCGGCGCGAGCGCAGGACCATCGCCCGGCGGAGCAGCTCCATCGCGCCCCAGTCGATCTCGCGGTAGCGGTAGCGGTTCAGCAGATGGATGAGGACCGGGACGGCCAGCCCCAGCAGCCCCAACAGCATGATCTGGTTCAGAAAACCCATGCTCTCCCATCCACTCGCCGGCGGTCGGCGGCCGGGCGGCTACCGGCGGCGGGTCACCACGTGGGGATCGGCCAGCACGACGCCGCAGGGAAGGCGGACCCGCCGGTCGAAGGACACGTCGATCGTGACCTGGTCCCCGGCGGGCAGCTCCACCGAGAGCGGCACGGCCCTCGCCTGCGAAGCCGGAACGCTCTTCTCGAACAGCAGGCGCTCGCCCTGGCGCACGCGCAGGATCGCGGCGCCGCGAGCGCCGGGGACGGGCGCGGCGCAGGCCCGCAGCACGCGCCGTCCCGGGCCGTCGGGCAGGCGAACCGTCAGCGCCGTCGCGGGCTGAATCGCCAGCGAACGCAGGAAGCCGGCCGCGCCGGCGCCCTGCCCGGGCAGGTGGCGGTCGACCGTCCGGACCTGGCCGCCCTCGCCGAGGAGCGACCGCGCCTTCGCCTCGAAGGGAAGCTCCGCCAGGTAGATCACGTTCGGGCCGTGCCGCAGGAAGGACAGGACGGCCTCGACGGGCAGGGCCAGCTCGCCCAGCGCGTCGTGCGTCAGGCGCACTACGTCGGCGGCGAGACCGAGGCGCCCGCGAAGGACGGTCCCGTCCACCAGGACGACCTCGCCCTCGCCGTTTCGCCCGCGGCGGAGGCGCCGCCCGGCCAGGAGGAAACGCGTCGCGCCCTTGCGATCCATCGCCAGCGCGCCGAGCGGGCTGTCCACGGCGATCTGCGTGGGGCTGATCCACAGCAGCGACCCGGGCAGCGGCTCGCCGGACGTGCGATACAGCGTGTTCGTCGCCAGGTGCGCCTCGGAGGGCAGACGCGCCTGGAACTCCAGCGCGCGAACGTCCGCCTTGCGGACCTCCCGCGTGCCGAAGAAGGGCGAGCGGACCTTCAGCTTGTCGGCCGTCAGGCTCAGGATGTCGCAGCGCCAGACCTCCCCGTTGGTCAGGCGGACGGTGTTGGGCCGGCGGAAGGTGCGCCCCTTGCGGTCGAAGTTCACGAAGAGCAGCTCGGCGGCCGCAACGGTGCGCTCGCCGAGGACGACGCCCTCGGGGCGGAGGGCGGCCCGGCCGGTCAGGCGACCGTCGAGTGTCTGGACGACGTCCGCAGGCGCCGGCAGCGCCACCAGGACGGCCGTCGCCAGGCAGGACGCGGCGAATCGGGTTGTCGCGGGCGGTGCGCTCAACGTGCCTTCCCGCCGCCGCATCAGATCTTCTTCCCGGTGCTTCGGATGCGGCCGATCAGGTAGTTCGACAGGACCACGTCCAGGGGGCGCGAGGTATCGACGAGGACGTAATCGACGTGGCTGCGCTCGCAGGAGCCCTTGATCCGCTGGAGGAACGTCTGCAACTCGTTCAGGTAGGCGGCGCGGATGCGTCTCGGCTGCGTGGAGATCTCCCCGTCCAGCTCCAGGCCCTTGAACTTGTACGTGCCGTGGAAGGGGAACGTCAGCTCGTAGGGATCGAGCAGGTGGAAGACCGTCACGTTGTGCCCGCGGAAGCGGAGGTGGTCCAGGCCCTGGAGGAACTCCTGGACGTGGTCGAACAGGTCGGAGAACAGGATCACGAAGCCCTTGCGCCCCATGCGGCGCGCGAACTCGTGGAGGATCTCCGCGACGTTCGTTCGCGGCTCGGGGACGACCTTCTCCAGCTCCTCGGCGATGGTGCGGACGGCGGCCTTCGAGCCGCTCGGCTCGACGTATTCCCGCAGGCGGTCGTCGAAGACGGCCAGGCCCACCGTGTCGCGCTGCTCGCAGATCAGCCACGCCAGCGAGGCGGCCATGTACTTGGCGTACTCCAGCTTCGAGACGCTGCCGGAGGCGTAGTGCATGGACCGGCTGGCGTCGAGCAGCAGGTTGGCGGTGAAGTCGGTTTCGGCCTCGTAGAGCTTGAGGTAGTAGCGATTGGTTCGCGCGTAGACGCGCCAGTCGAGGTGGCGCAGCGAGTCGCCGGGGACGTACGGGCGGTGCTGGCTGAACTCGGTGCTGAAGCCGCGCAGCGGGCTCTTGTGCATGCCCACGCGCAGGCCCTCCACCACCTCGCGGGCAATCAGCTCCAGCGAGCCGATCCCCTGAAGTGTCTCGGGATCGAGGTACCTATACCGCTGCCGGGTTCTTGCCATCGTAGAGGCGCTCGTCGGCGGGGATCTCCGCCAGGAGCTTGGCGATGATGTCGTCGGGCGTCAAGCCCTCGGACAGGGCGGCGAAGTTCGGGATGATCCGGTGCCGCAGCACCGGCGGCGCCACCGCCTGGATGTCCTCGATGGCCACGTGGTAGCGCCCGCGGAGGATCGCCCGCGCCTTGCCGGTGAGGATCATGTTGAAGCTCGCCCTGGGCCCGCCGCCGTAGGAGAGGTAGTCCCTCACGAAGTCGGGCGCGTCGGGATCGCTCGGGCGAGTCGAGCGCGCGAGCTTCGCGGCGTAGTGGAAGATGTGGTCGGCCACGGGCGCCCGCCGCACCAGCCGCTGAAGGGCGAGGATGTCCTCGCGCCCCAGCACGGGCTCGATCTGGTAGTCCAGCAGGCCGGTGACGCGCTTCATGATCTCGATCTCCTCGTCCCAGGAGGGGTAGTCGACGAGGATGTTGAAGAGGAACCGGTCGAGCTGCGCCTCGGGCAGCGGGTAGGTGCCCTCCTGCTCGATGGGGTTCTGCGTCGCCAGCACGAAGAACGGCTCGTCCAGGGGGAAGTCCTCGCCGCCGGCGGAGATCTTGCGTTCCTGCATGGCCTCCAGGAGCGCCGCCTGGGTCTTCGGCGGCGTGCGGTTGATCTCGTCGGCCAGGATGATGTTCGCGAAGACCGGGCCCTTGAGGAACTTGAAGCGCCGCTCGCCGCTGTCGGGGTCGTCCTGGAGGATCTCCGTGCCCGTGATGTCCGAAGGCATCAGGTCGGGCGTGAACTGGATCCGCTTGAACGAAAGCGACAGGGCCTCCGCGAGGCTGCTGACCAGCAGCGTCTTGGCCAGCCCGGGCACGCCGACCAGCAGGCAGTGGCCCAGGCTGAAGATGGCGATGAGCGCCTCATCGATCACCGGGTCCATACCGACGATGATCTTCCGCAGTTCGCCGAGGATCTTGTCGTAGGCCTCGCGGAGACGGACGACCGCCTGCTCGTCGTCCATCGCTTCCGGGCTGGACTGCGCCGCGTCGGATGCCATGTCGCTCTCCTGCAACGTCGGACGGTTCGGACGCCGGCGAAGGGGTTCGTCGCCCGGGCTCCGTCGGCCATGAAACCACCCGCCCAGGCGCCTGCCTCGCGGGCGGCGGTCTCTCATCCAGCGGCCGGGATCGGCCCCGCTCCGGATCCGCCCCGTCCGCCTGGCGACGGGTACCTCCCGAACGCAGCCGTACTTACGGTCGTTCAATACTGCAACCGGCACCGCCTTCCGCCAGACCGCGCAACTCGGAGTTTCTTCCCGCCCGGGCACGGCCTCCGGGACATGGGGCACCTGGCGCTGCTGGCCGACAGGGACGGGGCCGGGTCGCGCGTCCGCCGTCCGCGGTTTTGGCTTGATGCAGGCCGCTCGGCTTCGTGTAATCGGTGGGAGCCGCTTTCGTACCGCCATCTCGGAAGCTCACTCGCGCTCGGCGGGAGGCGCAGGCACCATGGGCCGACGGTGGACGACATGCTTCGCAGCCGTGCTGGCGTGCGGTGTGTCCGCGCCGTCGAGGGCGGAGATGGTCACCCGCCGCTGGGGGCGGGCGTCGAGCCGTCCGCCGGGCAAGGCCGCCCCCAAGGCTCCGGCCACGCCGCCGACCTGCTACGTGCCGCGCTGCAAGACGCCGCCCAGGCTGGACGGATCGCCCCGCGAGAAGGCCTGGCGGGCCGCGCCCGCCTGCCGGTTGTCGCGAACGCTCAACGGGGCGAGCGGCGCGGCCGTCGCCACCGAGGTCCGTTTGCTCCGCGACCGCAAGAGGCTCTACGTGGCCGTCCGGTGCGCCGAGCCACTGCTGTCGAAGCTCCGGGCGACCGGGGGCGGGCACGACGGCGAGATCTGGCTCGACGATTCGATCGAGCTGTTCCTGGGACCGGCCGGCAAGGCGTACTACCACGTCGGCGTCAGCGCCGCCGGCAGCACGTACGACGCGAAGGTGAAGGACCGCTCGTGGGACTCCGGCGTCCGTGCGGCCGTCGGGCGCGGCGCGGGGGCCTGGACGATCGAGCTCGCCATTCCCCTGGCCGCCATGGCGGCGGGCAAGGCGCCCGAGGCGTGGACGGCCAACTTCACCCGCAACCGGTACGCCGCGGGAAGCTGGCAGGAGTTCGCGTGGTCGCCGACCTACTCGGGCGACAGCCACGTGCCCGCCCGGTTCGGCAGGATGCTCTTCCGGGACCCCCCTGCCGACCGGCCCGCCGCCGCGCCCCCCAGGCCCGTCGTGACCAAGCGGCTCGTGACGGTCCTGCCGGCGTCGGGCGGCGAGGGCGTGGTGCGCTTCGATCTCTCCGCCCTGCCGGCAGGGGCAGGGATCTACCGGGCCGATCTGCGAATCCACCGCACGGCGAAGGTGACGGGGCGGATGCCCGAGGCGCTGGAGGGCGTCGACGTCCGCCCGCTGCTGGCGAGCTTCCAGGCCGGCTCCGAGCCCGAGGCCCCGGGCCGCCCGCTGGCGCTGCGGGCGCCGTTTGGCGATCGCCTCGACGCGACGGACGCGGTGCGGCAGTGGGCGGCCGGGAAGCCCAACGGCGGCTTCTTCGTCAAGACCTGCCCGTTCTGGCACGCCGAGGCGACGTGCCTGGACGTCGCCTGCGAAGGCAAGCCGGACGACGTGCCGACGCCGGTCCGCGGCGTCCGCGCGCTCCACCGCGCCGGGCAGACGTTCCTCACCTGGGAGGAGGTCGATCCGCTCATCACGACGGCCAAGACCACCTACGGGGAGATCAAGCGGAAGCTCGCCTCCCCCGCCGCCACGCGGGCCTGCCGCTATCGCATCTACGCCCACGCGGAGCCCATCACGGCCGCGAACCTGCACGCCGCGAGGCTTCTCGGCGAGGCCGGGCCCCTGTCCGCCTACAACGTCAACGCGCGGAACAAGGAGTACCTGATCGCCCAGGCCATGGTGCAGCCGGACGAGCTGGGCGAGCTGGCCCGCGACTACAACGGCTACATGCACACCTGGACCATGGACCACCCGCGGATGGACCGCTACCCGGTGCGGCGGTTCGTGATCGACGAGGAGGCCGGCGAGCTTCCCGTCGGCACGGGCCTCTACGTCCACCACCCCGCCCGGGCGGGCCGGCGCTGCTACGCCGTCGTCAGCACCCGCGGCGGCGTGGAGAACACGAGGGATTTCTCCCCCGCCAACGCCCCGCGCGGCGCTGTGAAGGAAGCCGTCGGCACGGGAAAGCCCGTCCGCCAGGGCAAGGGCCTCCACGGGCCGTATTTCGACTGGCCCGGCACGCGGTGGGTGTACGTGCAGTGGGCCGCCCCGCCGCTGGCCCCCCGGCCGAACATGGCCTTCAACTACTCCGTGCTCCTGCCGCCGAACGTCCGGGGCAAGGCGCCCTGCGAGCTGTACTTCCACGGCGAGGGGTACTCCTACGCCCAGCCGGGCAAGAAGATGATGCTCCACAGCATCCAGCTCGCGCCGCACGACTGGCCGCCCAGCGGCTGGTACGGCTACCACGACGCGTGGGGCACGCTTGGCAGCTTCCGGCGCGGCATCGTCCGCGACCATACGCAGCGGCGAATCCTGGCGTTCCTGGCCTGGGCCCAGCGCGCGCTGCCGATCGATCCGGACCGCGTCTACGCCGTCGGGGCCGACGGCGCCGCCGCCATCGCCCTGGCACACCCCGAGGCCTTCGCCTGCGTCTACGTCACCGGCTTCGACCGCCGCGGCGTGCTGGACCCCAAGGCCGCCGGAAGCTTCGCCGACGCCTGGGGACCCAGCTCGCCGAACATCGCCGACGCCCACGGGCGCGGCCACTGGGGCTGGGCCATGCTCGACGAGCGGGTGCTGGCCCGCCCGGCGGCCAGGCTGCCGCTGTTCGTCTGCCGGGGCGCGAGCTGGGGCCGCGACAAGGGCTGGGGCAAGGGCCGGGGGCGGCTCTACCGGGCCCTGCACAAGGCCCGCCAGCCGCTCGTGGCCCACTGGGCGTGGGGCGGCAAGCTGCCCCGCCCGGACAAGCACACCGGCCTGTGGCGCGGGCTCGACGTCCGCCGCGACACGCCGATCCCCGCCGTCTCGGGCTGCTCGCTGGACAAGGAAGGCGAGGGCGGCGGCAACACGAACGCGACCGTCTCCTGGCGCGACGCGAAGGACACCGCCGAGGCGTTCGAGGTGACGGTCCTGTGCCGGACCTGCACGTTCGACCTGACGCCGCGGCGCCTGCGGCGGTTTCGGATCCGCCCGCGCGAGAAGCTCGCCTGGACCGCCCGGCCCCTGCCCGGTCGAAGGGGCGAGACGCCCGCGGCGCGGAGCGGGCGCGTGGACGCCGACGCCGACGGCGTCGCGACGATCCCGGGGCTCGAGGTCCCCAAGGACAGCCCCGGGCTTACCGTGCGGATCACCCGCGCGCCGTGACGGCGCGAGAGAGCAACGCGGCAACCGCCCGGCCACGCAGCGGCTGGGCTCCGACGACAGCAGAGGAACGCTCCCATGAGACAACGACGGATCAATCACCTCGTCGCGGCAGCGTGTCTGGGCGCGCTGCTCGGCGCGGCGAGGGGGGAAATGGTCACCCGGCGTCTGGGCAAGCCCCCGACGCGGCCACCCACCGGCAAGGCGGCCGTGCCGCGCGCCAAGCCGCCGACGGGCTATGTGCCCGTGGCGGCGGACCCCCCCTGGCTCGACGGCAAGCTGAACGACCCCGCGTGGAAGAAGGCCCGCCCGCTGCAACTGGCGCGGACGCTCGACGGCACGACCACGGCGCCGCTGCCGACCGAGGTGCTCCTGCTGCGGGACCAGAAGGCCCTGTACGTGGCGTTCCGCTGCACGGAGCCGCTGCTGGATCGCCTGGTGGCCTCCCGCCGGGCGCAGGACGGGGCCGTCTGGGACGACGACTCGGTCGAGTTCTTCCTGTCCCCCGCCGGCGGGACGTACTACCACTTCGGCGTCAACGCCGTCGGCAGCACCTACGACGCCGAGGCCAAGGACCGCTCGTGGAACTCCGGCTTCAAGGCGGCGGTCGAGAGCAGCAACGGCGCCTGGACGATCGAGGTCGTCATGCCGTTCGCCTCGATGATCGAGCGGGGCCCGGTCCCCGCCGAGTGGACCGCCAACTTCACCCGCAACCGTCGGGTCACGGGGCGATGGGAGGAGGCCGCCTGGTCGCCGACCTACTCCAGCGACAGCCACGTGCCCAGCCGCTTCGGCAAGATCCTCTTCAAGGAGCCGCCCAACGGGGAGGCCCGTGGGCCGGTCAAGCCCGTCGTGACGAGGGAGTCGCTGACGATCCTGCCCGTGGCCGACGGCGCGGGCGTGGCGCGCTTCGACCTGTCCGAGGTGCCGAAGGGCGCGACCGTCTATCGCGCCGACCTGCGGATCTTCCGCACCGTCCGCGTGGACGGGCGGATGGACGAGGTCTGGACGGACGTGCGGATCTACCCGTCGTTCTCGAGCTTCGTCGCCGGGGGCCGGCCCGCCATCGCCGGGGCCGAGCCGCTCAAGCTCCGCGCGCCCTGGCACGACCGCTTCGACGCCACCGACGCCGTCCGGAAGTGGGTCCAGGGCAAGCCGAACGCCGGCTTCTTCGTCAAGACCTGCCCCTTCTGGAACGCCGAGGCCACGACGCTGGACATCTGGTACGAGGGCCGGCCCACCAACGTCCCCCCGCAGGCCTCCCGCCTGAAGGCCTTCCACCGCGCCGGGCAGACCTTCCTCACCTGGCGGGAGGTCAGCGACCCCGTCGGGCAGGACAAGACCACCTGGGGCAAGCTGAAGCGCGTCCTGGACGGCCTGGACGAGCTGCTGCGCGTCCGCTACCACGTCTACCGCCACGCCGAGCGCATCACCCCAGGCAACCTCCACCAGGCCGAACTGCTCGCCGAGGTCCGCCCGCTGTCCTGCTGGAACGTCGCCGGGCGGAACATCGACCGCCCGATCGACGACTATATCGCCACGCACGACGTCCTGATGACCGGTCACTGGAGCCCGTTCCGCGACGCGACGGTGGACGGCCGCTTCGGCCGCGACTGCCCCATCGACCGGTTCGTGATCCGCCAAGGCGACCCGCCGCTGGCGAGCGGCACGGGCCTGTACGTGCACACGCCCGACAAGCCGCAGAAGGCCTACTACGCCGTCGTGACGGCCATCAACGGGGTGCAGAACACGCGGGCTATCTCGCAGACCAACTCCCTCGCGCAGCCGGTCGACGAGTCGCCGGCCGAGCCCCAGCCCGTCCTCCAGGGCGAGCTGCCGCAGATGCCGTACTTCAACTACGACCAGAAGCGGCTGCACTTCGTCCGCTGGCTCGCTCCCCCGCTGGCCCACGTGCCGATGCAGGTGCACAACTGGACCGTCGGCGTGCCCAACCGCCTGGGAAAGTCCGTGCCGCTGGAGCTGAGCCTCCACCGCGACGGGCACTCCTACTGGCGGACGCAGTACCGCATCGAGCGCGACAGCCTCGTGCTCTGCCCGTACGACTTCCCGATCAAGACGTGGTGGTACGGCTACCACGAGGCCGTCGGCACGCTCAAGTCCTTCCGCCAGGGCGCGATCCACCCGTACACGGAACGGCGGCTGCTGTCGTTCATCCGCTGGGCGCGGCGGACCTGGCCGGTGGACGCCGACCGCGTCCTGGTGACCGGCTGCCGCGGCGGGGCGTCCGGCAGCGGGGCGCTGCACCTGGCCCTGCGCCACCCCGGCGTGTTCAGCCTGTGCATCGCCGGCCACCCCGTGATCGACTACGCGACCGCCTCGCGGCGAAGCGACCGCCAGGGGCGCCGCGACGCGCTCAGCATGCAGGCCATCTGGGGCAAGGCCGACCAGACCGTCCTGACCGCCGATGGCGAACGCTTCTGGCAGGCCCACAACATGAACCGGCGGATCACCGCGCTGCCCGCCAGCGCCGAGCTGCCCTTCCTGGCCATCTCCTCCGACCACGGGTACGAGCACTGCCGGCGGTTCTACCAGCTCCTGCTGGAGCGCCGCAGCGGGCTCATCGCCTCCTTCGCCTGGGGCGGCACGCGGTACGTGCCCGTCTCCCGCACCGCCACCTGCCCGAACGTCGTCCGCTTCGACATCCGCCGGAACCGGCCCTACCTCGCCGTCGTCTCCGAGCGCGCGGTCAAGGACCTCTCCGAGGGCAAAATGGGCGAGCTCCACCGCCCGTTCCGCTGGCGAGACGTCGCCGAGACGCCCGCTCGCCTGGAGGCGACGATCTTCCGCCAGGGCGCCGGCGATGCCGCCGCCGACGTCACCCCGCGACGCTGCCGGAAGTTCCCCATCGCCCGAGGCCGCGGCTACTCCTGGCGGACCGTTGCGGCCGACGGCAGCACCGAGGTGCAGCGAGGCCGCGCGTTCGTCGACTACGACGGGCTCCTGGTCCTCAAGCAGGTCCAGTTCGCCGAGGAACCCCGCCGGCTGATCGTCACGCCGGTCGGCCGATGAGGAGGCCTGAGCATGAAACGCATCGTCCTGCACATCGCGATCCTCCTGGCGGCCGCCTCCGTCGGGCGGGCCGGGCCCACCTGCGAGCGCTGGGGCGCCAAGGACACGCCCTGCACGCACCCGGGCACGCTCAGGATCACCCGGGATAAGGGCCCGCTGTGGCTGCGGTTCGACCTGTCGGCCATCCCCCCGCGCGTCGCGGTCTACCACGCCTTGCTGTACTGCTTCACGCAGGAAGACGCCCAGCCGGTGCAGCCCCCGCGCGTCTACGAGGTGCAGCGGCTCCTGGCCGGCAAGCCGGTCCCCAGCAAAGAGCCGCTGAAGCTGGCCCCCCCGTGGTACCGCGCGCTGGACGTCTCCGACGTGGTGCGGCGGTGGATCGCCAGCCCCAAGAGGAACCGGGGCTTCGCCGTGGAGCGGTTCGAGGGCCTCCTGCCGGACCGGACCTACCTCGAGATCATGTACGAGGGCCGCTCCGGCGCGGTGCCTGGGGCCGCCCAGGCCCTTCGCGCGGTCCACCACGACGGGCAGACGTTCATCATCTGGAAGGAGCACCCGGACTTCCGCCCCGACCCCAACGAGATCGTCTGGGTCAAGCGCTTCGCCGAGCGCGGCGACGAGCTGGCCCCGGGCGCCGGCACCGGGCACGCCGGCCTGCCCAACCACCCCGCCATCACCCTCCGGGCGCTGCGACGCCTCCAGGGGCTCGCACTGCGGATCAAGCCCAGCGGCTTCCAGGGCATCAAGGCCCTCCAACGCATCCGCGAGGTGCCCCACATCACCTATCGCATCTACCGCCACGATCGGCCCATCAACCCCAGGAACCTCTACGACGCCGAACCCATCGCCGAGGTCCCCCCCCTGTCGGGCTTCGATCCCGAGGTCTACAAGATCCACTTCCGGGGCGAGTACCTCGACCAGTGGGAAGACCCCAACTCCGTCATCCCCACCTACTGCGTCGACAAGGGCGTGCCCCTCCAGCCCGGCGAGGGGCTCTACGTCCACACCGTCCGCCGGGCCGCCGAGAGCTACTACGCCGTCACCGTCGCGCTGGCCGGCACGGAGAACATGATGGACCTCGCCGCCGGCAGCCTCCTCAAGCCGGTCGACGAGAAGCCCGCCACGCCGCAACCGGTGCTCCAGTGGATCCAGGAGGACCGCTACAAAAAAGCCATCCCCGAGCACTGGTACCGCTACTGGGCCGCCCCGCCCTACGCCAACCTGCCCAGCCGCTCGCTCCGCCTCGCCGTCGCCGTCGGCGACAAGTTCGCCGAGCCCGGGCCGCTCACCATCGGCACCATCTCCGGGGCGTTCAACGTCCGCGAGTCCATCCGCGTGCCCAAGGACGACGCCGCCACCATCCTCATCCAACGCCAGCTCGACTGGCTCCCCGCCCTGTTCTACAACGAGGGACGCGGCACCCTCCGCGGCCAGGCCGACGCCAAGGTCGACTACTTCTGCGAACGCTACATGTCCTTCCTGATCCAGTGGATCATGGGACGCCGACGCATCGACCGCTCCCGCATCAGCGGCGAACTGCTGCACTTCGGCCTGAGGCACCCCGAAATCTTCACCCGCATGAGCTTCGGCACCTACACCGCCGCCTACGACGTCCGCTTCGCACCCGGAGGCCCCAGCATGCCCCGCGTGCTCGGACCGCAGGGCATCCGGACCGCCAAGGGCGAGGACGCCTGGAAGATGTACAGCGTCGCCGAGTACGTCAACACCTACCCCGGCCGCGACATCCCCTTCCTGCTGTGCATCTCCGGCACGGGCAAGGACCGCGGGCACACGTCGGAGTTCGGCTGGCAGGACGACCCGCGCGGGTGGCGCGGGCTGCTCGCCGCCCGACAGCCCTTCGTCGCCGCCTGGAGCACCCACCCGCCCCGCGAGCTGACCCAGGCGTTCGAGAAGATGCGTTGGGACGGGACCATCCCGGCCTTCAGCAACGGCTCGCTGGACGACAACCCCGGCAACGGCGACCCGGCCGACGGGGACTACTACGGCTGCATCAACGGCTGGCTGCTCTGGGACGACCGGAAGCAGACCGACGAGAAGGACGCCTGGGAGACGACCGTCTGGCTCGTCGCGTCGTGCCCCGAGAATACCTGCACCGTCGACGTCACGCCGCGCCACTGCAAGAGCTTCAAGCCCAAGCCCGGCGAGACCTTCACGTGGACCAACACGTCCGTCGCCGGCGGCAAGAGGGTCGCCCGCGGCACGGTGAAGGCCGACAAGTGGGGCCTGGTCACCGTCCCCGCCGCCGCCGTCACCAAGACCAGGAACCGCATCCGCATCCAGCGGAAGTGAGCCCCCCCACGGGCGGGCGACCGGCCCGAACCGGCCGCGTGGAAGGAGTCGCCGTATGAACCAGGCAACGCTGGCGGGCACGTGCGTGCTGGCCCTGGCATGGCTCGCGAACGAGGCCCCCGGGCAGCGCCGCGCTTCGCGGGTCACGTACGCCGGGCGGTCGCCGGACGCCGCCTGGCGAGGGCCCGCCGCCCAGCGGATCGACAAGCACCGCAAGGCGGCCCTCGTCGTGAAGGTCGTGGACGACAAGGGCGCCGCCGTCGCCGGTGTCGCCGTCCGCGTCCAGCAGCAGCGCCACGCGTTCGGCTTCGGCAACATCCTCAACCCGCGCGCCTTCCAGCTCGCCGGCCGCGACGGCGAAACCTACCGCCGCATCTTCGCCGAGCACTTCAACAAGACCACCTTCGAGTCCGGCTTCCGCTGGCAGAACTGGTACGCCCCCGCCCGGGCGGGCACGCTGGCCGAGCACACCAAGCTCCTCGACCGCATGATCCGGTTCTGCGGCTCGCGCGACATCGGCATCCGCGGCCACTACCTCTCCTGGGCGCCGCTCACCCGCGCCTCCTACAAGCCGACCGACTACCGCAAGCACCCCGACAAGCTCTGGCCGGAGCTGTCGGGGCACATCGACGAGATGCTCGCCTTCACCCGCGGGCGCCTCGCCGAGTGGGACGCGATCAACCACATCATCGGCTGGGGCGACACGATGGCCACCGTCGCCGGCTCCAACGAGATCTACGCGAGGATCATCCGCCACGCCCGAACGAAGACGAAGACGAAGACGCCCCTGTGGGTCAACGAGGGGGGCATCCTGCCGGGCGGCGGCCGCCTCGAGGCCTACGAGAAGGTCATCCGCTACCTCGTGGACCAGCGGGCCGCCCCCGACGGCATCGGCTTCATGGGCCACTTCCGCGACAGCTCGCTGCGCCCGCCGGAGGGGCTCTGGGGCGTCTACGAGCGGTTCGCGAAGTTCGGCCTGCCGCTGCAACTGACCGAGTTCGACATCGACACCCGCGACGAGCGGCTCCAGGCCGACTACCTCCGCGACGTAATGACGATCACCTTCAGCCATCCGTCCTTCAACGCGATCGTCATGTGGGGCTTCTGGCAGGGCCGGCACTGGCGGCCGGACGCGGCGCTCTGGCGGAGAGACTGGTCGATCAAGCCCGTCGGGAAGGTGTGGAAGGAGCTGATCTTCCGAACCTGGTGGACGGACCAGTCCGGCAAGACGGACGCCCGCGGCCGCTTCGCGACGCGCGCCTTCCTCGGCCGCTACCGCATCACCGC
>CAZXOC010000035.1:0-37148 GCA_964642165.1 uncultured Planctomycetaceae bacterium | reverse complement strand
ACGTAGGTTCCTTGACAAGCGGGAGATTACGGCAAATCATCAACTGGAACTTGGGGCTAGCACGCGGCTCCGTTCTGGTCCGGGACGCAGAGATCCCAGCGCCTGACCAAGCTTGATGTAGCGGTCCCTCGACTCTCGGAACTCTGAGCTTTGCCACAGTCCCGCCGCCCACTGACGTTCGGCACCATTCCAAAGCTCCCAGTACTCATTGGGGACCCAGCTCAGATAGCTGGGCTCATCAGTGTTGCTGCCGTGCCACATATCGTGACGTCTTACTTCCATTCCCAGCAGCCGTGGGATGATGTACAGGTTCGCGAACATCGTCCGCCGCAACATCCGCCGCGCTTTGTCGTCCTCACGAACGCGATGCAAGGCGAGGGACCAGCATAGAAGCTGCGGTGCCTCGTCGGCACTGTCGGGGAACTCGACCTCAAACCAGGCGAAGGATCTCAAAGCACCTTCAAGGTCGCCCACGATCATGTACAAGGGACCGAGCAGAAACCGTTTGCCGCTTCTATCGCGATAGAAGCCAAGCCGCCGCTTCTCCTGGCTGAGAGAACGCTCGTAGCTTCGAATGCGCTGTCTGATCTTCCTGTCATCTTCGGGAAGCCGATACGGCTCCGGCGCCGGAAACACGTCTGCGTCGCCATCGCACATTCTCACATCTCCCACGCACTTCGACACCTCCGCCAGAGAGCTATTGACGCACGCAGCCATTGCTCTCTGGGAACTCAAACTGACCGATTTCACGCCGCAAGGAGTTTCTCGAGGCGGCGGAGCACGGGTTTGTCATGGGTGTGTTTGACGACATCTTCGATCGCCTCCCGCCAGACCATCTGACGCATCCGGGCCTTGAGTTGGCTGATCGGCGGCAGTCGCAGCACTTTGTCGTTCTTGTGTTGGCCTTGTTCGTCCCGGCCGTCCAGGGCCAGGCGGGTCAGGCAGGCGTAGGCGATATCCACCAGGTGCAGGTGTCGAACCACAGCCCGGTACCGCAGCACGCGGTAATCGCCCAGCCCCAATTGCTGCTTCTCGTCCTTGATCAGCAACTCAATCGCCCATCGCTTCAGGTAGTCGGCCACGATGGAAGTCATCGACGCGCCCAGGTCGTCCGTCACCAGGGCCACGATCTTGCGCTCGTTGCGGCGGCGAGAGAACACCACCTTCACCTCGCCCAGTTTCTTCATGTGCCCCACCCGGCTGGCCAGGCAATACGTCCCGCGCTTGCGCAGCCCCGGGACGTTCCGCCAGCAGCCGTCACGCCCCAGCACGTTGCGTCCGTACGGGTCCAGCTTCTTCTTCTGCCCGCCTACGGTGAGGTTCCGGTTGCTCTTGCCCACGCCGATATAGTGCCAGCCGCGAGCCCGGCAGGCGTCGGCCACCACGTCGCAGAGGTAGTAGGAATCGAAGAGCACCGTGACGGTCAGGTCCCTGGGCAGGTCGGCCGTGTGGATCACGTAAGCCGCCAGCGCCGTCTGCGTCAGGAAGACCTCCTCCTCTTTGCGGGCGTCCTGCTTGCGGAGGCACAGGGCCGTGCTCCAGGGGATCGTCACCCCGCGATAGTACAGGCACGCCTTGACCATCGTGTGGCCGGTGCCGTACTTGCCGGTGGCGTGATGGTAGAGCTTGCGGACGCCGGACATCTTCTTGGCCCGCTTGAGCGTCTGCGTCTCGTCGAGGAGGAGGTAGCAGGCGCCGCCGTCCTTGCGACGCAGCCGCCGCAGCGTGCCCAGGGCGACCTGCCGAAGCACGGCCGACTCGCTCCAGTCGCTGCGCCAGAGGAACTCGCCGTGATTGGTCCGGTGCGTCGAGCCCCGCAGCAGCCGGGCCAGGCGGTCAATCGTCGAGCCGTGGCCGATGGTCATGGCCAGGACCAACCCCCAGAAGTGGCCGAACGCCCCGTGCGAGAAATGCCCGGCCAGATGCTTGAAAAATGCTCGAGTTTTCCGTGGAATCCGGCCGATGGTAACCATGCGGCGACTCCTTGGATAAGATCTTGTTGGCACAAGCCTTATCGGGAGGATCCGCCGCATTTCTTTTGCGCATCTCACCATCGGGTCATCCGAAATCGGTCAGTTTGAGTGGGAAGCAACAGCGTAGCAGGCAGCACAGTGTGGTCAAGAACTCATGCCTGTTCGTTATCTCCAAAAAAGCCCGGTAGCGTCCATGGAAGAAGGACTTACAGCAGGTTGTCATCGGAGCTTCGTTGTGCTATCAGAGGCCCATGGAGCGCCTTTGTACTGGTTCAGCGTGAAATGGGCATGGGCCGGCTGTCGCTAAGCGACGGTCCCGCCCGACCGTCAGGCGGCTGTCGGTAGTGGAAGGGTGGGTTTTCTCAGGCATGGGGGAGCTTCTCCAGCATACCGGCCTCGGCGCAAGAACTGAGAGTCTGCACTGGCGGGATGTGCCCAGATCGGGTATCCTACTGTGTGAGGAGGCTGCTATGCCAACTGCTACTTGGGTGCCTTGTGAATCTCCTACCAAGCCGAGACCTTCGCGCACCAAGGTCGCCGCGCCGTGGTTCGCTTCGGCGGAGCACTATGCACTGGGTTTCTTCCGCGCCGATGGACAACTCCATGCCTGCGTGACCAACGAGGGCCCCAAGCCCAAAGGTGGCGGGTCCGCGTTCGCCACCGGCGACAGCCAGTGGTACTTGATCGAGCCGGAGACCAAGCCGGGCGAGCCGAAGAAGCCAGTGAGAACCGCCAAAGCGGCCAAGGCAACCAAGACCTGTCCCCCCGAATAATCCCGTCATAGCGGTGGCATAAGGACGGCAGATTGTCATCGGAGCCTCGTTGTGCTATCAGAGGCCCATGAAGCCCGTCCTCGACCTCTTTGTCTCCTTCTGGAACGCCTTGGGATTCGTTGGCGAACTGCTCGGCTACCTGCTTTGTTTCGTCGGCGCCTTCTTCCGAACCCGCGCATCGCTGGCTGCTCGCCTGCTGGCCGCCGAGAGTCAACTGGCCATGTGCAGGCGGAGAATCGAGCAGAAGCAATATCCCAAGCCCAGGCTTTCTTCCGGCTTTCGGATCCTGTGGGTCGTCTTGTCAAAGCTCTGGGCGCCTTGGCGGACGGTCGCGCAATTGATGCAGCCCGCCACCGTCAAGGCCTGGCACACCCGTGCGTTCAAGCTCTACTGGCGATGGAAGTCGCGACGCAAGGCCGGCCGACCTCCCATCTCCCAGGAGATGCAGGACTTGATCCGCAAGCTCAGCCGGGAGAATCGGCTCTGGGGCGCCGGCCAGATCCGCGACAATCTCCTGCGTCTTCGCTACGACCCGCCGTGCGAGGACACGATCCGTAAGTACTTGGTCAAGTCCAAGGACCCTCGAGGTAAGTCCACCACCTGGCTGCCGTTCCTGCGGAACCACATGGACGTCTCCTGGGCCATCGACTTCTTCACCGTTGCGACCTGTTAAGTCATTTTGGATGACTGTAAGGCTATTTGACAATTGACCTTACCTGCTGTTCTGCCAGCAGTAGCCTGCCCAGACGTGCGGCTGGAGTAATCCGGCGGTGCGATAGCTCTGGGGACAAAGTAGCCCGACAGCCCGGCCGCGAGGCCGGTTCAGCCTGCAAGCACAATGCGGGCGGGAGCGAGGCTTGAATGGCATGGCTAACGTATGTGAATCGCTGATAAACGCCGTGAAAGTCAACGAGTGAAACGTGCTGACACACTCGGCCAAAAGGCACGGGATTGGAAGAGAGGCGTAGTGATCCCACTCTCGCAGGCACACAATCCCCGGCGGAAAGGCGGAGCCTAACCCATTCTGTCATCCTCAATGGAACAGGGTAAGCCCTTACACCCCCCTGCCTCAACGGGACAGCAGACCGCAAGGAATGCTTATGGGTGTGTGGGTAGAGGAGGTCCGAGGAAGCGAAGGCCCGGCTGTAATCGCCGGGATAGAGGCGTGGTGCCTCGACGCGAAAGCGTGCTGACTTCGGACTGGTCTCCGATCACGGTAACGTATGAAGAGTCCCACATCAGAAAGGAGAAAGCGAACCATGAGCGTTTTGGTGGAATCATCGCCTGACGTGCGCGTCTCCGGGCAGCTTGACTGGAACTCCATCGCATGGAACCAGGCCGAGAGGTCGGTGCGGAAACTCCAGGAACGAATCGTGAAGGCACAAGAGCTGGCGGCCGGCGTGAGACCGCCAGGCGTGTGATTGTACCGGGTGTCGCTGACTCGCGATGCCTTGCCGGAGGCTTGAGCCGTGTGATGGGAAACTATCACGCACGGTTCTTAGGGGGGCGGGTGACGGCAACGTCACCCGCCTACCCGGCTCCACACGATCCGATTCGCCAGGCTGTACGTCTTCGTGGTTCTGCATCACGGTCGGCGCAGAGTCGTTCACTTCGCGATCACGTCAAGCCCGTCGATGCGATGGGTGATTCAGCAACTGCGGGAAGCGATGCCCTATGACCAGCAGCCTCGGTTCCTCTTCCGAGACAACGATGGTATCTACGGCCACGGGGTGCGGCAGTTCCTCGACTCTTGCGACATCGAGGAAGTGCGAGCAGCCTATCGCTGCCCCTGGCAGAATCCGTTCGTCGAAGGATTCGGGGGCACCCTACGCCGAGAGCTTCTGGACCATGTGATCGTCTTGAGCCAGAGCCATCTGGAGCGGCTGCTGAGAGAGTTCATCGAGGACTACTACCATGTCGCCCGGCCGCACCAGGGCCTCGACGGTGACACGCCGATTCCGCAGCCGAAGGCCGATGTTCCCATCACTGGCCCGACCAAGCTGATCTCCACGGCGATCCTTGGTGGACTGCATCATCGCTATCAGCGCGTTGCGGCGTAGCAGCAGAGGGGGCTGCTCTCCCTGGCACAGCCACGGGGATCTCTCCGCGCGCCCCTCAATCACCGGCCCGTCCACGTCAGCATCTGGCTGTCAACGGTCGCGTGTTGGCTTCGAACAGGCCGCGATTCCGGGCATCCATGGGCGCCTCCGACGTGCCACGATCTATGCCGGGAACCCAGATGGGATTTCTCGGGGGGACAGCGTATGCCTACGGCAAGAGGGAGACCCGATCGCACTTCCGCGACGGAAAAGCGTGCAAGACTATCCGTCAACGACGCATGGACGAGTGGCTGTCCTTGATTCCGGAACACCACGAGGGATACATTGCCTGGGAGCAGTTCCAGCGGATCCAATCGATGATCGCAAAGAACGTATTGAGGGCGGACGGGGAGACCCCTGGAGCCGCGCGGCGTGGACCAGCCCTCCTGGCCGGTTTACTGCGTTGTCGCCGATGCGGCAGAAAGCTGGCGGTGCTCTACACCGGTCGAGGAGGAGAAGCCCTCCGCTACGCCTGCCAGCGGGGGTATCTGGACGTTGGGGACCCCAGGTGCATCAGCTTCGGGGGCACCCCGGTGAACGAAGCGGTCAGCCGTGAGGTCCTTCGCGTGGTTCGCCCCGGCGCCGTAGAGGCGGCCCTATTGGTTGGGCAAGAACACCGTCAGCAGCAGGATCAGGTTCTCGGTGCACTGCAACTGGATCTGAAGGCTGCCCGGTACGCCGCCCAACGTGCCTGGAAGCAGTACGACGCCGTGGACCCCGAGAACCGCCTGGTTGCGGATGAACTGGAGGGGCGGTGGAATGCGGCGATGGACCGGGTACGATACCTTGCTGTTCTCGACTCAGCCAGTCAGCGCAAAGACGAGGAACTGCCATGCTTGGACGACCATGCGTGGTATTCTACCGTCTCATCTGCCGTCACGGCAGGCCGAAGAGGACGATCCTGGACTCCACCGAACTGCTCTATACCAAGCGACTTCGACCGCGGCTGAGTCTTGGGACCATACGCCCATGGCGCTGTGACTTCCACTGCAAAGGAGATGTCATGAATACACCCATCCTGAAGAGCCTGCTGTTCCTTGCGGCTACAACTATGGCGGCTGCTGGCGCCGAGAAGGTCGCCGCCGAACGGCTGGCCGACCTGGCCCACCAGGCCTTTGAAGACGCCACCCTAACTGCCGAAGGCCAGCTCTTTCGCCTCGACATGGGTACGAAGCGCGTCAACTGGAACAATGCCCGGTGGCGCGTGCTGGCCTTCCCTGCACCGCGCGACCTGAGCAAGTACGGTGCCGTGCGGCTGACCGTCCTGGCGGCCAAGCCGACGTCCCGCACTGGGGTGTACGTGGCGCTGAAGGAGGCCGACGGCACGTGGTACGCTCACGGCTGGGCGGCCGACCTGACGCAGAAGACAAACGTTGGCCTCGCCCGGTTCGAGGACTTCCGCCTTTGCGAGTGGTACACGCCGACGGGCGGCACGCAGCACGACGAGAACGGCATCCTGGACGTCGGCGCGATCGCCGCCGTCGCGGTTGGCTGCGTCAATCCACTTGGCATCGGCAACGTCGAGTTCGTCCTTGAGGATCTGAGTGTCGTGCCGCTGCCGGCCGCGTCCCCGAAGCCGGTGGCCGTGTCCGTCACGGGCAAGCTGCTGGACGTCAACGGCACGCGGGTGATTCCGGCGGGCTTGTTCGGCACGTACGCCCAGCGCAACAAGACCAACTTGCGGAAGTACCGCATGGCGATGCAACGACACCTATTCGGCACACCGGGCGGAGGCGACGAGGTCACGCACATGCAGATACACTGCTGGGGCGAGCGGACACAGGCGGCCGTGCGCCTTCAGGAGGGCTGGCAGAAGCGCTGCGCCGACGCGGCAACCGCCTGGGCTGCGGCGGCGAAGGCCGCTGGCAAGAAGCTCTACGTCGAGTTCTGGAACGAACCGTACCTGAACTGGGCCAACCGCAACCGCATCAGCTTCAACCCAAACTACTACGACGTTAGCGGGGCGGCAGAGGGCGCGCCTGTCCACATCAAGCACGACGGGCAGGTCGCCCCCCACCTGAAGTGGACGCGGCAGTTCCACGCGTCGCCGTGGCAGTGGTGCCGCAGCCGACAAGAGTGGCGACGCGGCCGCGACGAGCGCGGCAACGCCTGTTCGCCCGTTCACGCGGTGCCCTATAACCGCCGCGGATGGCAGCCAAGTCTCCACCCGCCGGATGACGTCAAGGACGGGCAACCCTACAAGATCACGCGCCAAGTCAAGCAGCGCGACCCGAAGACGAAGAAGCCCCGAACGGTCACCAAGGAGGAGACCCTCACGGCCTTCACGCCTTGGCACATCTACGACGAGACGCAGTTCACGTACTGGGCGGGTGCCGGGATGCTGAAGCTGTACGTCGAGCCGATGCTGGCCTTCGGCAAGGCGCTCAAGACGGCGATGCCCGAGGCGACGTACTACGCCGGGTGGGGCTTCCGCCCGAGCGAAGACCACTGGGCCGCCTGGCAGCTGCTGTACAAGCCGGCCATCGATGCCGGCATCCAGTACATCGACGGCGTGCACGACCACGATTACGGCAGCGATCCGCTGAAGCTGGCCGCTAACTACGAGGTCGTCGAAGCCTACGCCGTTGCGACGCACGATAAGTGGCTTCGCTTCGTCAACACCGAGCAGGGCGCCCAGACCGACCCGCAGGCATACCCGAAGGCGGCCGACCTCAGCGGCGAGGCATACGCGGACCTCAACAAGTTCCGATGGTCGATCCGCAAGATGCTGCACGCGCTGCAATACGTGCCAGATAAGGCCAGGGCCTTCGCGCATTTCGGCTACTGGTGGTCCGATAGCGGGCAGGGGGTCATGTTCGAAATCCTCAAGAACCTCCGTGGTCGGCTGGTACACGTGGTCTGCGACGACCCCTTCGTCTACGCCGTGGCGAGCATCGACGGCACCGATCCGAATAACCCACGCCCCAAGGAGATGCCCCAGCGCAAGGAGTTGGTCGTCGCGCTGCTGAGCGACCACGCCTCGCCGCGAGTGGTTTCCGTCAGTATCGCCGCGCCGGCAGGAACCCGGTTCACCCGGCAGGCCACTCTTCGCCGCATGGCCATAGACAAGCAGACAGGGCGGCCGGGTGTGTCCGAAGCGGAGGTCAAGTGGAACGGGACGGACGGTTCGTTCTCGCTACGCGAGGCGCTTGCTCCGCACGCGGCCGTTGCCGTCACGCTGCCGCTGACGGGCGAGCCGGTGGAGCAACCACAGGTCCGCCGCAGGCAGGTATTCGGCAGGAAGATCCTCGCGGACGTCACGTCGGCGGCGCCTGTGGAGGAATCCATATCCATCGACGCGGCGACACTTGGCAAGGCGCGGCGAGCGTGGATCAAGTTTGTGGCAGAGCGCCTCGGCCGCGACGAAGGCGTCGTGACACTCAACGGCAATACCTACGCGATGCCGAGCTGCATCACCCCGGAAAACTGTCCGTGGATTCGGCGGCTGCCCGTACGAGTGGCTGACATGAAGGTCGAGAACAAGCTGGTCTTTCGGGTGGCCGGCGCCGAGCACGCGGGCTACCTGCTGGGAATGAGCAGCCTCGTGGTTGAGTGCGATTGAGTTGCCCGAGCGATGTAGGCGTCATCCAGCCTCAACTGCCGGGGGGCGAGGCAAAGCAGGTGAGGCTGCCGTCGCGGCCAGACACATAGACGCGACCGTTCGCGACAGCGATTCCGCCGACTACCGGCTGCCCGATGCGGAGATCGTGGCGTTCTTCAAGAAGGTCGCACCGGACATGCAGTGGCGCGTCTTGACGCACTGCGGCAGTGTCCGCAAGTGGGGCCGGACGCCGGAGGACAGAACTCAGCCCGCCGGCGGGGTGGTGGTCGGCTACGCCAACGTGGTGCGGCGGAACTACTCGCGGCGCCTGTTGGTGAAGGACGCTCCCATCGACGTCCTCAAGCGAGACGGCGTAACGTCGGCCCCCACGGACTACCTGACGATGGCGCCGCTGGGACGGATTGCGGCGAACTACAGCGGCAGCGGCTTCCTGAGCTTCGACGGCTGGTCCTGGCCGACCGCCGACGGCAAGCGGCGCCGGCCGATACGCTCGTACGTGAGCTTCGGCAACATCCACCCCAGCGGAGGTCCGTTCGTTTCGCCCGGTCCCGACGGCGCCGCGCCCAGCCCACAAATCGAGGCCTTCCGGGAAGGGCTCCAGATCACCGAAGCCGTCCTGCACCTGCGTGCCGCGCTGGCCGATCCGCGGCGCAAAGGGGCCGTCAGGCCCGAGCTTGCCACCGAGGCCAGGGCCACGATCCAGGTCCTGATGGATGTGATGGAGAGCAACCGACGGGTCCGGCCCGCCGGCACTGCCGACGTCTGGCCGATCGTCCGACGGATATACCGATTCGTCTGGGAGGTCGTCACCCGCCACGGAGCCGACTCCCGCTCAGCGCTGCGCCCGAACGGAAGGGGGTCCTGAGAGAGATCGACAGACGGCCCGCAATTGCCGCAAACCGTTCATGTGTTCCACCGGTTGAATACGTGGACACAAGGCGACGGCTGTGTCGCAGCTTCGGCCGGCACCCGGGGCTCCCGAGGGACACGAGCGGCCGGTCTGAACCGAACGAAGGGCGTAGCATGACAAGACGTATTGCGAGGCTGGTGGTGTTGTTACTCGTATCCGCATGGCATAGCGGGATGCGGCCGTGCGAGGCGCGGACGCGCGAGTCACCCAACCCCGCCAAGGTGGTGACGGCGACCTTCGTGGGGGGCAAGGGCAGCGAATGGCTGTCGGCGGGTATCTTCCTGCCTAGCGGCGACATCCTCGTCTGCGGCGTGACGTTGGACGCGGACATCACGCTTCGCGGCGTGAAGGCCAAGGCGATCGGCACGGACATACCCCCTCTGCCTCGCTTCTCGGCGTACCGGGGCCTGGGGGCAAAGGACACCGGCAAGGTGGCCGTGCCGGACCCGGACAAGGCCATCGGCTCGGACCCGGGCGGCCTGGCGGGCCGGTCCGCCCTGGAGGAGCCGCCGACGAAGGAGCAGATCAAGCGGAAGCAGAAGGAGGTGACCCAGGCGATCCGATCGTGCCCGCGGGGGATGCAATGGGGCGAAGGGGGCCAGACGGTCGAGAGCCAGGTCATGTACCGCAAGCTGAGCTGGTTCCAGCCGGAGGCAACCGGTTTCCTGGCGGTGCTCAGCCCGGACCTGAAGACAGTTGGCAAGTTCTGCCGGCTGCCGCGCGGCGCGGGTTCGATCACGGCCGCCGCGTTGGGCAAGGACGGCGCGGTCTATATCGCCGGAACGGCGACCGAGAGGATCGCGAAGCTCTGCGGCCGGTTCGAGACCGAGACCGTGCCGGACCCCAAGGGGGTGACGGACTCGACGTTCGGGTGTCGGCACACGTACCTGGCGCGCTGGAGCCCGGACCTCTCGAAGGTGGAGTGGCTTCGCGACCTCAATGGCTGGAGCATCGCCCCGAGCCTGCGCGTTCTGAACGACGGAACGATATCGTTGCACGGCCCCGGCCTCCGCACGTACACCCCCGCCGGGCGGTGCGTCCGGGCCGTCTCCATCCAGAACACGCGCGTGGTCAGCGGCCTGGCCGTCAACCCCGTCGACGGGCGATACATTCGAGTGGGCGATTGGATGAGCGGGACCGGGCGGGAGCCGTACCGCAACCCGCGCCTGTACGTCTACAACCCCGACGGCACGACCCACAAGCACCTGTACGGGTGGCGTGGTCCGTTCGTGGGCGTCGATTCGCTTCGCCTGGTCGCAGACTCGGCCGTGCGGAAGTGCGTCTACGACGACGCCGGCAACCTGATCGTCTCGACGTGGAGCCACGGCGGGAACAACGCGATGTTCCGCTACCCGTACGACATCGAGCGCTACGTCCCCAACCGGCTCGGTCACACGCCCATGTCCACGTGCGTCAGCGTGATCAAGATGGGGCCCGACCACAACGTGGTCGCCTCGACGCGGACGTCGGCGTGGCGGATCCAGGACATGGCCCGCGCGGTCGACGGGTCCATCGTGTGGCAGGCGTTGACGAAGATCGTGGCGCTGAGCAATGCGCTCTCGGACGTGGAGTCCGCCAGCAGTATCGTGGTGACGGACCCGAACCTCACCGGCTACCGGTTCTTCTCGCCGATGCCCGCCTGCGGCACGCGGGTGGCGGTGGGCGGCTGCAACGATATGGTCGACGGCTGGGCGTTCGCCACGGGCCGGTCCAACGGACGGCCTATGCTGCTGTGCCTGACCGGCGCGCTCCCGGAGGAGAAGATCGACGGGAAGGCCGTTCCCCCCCCGCTGAAGAACGCGGTCCAGCCGACGTTCGGCGGCGGGCTGATGGACGGCTACGCGCTGCTGCTGGACCTGACCGCCACCAAGCCATGGCCCGAGTACGTCGAAGAGGCCAGGCCGCCCCGCAAGCGCAAGCCCTACGACGGCCCGCCGCTGGCCTGGCCGGCCGAGGGACAGGTGTTCGACATGGGCACCGAGAGGTACGTAACGGTCAAGGCCACCTTCCGCGATGAGAATGACGCCAAGTGGCCGAGCTTCTACGCCGGCCGGGCCGTCCTGGGGGGCCGGTTCGTCTACGGGGCCAAGAAAACCGCTGCCGACTTCGTGCTGGACTGCCCCACCGTCCTCCAGGAAGAAGGACTCCAGAGGCAGCGCGTCTGCGGCGAGCTTGTCTCGTTCACCGTCAGACAGGGCAAGGACAGGAAGGGCCGGCCACGACAGATCTCGGACCTGGACAACAAGGTGAAGCTCGTCGTGAAGGATGTCAGCCCGTGGCAGCGCGAGGGTGAGGTGGCGCGCTATGGCACGCGCTGCTATCCCCGGGCCCGATGCACGATCGGCGGCGAGCTCCAGGTCGGCTCCCGAACGGTTGCGGTTCGCGGCGCCGAATGCTCGGGCGTTTTCCTCGTCCCCAAACGCACCGACACGTCCAAGCCCGGCACGCGCCCGAACAAGGCGCTGCTCGTGACCCGCTTCAAGGTGCCCGGGAAAGCAATCGGGCTTGGCGGCGGCCTGGCCGAGAAGACCATTCGTGTGAAGTTCACCTGCTCGGCGGCGTCGGCCGTGGACTACTCTGCGCAGATAGAGAAGACAAAGCTGCCGACGCTGGATTGACCCTTCACGCTGGCAGGGAGACATGTCCAATGTGCAAGACCAGATGGAGTCGACGGCTCTTGCCTGTGCTACTCGTCACGACGGTTACGGCCGGTCTTGTCGATGCCGCGCCTCGGGAGAATAAGACGGTCCGGGAGGAGGACTGGACCTGCATCATCGAAGTCCCAGTGCCCCCGAAGCGGGGAGAGCCGCGGCCGCCTGCGCCCGCATGTCTCTGGCTGCCGGAAGGCGTGGGCAAGGTCCGGGGCCTGTTCTATCCCGGCGCCGTCATGATCGAAAGGAAGCTGGCGACCGACCGCCAGGTGCGCGCCGCCCTGGCCAAGGAGAAGATGGGCATCCTCTACTACCACCTCGACGCGTCGATCATCAAAGGCGGGCACAAGTACCTCCAGCGGGCCCTGACCGAGCTGGCCAGAAAGAGCGGCCATCCGGAGGTCGAGTTCGCGCCGATGCTCACCGCCGGACACTCCGCCGCCGGGCTGTTCTGCCGCAACGTCGCCTACTGGAAGCCGCACCGCGTCATCGGCGTCGTGATGATCAAGAGCGGCAACTTCCACCATGCGATCGAAGACATGAGCTGCTCCCTGCGCGGCGTGCCTCTGATCCACTTCAGCGGGGAGTTCGAGAGCTGCGGCCCCGAGGGCGGCGACCTCGGCCGGGGGCTGCGCTCGCGGTACGCCACCACGGGCGACGACGGCAAGAGCAGGAACCAAACCCAGTGGGTGATGACCCGCATGCAGATGCTGGACCGGCGACGGAAGCACGAGGACAACGTCTGGTCGTTGGTGGTCCATCGCGGCGGCGGGCACACCAGCTGGAACGAAGACATGACGGCGTTGTTCATCCGGTACATCCACAGCCTCGCCGCGGCCCGGATCCCCAGGTCGGAGCCCGACGGGAGGACTGAGGTGCGATGCCTCCCGATGACGGCCAGGGGCGGCTGGCTGTATGACGCCGACATCAAGAGCCCGAGGCACAAGCCGGCCCCCTACGCTGAGTACACGGGCGACAGGAAGCTCGCGTTCTGGGCGCCGGACGAGGCGATGGCGAGGGCGATCTGGGAATACCACCAGCGCTACCCCTGGCCGCACCCGGACCCGACGGCCAAGGACCCCACCGAGCAGCGATTCTACCCGCCGCCGGTTCTGAAAGACTTCGTCGATGGGCCCCCGCCGCCGATCCTGGAATGGTCGGGCGGAGGCGGCGTCTGGGACACGGAGGGCAAGCGCTGGCTGGATGGCGGCAAGGCCGTTGCATGGGACATCGGCAGGCAGGCCGTCTTTGACGGTGAGGGCGGGACTGTGACCGTGCCCGAGAACCGGACCTGCACCGGCCTGGTGGTCGGCAAGGGGTACTCCTTGGATCTGGGCCGAAGCAAGCTCCAGGTTCGGTGGCACGCCCGGCTGGCCGACGGGGCAGGGCTCCGCATCCGGCTTCACCCCAAGTCGTCAAGGGGCATCGGACGGAACGCCGCCCTGACGGTCGTCGGCAACGCCGACCTCGGTGGGAGCCTCACCGTCGACGTCGACGAAGGGCTGAAGGACGGAGACTACGGCGTCTGCACCGTGCAGGGCATTCGGAAGGGCAGCTTCACCAAAGTGGTTCTCCCGAAGCAGTACACTGGGCGCTGGGTCGGCTCGGGCTTCTACCTGACCGCCCCCAGGCCCGTCAGCCCCCAGGAACTCAGGAAGCGGAAGCAGCAGGAAGAGCGCAGGAAGGAAGCCGAGATCAAGAAGAGGCCCGGCCTGCCCGGGGAGAACACTGACCCCGGCCCGCCACCCGTCGCGCCGCGCTTTGCTCCGTAGGCCCGGCGCCGCCGGCGACGACGGGAAGGGCGCGTCGCGGCTGGTGGACGTGGCGAGATGGGCGGGCGCCGGGAGCGAGCCCGGGCCCGGCAGAATCATCATCTCCGATGCGAAGCGGCCATGACATGGGGCTGCATCAAGGGCCGACAGCGATCTTCTTGCCGTCGAAGCGGAGCTTCTGTTCGCCGACGGTGACCGTCGCGCCAAGTCCCGCGTCTACGGCCTTGACGGTGGGAGCGTCCTTACGCTGGACGGTGACGACCACGAGGAAGTCGCCGGCCTTCGGGTCGGCGCCATCTACGAGAATGCGGCTGACATCGCCGTGGAAGCCGTGCCGCGCCTCGCCGATCTCGATGCGCTCGCTTCGGTGCTGGACCTTGGCGGCGGCCGGGGAAACCACCGTGCCTCTCAGAAAGGCGTCGCTGTAGGAGATCGTGAACGTGTTGCCCGAGACGCTGACCTTGGGCGCCTCGCCGCGGCGGCCCTCGGCTGCGGGGACCTGCCACATCCAGACCTTCTTCCCTCCTCCCTCGATCCGATCCAGGACGGCCATAAGGCATGGCGCACCGCTCTTGCCGCTGTAGTCCACCACGAACGACCGTAGGCCGGTCAGGCCCGAGTCGGCCCAGCGGTCGGCCATCCGGAAGCCCTGGCCGTCGCGAAGGGGCAGCTCGCGGTCGACCATCTCGCCGCCGACCTTGATCGTCCCGCCGCCGGGGACCTTCTTGGTGGTCTCCTTGCTGCGGACCTTGACGGTCTTCCGGCCGCCATACAGGTCGTTCATGTCCATCGTGACCGCGCCGGACCCGTCCTTGCCGAACTCCACGTGCGTCAGGCGGGCGCAGTCATTGCGGACCTTGTCCTCGGGCAGCAGGACCACGTTCTCCTGCTCTCGCACGCCGTTGCGGGAGTCGGAGCCGGTGTTCCAGTAGTGGCCAAGGCCCATCAGCCGGAACGTGCCGGCGTTGGGATGGTTCCACCCGCCGACGGGCTGGGCCTTCAGGAAGACCTGTGCGATGAAGTCGTCCTTGCCCTTCCAGCCGTCGCGGAAGAGGTAGAAGCCGAACGACCTGGCTTCCCAGGTGAGCGGCATGCACGCGGACGAGGGCGACGGCTTCATGTCCAGCGGGTAGTGCAGGAAGGCCATGGCCAGATCCAACCCGGAGGCCTTGGCGAGACTGGTGATGACGGCATCGGTCGTTTCCGGACCCTTCACGCCGGCGAGGTGGTTCCACGCCCAGAGCATGCCGGGCTTGTAGCGGTCGGGGATGATCGGGAACCCGACGGCGATCCAGTCCAGGCGGAAGTCGGCGCTGGTGGAGATCTTGTGGTGGCGAGTCCGCTGCCTGCCCTCATCGAGGAACACCTGCTGCATCATCTTCCGGACCATCAGCAGGTTGATGTCGGCGTGCGGCGAGACGTCCTTGCCGAACATGAGGAAGTACAGGTTGGCGTAGACGTGCGGGTACCGGGCGGCGATGCCCGCGTACCCGCCCGTTTCGGCCTGGAAGCCGCCGTCGCCGACGCCGAGGCGGTAGTGCCGCAGCATGTGCATTCGCCCGGTGTGGAAGGCGTGGAGCTTGGCCCGGTTGCCGCCGCCGCTCTCGGCCCAGGCGTGGTGGGCGGCCTTCCAGCGGGCGAGGGCCTCGCCGTACTTCTTCTTCATCGCATCGGCCTCGCCGCTCTGCTTGAGCAGCATGGCCTGGAAGCCCCCCGCCTTGAGCAGCTCTTCGGGCGAGGCGGGCTTGGTTGGCTCGGGGCCCTTGTCGCCGTAAAACGCCAGGCTGGCGATCGCCATCGATCCGCGCCCGGGTCCGTAGTAGTTGCTGCACGGGTGATAGTTCGCGAAAGAGATGGGCAGGACCTTCTGGAAGAAGTCGACGAACCGCATCATGCGCTTGGCGATCGCGTCGCGGAAATCCCCGGGCCAGGCGTCGTAACACAGGTCGTAGGCCAGGGCGGCGTTGACGGACTTGTGCCCCACCCCCCCCGAACCGGCGCCCCCGGCGTCCGGGCCGAAATTGCCCTCCATCGCCTCCAGCAGCTCCCGGGCCTTCCGGGCGTACGCCGCCTCGCCGGTGAGTTGATACAGCACGCCGAGGCTGACCATGTCGCCGGAAGCCTCGGCCGCGGCGAGGTAGGCCCGCCCCAACGGGGTCTTCAGCTTCTCGCGCAGGGTGGGCAACTGGTGCTTGCGGAACAGCAGGCGCGGGTGCTCGGCAGGATCCAGCGGCTTGTAGCCCTTCAGCCGCACCGTGCGAGGCGGGCGGTGCTCCCCGAAGATCTGCCCCGTGAGTTCGTGATCCTTGAACGTGCCCTTGTACGTCCCGGCGAGCGCGCCGCCCGGGCCGCGCTTCACGTTCACTTCATACCGCGCGATGCCACCCGCCACCCAGCGGTCGCTGCCGATCGTCACCACAAGCTTCAGCCGCAGGTTGGCTCCGCCCTCATCCGCCTCCTCAACGATCCCGAAGTGGTCGCCCTGGTTGTACCGTAGCGACATGCCCGTCACGGTCCTCCACACGCCGTGGTCTCTCTCCAACTCCAGCACGAGGTTCGGGCGAATCGGGCCCGGCTCGGCGCCCTGGAATAGTGCCTCGCGCAGCACCAGTTGGTACTCACCGTTGTGGCCGCTGCCGGATTCGGGCGAGGCGCCCTGGGCGCAGAGTGTTGAGGCGATCGCAGCCGTCAGCGATGCTGTCACGAGTCTGCAATTCATCGTGTCGTCTTCTCCGCGTACGGACACTACCCTATGGGCCATGCTGAAGCCCTTGGCAGCGCTCCTGCATCGGGGGCGCCTTCTGCTGAAACACTGGCGAGGGCTGCGTGGGCTGGGCGTTCGCTACCTCGCCAGGCAAGGCGACAGTCGCGCTCCGTAGTGAGGTGTTCTCACGGAACCTCCGTGGTGGCGCCCGATTTAACGTTGCAGGTCCGGCCGGGCGCCTTGGGTCCGGTCTCCGTGGGGGGGTGCCACAGATCGGCTACGTGAAAGGAATGTGCGGTGCTGCGAAACCAACCACTCTGGCGGATGTCAGCCTTGATGCTCCTACTGATCCTCACCCTTGCCAGCCAGCATGCCTACGGGTTGAGTCCGGGGCAGTACTGGACGGAGGTGCAGACCTGGTTCCGTTCCGGCGGCAACACCATGTGGTTCATTCTGGCGTGCAGCGTGGTGACGGTGGCCTTCACGCTGGAGCGCCTGATGCGGCTGCGGCGCTCGCGGATCGCGCCGGCGAGGTTCCTCAGCCAGGTGCGCGCCACGTGGAAGGAGGGCCGCTTCGACGAGCTGATCGAGCGCTGCCGCAAGACGGACAATCCGCTGGCCCGCGCGGTCCAGTTGATGGCCGAGAACCGCAACGTGCCCGTGGCCGACATCCGGGCGATCGTCTCGGATGCGATCAGCACGGAGCTTCAGATCCACCACCGCCGCATCCGCCCGCTGATGCTCAGCGCGACGGTCGCGCCGCTGCTGGGGCTGGCCGGAACGGTCTCGGGCATGATCGGGGCGTTCAGCCGGTTCCGCCTTCTGGGCGAGACGGGCGACCCGACGGTCTTCGCCGGGGACATCTCCGTCGCCCTGATCACCACGCAGGCCGGGCTGATCGTAGCGATCCCGACGCTGGCTCTGGCGTCGCTGTTCGGCGACCGGACGGCCCGGCTGACCGACGAGCTGGACATGGCCGTGCAGCAGTTGCTGATCGAGTGGTTCGTGAACCCGGACAAGGACGCCGCGCCGGGCGAGTAAGACCTCCAGGCGGGAGGTGTTCGAGATGGCGGATAAAGACAACGCATCCGACCGGTCGACCTTGTCCGAGGCGTCCGGCCCGGCCCCGGCGGGCGGCGGGCGAGCCCGTAGCGACTGGTATGCTCTCTACAAGCGGCTGGTGCGGTCCCGGCGAGTGCGGGTCTTCTTCCTTCTGGCGCTGCTGGTGCACGTGGCGCTGGCGGTGGCGGTTTCCCAACGGACGATCTACGAGGCCCTCGCCATCGGCGAGCGCGAGGAGTTCGAGGCGCCCCCGTGGGAATTGCAGCGGGCGCTCGACGACCTGGCGCGGATCTATCGGAACTACTTCACGCAGTCCTACGACGAACTGGTCGAGATCCGCGGGCGCCTGGAAGAGATCCGATCGCAAGCGCTGACGGCCATGCAGAAGGGCGACCGCCGGCGCAAGGAGATGATCGAGCGCGGCCAGTGGCCCAGCCCCGAGAAGCCCAACCGGTCGATCCGGTACAAGCCTCGCGTTGATGTCGACCCCAACGCGGTCACCGTCACGGAGGCGGCGCCCGCCGCCAAGCTGTCGCTGTACGACCTGTACCAGGCACACCAGGTGATCGAGGTCGAGGCGCGCCGCCTCTTCGAGCGCTACCACGCACTGCGGCTCGCGGAGGACGAGTTCGCGATCCTCCCGCTGAGCGAGGCCATCGAGAAGACCCACTTCAGCGACCCGCCGCGCCAGGACATCCGCTTCCACGAGCAGCTCAAGCACGTTCGGTCGTCACTCGGGCAGGAATTCAGGGACTACAAGCGGATGCTGGTCAATGCCTACCTGGAGACGCAGGACATCCTCGAGACCGCCCGGCTGATGCGGGACGAGGCCGAGGGCAAGTACGCCCTGCCCGCCACGTCGGTCCTCTTCGGTGACGCGGTGGACATCGTCCCCGCGCCCGTGCCGTACGAGGGCGACTACCTCAACCCGCTGCTGCTGGAGCAGCGGGACCTGAAGCAGATGATCTACCCCGAGGTGGTCTTCGGCGTTCGGATCGGCCGCAACGAGTCGTCCTGCCACGTCGTCAAGTACGCCGACGGGCAGCCGAAGCGGACGCGCATCGACTGGATGTGCGTCGACCGCTGGTACTACGTCGGCCCGTTCCAGCACCCGGGCCACGAGCGGAGGATGATGCAGCTCGAGCACAAGTTCCCGCCCGAGCAGCACGTCGATCTCGGGCAGGTCTTCACGGGCAAGACGGACCGGGGGACGGGCAAGCCCCGCAAGATCCGCTGGAAGTACCGCCGGTTCGGGCCGACCATTCCCGACGTCAACTGCGGCCAGGCGCACAAGGTGCATGTCGATCTCAGCCACGACCTCTGCTGCATCCGCCCGTACGTGACCGACAACGAGCGCCTGGGCGTATGGTACTTCTACACGCGGATCATGTCCGACCGCGACCAGACCGTGCTGGGCTCGTTCGCCAGCGACGATTACGGCGTCTGCTGGATCAACGGCAAGCGGGTATTCCAGGCCCCGCCGATCACGCGCCCCTGGGTGCCGTTCACGCTCCAGGACTTCCGCAAGGTGCCCCTTCGCGAGGGCGTCAACGAGGTCCTCTACAAGCTGGAGAACTCAAAGGGCCGGACGGGCTTCAGCATGTTCCTGATGACCCACACCAACGAGGCGCTCATTCGGGCGCTCGATGAGATGCGCAGGCAGGCCGGTCAGAACTGACCGGCCCGGCCGATCGCAGCCGACCAGGCAGGAGACCGACGCCATGGGATTGGTCCGACGCGACAGCAAAGAGGGCGAGGGCGGCGTGCCGATGACGTCGCTGATGGACCTGGTGTTCCTGCTGCTGATCTTCTTCATCGTGACCGCGAGCCTGAAGAAGCCGCAGAAGGCCCTGAAGATCAGCATGCCCACGGCCGCCCACGCGACGGACGTGCGGCTCCAGGAGGAGGTCGTCATCTCCGTGACGGAGGGCGGCGAGCGGTACATCCACGACGGCGTCAAGTACAACAACCAGGCCCCCGTCTCGCGAAGCCAGCTCATGGCCGTCATGAACGAGGTGGCCGCCAAGCGGCGCAAGGGCCGGAACGTGGTGATCCGGCTGGACATCGACCAGGCCGTGCAATACACCCACCTCATGGACATCCTGGACAACCTCCACTTCCTCGGCCTCGATTCGGTCTACTTCCGCAGCTACAGCCCCAAGGCGGACGAGCATGCCATCGGCACGGACTAGGAGGCGCGCGGCGACGCGCGGTGCGGTCGGTCGGGTCTGTTGCGCGGTCCTGGCGTCCGTCGGGCTGTTCGGGTGCGACTCGGACCCGGCCGAACCGGCCAACCCGGAGGCGGCCCGGTGGATCAGGCAGCTCGATACAGGCAACGTCGAGAAGCGGGCCGAGGCCATCGCCGAGTTGGCGGCGATCGACGATGCTTGCGTAATCGGCCCGTTGCTGGAGACCGCCCGGACCGACAACCAATGGAACCTGCGGGTGGAGGCAATTCGCGCGCTGGCGCGAGAGGGTGTCCTTCGCGATCCCGGCCCGCTGATCTCACTGCTTGCCGACCCGAAGAAGGAGATCCGCCAGACGGTTTGCGAAGCCCTCGGCCGGCTCAAGGCGCCCGCGGCCGAGGACGCCCTTGTCGAGCGGCTGGGGGATCCGGACCCCGGTGTGCGGCTGGCGGCGATCCGGGCGCTGGGGCGATTGGGCGAGGCGGGCCGAGCACGCTTGGGCAAGCTGCTCGACAGCGGGAAGGTCGACGAGAGGCTGGCGATCATCGAGGTCGTCGGAGTCGAGAGCGGCGCGGGGTGGACGGACTCGCTGATCGCAATCCTGAAAGAGCCCCGGTCCGACCTGCGGCGTGCGGCCGCTGACGCCTTGGGCCGTTTGAAGGCCCCCCAGGCGGTGGGGCCGCTGGCGGAGCTGATCCGCGAGCCGCTGCCGCAGACGCAGCAGCAGATCAAACGGACGATCCAGCGCCACATCGGCCGCACCAGGCACTCGGGACTGAAGGCGATCCTGACGGAGGCCTACGAGGCGAACTACCCCGTTCCGGTCCTCCGGGCCCGATTGGCCCGGGAGTGGTGGGAGGGGATCGTCAACCCGCTTCGGGCCCTGATCGCCGAAGTCGAGCCTGAGCCGCGACTCACCCGCCAAGTGGCGATGGCCGCGCTGGTCAAGATCGAGGGTCCCGTCACGGAAGCGGCCCTGACGGAACTGCTGGCCTTCGGCGATCCTGACGTGGTGGCCATGGTCGCCAGCGTGATGGTCGATCGCTCCCCGCGACTGCTGGCTGATCTCGCCACGGATCGCAAGCGATCGGCCGAGGTCCGCGAGCAGGCCCTCCGAGCCCTGGTCGGCTGCCACGTGGCCTCGGAGTCCAAGACCGACGCGGAGAAGCTCGCGGAGGTCCTTCGCACCGGCGGCGCGCCGGCCGCACCGGACGCCGCCGCCCCCGTGCCGCTAAGCAAGGAGCTGCGTGAGCTGCTGGAGGCCGGGCTTCGAGACCCGAGCGAGTCCGTTCGAGCGTACTGCGCCGGGCAGTTGGCCCTCCGCAAGATCGAGTCGGCTTCCGAGCCGCTGCTCGCGCTGCTGAAGAGCGGCGACCACGCCGCGAAGCTTGCCGCCGTGAGGGGGCTGGCCCATTACGAGGACGCTCGGGCCCTCGACGAGTTGCTGGCGATCCTCCGCGAGACGAAGGCGACCCGCGCAGAGCCGCCGGCAAAGGACCTGCGCCGCGCGGTTCTCGGCACGCTGGCCGCGGTGGGCGACAAGCGGGGCGTGAAGGACGTGCTGGAGATCGCCACCGATCCGAAGTCCCCGCTGCTGACGGAGGCCATCGGGGCCGTCGGCGCGATGGGGGATCCGAGCGTGGGGGAGGCGCTGCTGGCGCTTCGGGAGCAGTTGGCCAGGGAGCTGGAGGCCGCCAACAAGGCCAAGGACAAGCAGCGCGCCAGGACGCTCTCCGGCGCGGCCAACGCCGCGCTCCGCGCCCTCGGCCGCGCGAAGGCCCGCCAGGCCGTCCCCGCCCTGATCCGAGTGATGCAGGGCGATCCTCGGCGCGGGCCGGTCCACGAGGCGATGGAGGCCCTCGGCGACATGGGCGACCCGGCCGCCGTCGAGCCCATCATCCAGCGACTCCGCACGGGCCCGCACCGCAAGAAGCTCGACCGGCACGCGAACTACACCACGCAGGCGGGCATCAACGCCCTGGTCAAGCTCGGCGACGCCCGCGCGGTCGAGCTGTTCAAGCAGTACGTCGCTTCCCCGCCCGACGATCCGACCTACAACTACGCCTTCGACGCCCTCGGGAAGCTGAAGGTCCCCGCCTCGGCCGAGCTGCTCGCCGGCTACCTGCTTCGCGAGGACATGGACATCGCGGTCAAGTCCGCCAAGGTCGGGCCCGCGCTGGCGGCGCTGGGCAGCGTGGCCAAGCCGGTGCTGCTGCGCCTGCTCGTCGAAGCGCCGAAGAAGCCGGAGACCTCTACCTACGACGCGGGCGTCTTCGCCGCCCAATTGCTGGCGATGCTCGATGAGGAAGCCCTCCCCGACCTGGCCCGGATCGCGGGGGCCGCCAAGGAGCAGCATGTTCTCGGCCGGGTTGTGGTGGCGGCCGCGAACATGCGCACGGTCAAGGCGGTGGGGCTCCTGGCAGGCCTGGTGAAGCACGGCGATACGCAGGTGCGGCTGTGGGCGGCAGGGGCGCTGGGAGGCTTCGCCGCAAGCAAGCGGGACGCCGCCCGCCCAATCCTCCAGGCCGCCGCGAGCGGCAGCGATCCCGAGGTCGCCAAGTGGGCTGCCGAAGCCCTTCGCCGCTGGGACACCCAGGCGGCGTCCCAGCCGGCGTCGCAGCCCGGCCCGGCGAACGTAACGGAGAGATCGGGATGAGGCACGCAACCCGCGGACTCGCGATGCTCTTGTCCACCGCTGTGATGATGGCGACGGCCGGCTGCGGCCAGGAGCCCGAGACGCCAGAACAGGCCCTGGCCGACCTGGCCGAGCGCCTGGGCTCGAAGGTCCGTGCCGGCTGGAAAGTCGGGCGCGTCCGCGACGTTTCCTTCGCCGTGCTCGAGGAGCGTGTCGACGTCGGGGACCTGCATCTCTACCGCGAGAGCGCCGACCCGAATGACATTGTCGTCTGGCGCTCCGAGCCCGTCCGCCTCCAGGAGCGGGCCGACGGGTCGGCGCCCGATCCGAACCCCGGGCACGTTTACTTCATCCTCAGCCGCAAGGAATTCATCGCCCCAGGCGACTATGTTTCGGTGCGGCGGAAGAACGACGATGCGCTCAGGGAACGCAAGTGGCTTCTTCGGGACGTGGCCCACGTTTCCCGCGACGCGGAAGGGAACCTGAGCCCGCGCGGCGCGGCCGAGGCCACGCAGGTTACGGCCTTTCGGGGCAAGTACGAGAAGCTGCCCTCGTACAACGCCTTCGATCCACAGTACCACCACGCCTGCGTCGGCATCCGGCTGAGGGACTACCGCACGGTGCTCGTGCCCGTGGAGAGGGACCACCGCCAGGAGATGAATCAGACCTACGTCGAGATCGTCCAGATCCTCTCGGCGTACGAGCAGTAGCCGCCGGCCGGCCGTGGGCCCAACACGCTCCCTCCGTCCCGGCCCGATCGACATGTAAGGAGCGATGCGATGAGCGATATGCGTGCTCGGCCACACTGGGCCCTGCCTGCGGCGGCCGTGCTGCTCGCGGCTTGCGTCACCGCCTCGGCGGCCGAGAAGCCCCTGGCCGAGCCGCCGCACTGGCCGGTGGGGCTGAGGCTGCCCGACGAACTGGTTGGCAAGCGGCGAGGCAAGGGACCGGCCAAGGCCGACGTGCTGGTCTGGGCGCCGAAGGACGCCCAACGCATCCGCGCGGTGCTGCTGATCCCCGCCAACAGCGACTCGAAGGTCTTCGGCGAGCACGCCGCCCTGCGCGAAGTCGCGGCGCGCCGCGAGATGGGCATCGTATACCTGCGCACGTTCCAGACCGGCATCGAGCATCGCAAGGACCCGCCGGCCGAGCCTGCCCGCGTTCAGAAGGTGCTGGACCTCGTGGCGGGCGCGACGAGAATAGCGGAGTTCCGTCACGCGCCGTGGATCACGTTCGGCAAGTCGTCCCGCGGCGAGTTCCCCTTCCGCATGGCCTGGCTGTTCCCCAAACGCACCATCGCGTCGGTGACGTATCACGGAGAGACGCCGACCTGGCCGATGCTGCCGTGGGCCAAGCCCCAGAACGAGACCATCCTCCAGGTCAACGCCAACGGCGAGACGGAGTGGGGCGGGACGTGGTTCAATCACGTCCGGCCATCGCTGCTGAACTACCGTGCCCGGACGGCGTGGCTGCCCCATCAGGTCGTCGCCAAGGGCGTAGGCCACGGCGACTATCCCGATACCCATGGCGGCAAAGGCTGGGGCAAGCCGGTTCCCGCCGGCGTGATGAGCGTCCTGCGAATCTGGGACTACCTCTCGCTGTTCATCGACAAGGCCCTCGCCCTCCGCGTGCCGACGGACAAGTACGCCACCGACGGCTCGGTGCAGCTCAAGCAGGTGGACCCGGCCGGGGGCTACCTCATCGACCCGTTCGCCGTGGAGGAGTTCTACCGCGTGCCGCACCTGCCCCTCCAGGAAGGGCCCGACGGGTACGTCCTGGGCGGTAAGGAGGAATCCCCCGTCAGCGGATACGCCGCGATGGCGCCGCCGAAGGGCTTCACCCCGCCCGAAGGCGTGCCCATCGTCAAGCCCGACACCTCCCGGCAGGGCCTCAACGACTGGGTCCTCACCTCGCTTGCGTTTCCGATGAAGGCCGACCCGATGCTGGAGCTGGGCGAGCTGCGGCAGCTCACGCCCAAGCCGGGCGATACGGTGACCATCGACGGCAAGACGGCCGCGTTCAGCCGCATCGAGCCAAAGCACGTCGCCAAGGAAGGCGGCATCTCCCTGAACACCCCCCTGCGCCCGGCGACCAAGTTCACCATGCTGGCCTTCACCGTGCTGGAGATCCCCGAGCGGAAGCACTACCGGCTGGTCGCGCCGTTCACGGCGGCAACGCGGCAGCAGATCGTCCTCAACGGCGTGCCGGTATTCCACAAACAAGTGCTCGAGCTTCAGCCGGGGCGGTACCCGCTGCTGATGGTGCTGCGTATGACGGTCAAGTGGGGTCGGGTCGGCCCCTGGCTGGAAGACGTGACCGATGCCGACGTGGCCCTCGCGCAGAAGCTCCAGGCCGAGGTCGACAAACAGGCCGCCGAACTGGCCCGCATCCGGGCTGCCGGCCCGACTGCCCCGGAGACGCTGATCCGCAAGGCTACAGACGTGCCCGAGGCGAAGCGCAGGAAGATGTTCTGGGTCGCCGACCGCAAGCAGGCCGAGGCGTGGCTCAAGCTCCACGCCATGCACGGGCAGACGCTGAAAGGCAAGTAGTCTAGCGCCCCGGAGAGACAACCCATGGCACGGCACAGGATGGCTTGGCGGAGACGCTTGCGAGCTACGGCAGTCGGCTCGCTGCTGCTTCTAGCGGCCAGTGTAGAGCCTGCCGCGGCGGGGGGTGAGTTAACGCGGGTGCTGGAGGAGATCAAGCCGCTTGCGCGATTCAAAGGCCACAAACCCAGATTCCACATAGCTAAGAAGCAGCACACGTGGTGGTGGTGGGACTGGCAGAATCCCGACCGTTCCAAGCGATGGATCCCCAAACAGCACAAGGCGGAGCTGGAAATCTTGATGGACGGCGAGATGCCGATCGGCCTCGCGCCCGACTGGCTGTGGTCGCCGTTCCCCGGTGCCGACACTCGGAACCGGCTCGACGAGACCTACACGCCGGGCTTCAAGCGGTTTGGCATGGGAATCCCTTCAGCCGCGTTTGGCGCGTTCCCGATCAGCCACAAGGTCGCCCGCACCGGCGAGACGATGGATATTGTCATCAAGCAGGGCGTCTGGCCGGAGGAGGGAATCGCCGAAGGGCACGGACCCTCGCACCCGCACCGGAAGGCAACGCCGCACATCGGCTGTGTGACCAGGCTGACGTTCCGGGTCGATCCCGTTCTGGGGTACGTCGTGGACCGCGAGACCCGGTGGCGTCACAAGGGCAGGCCGAAGGACAAGAAGACGGGCAAGCCGGCCGAGACGACGGGCTCCGGCTCGTTCTTCCCGTTCGGCGTGACGATCATCTGGCCGGGGGCGATCACTTACGCGTATTCCGGCTGCACGCCGGATGCCTCCGACCGTCGCGTCAGTGGTGAGCGCTTCGCTGTCTGGTCGAACAATTGCGAATCGCTGTACCGCAAGTATCATCCCGTGATACGGCCGGACGGCTTTGCGGCTTATCTTTCCGACCGGTCTGGCTGGGGGATGGCGCTTCTTCCGCAGAGCGGCGTGCCGGTGCGCTATCCCCAGTGCCCGATATGGGGGGAGTTCCACACCAGCGCGCCCGTCGTACCACTGAGAGAGAAGGACGGCTACTGCTACGGGACGATCCGGCAGCGAATGGTGGGTCTGCCGCCGGAGATATGCCGGCACGTCGTCAAGAACGCCAAGGTCGTCAACGGGCACGGAACGACCGTGCTCATCCGGCCGGGAGGGGAGGACTTCGAAGACCAGCCGCTCCCCGCGAGCACAACGCTCCGCGGCTTCCAGCCGGTCGAAGGCAAGGTGAGTGATCGGCGGGCCCACAGCGGCAAGAAGTCCCTGGAAGTCAACGGCGTCACGGCCGAGGAATTCACCAAGACGAAGTTCTGGCCGCGGGACCGGGGCCACACGCGCTTCCTTCCCGCCAAGCGCTACCGGCTGGAGTGCTGGGTCTTCGTCGAGGGGGAAGATGCCAAGGCGTTCGTCATCCCCACCCCGGGGATGGGCTACGAGCCGAGGGAGCTGTTGGGCGCGGAGACGGCCGGCAAGGGCAGGACCCGGCTCGTGCGGAGCGGCGACCGATGGCAGAAGGCGGAGATGGAGTTCGTCTCGGCGAAGCACGGCAACCCCATCAACGTCCGCTTCGTGGTCATCGGCCGGGGGAAGGCGTACTTCGATGACTTCAAGCTGGAGCGGATCAGCCGAGGTGGCGCATGAAGACACTCGTGATGCTGACGGTGACTATAGCGGCCTGGCCGGCCATGGCGGACGAGCCGAGGGCGATATCTCCGCCGACACAGGCTGAGGCGTGGGCTGCGGGTTGGCCCAGCTACCGGGGGCCGCGTGGCGACTACTCCGCGCTGGACACGGGCGCAGGAATTCTCGCCGACCCGTCGAGGGCCAGGCTGCTGTGGAAGTCTGAGGCCTACGACATGCCGAGGGGCAAGGCCTGGAGTTCCACCGACGGAAGCAGCGGCGCGGCGGGGCATCCCGGCGGGGGCGGGTGCTCGCCGGTCGTGGCGTTCGGGTGCGTGTACCAGTTCTACACGCGACCGGCCGGCGACGTGTACTACGACGTCCCACGCGGTAGGAAGTACTCGAAGGCACTGTTCCGGGTCGAGGCCGATGACGTCGCCCACTGTGTCGATTTGGCTACTGGCAAGACGCGCTGGGTGCGGACGTTCGTTCGCCGGTCGATCAACGGCCAGTCGATGAAGAGCTGCATCCCCGACAACAACACGCCCTGCATCGTGGGCGACACTTTCGTGTTCCTCGGCCCGTCGTGGCGTCTGTACGGCATCGACGCGCGGAGTGGCGAATGGCGCTGGGAGCGGCCAGCCACCGACCGATGTGCGCAAGCTGAGCTTCTCAAGCTCAACAGCCTGCTGCGAAGGACCAGGACGATCGCTGGCCACAACATGGGCCTGGGCTACCTCCTGCCGGTCGGGAACGACTTGGTCCTGCTGAATGACCAAAGCGGGGGCATCCACGCGATCAATGCGGCTGACGGGACGACGCGCTGGCAGGCCGGCGGGGGCAGGGGTGCCTTGCGCGTGTCGAACTGGCACTTGCCGGCTATCTGGCGCCACGGAGACAAGGACCTGCTCTTGCTTTCTACGACGACAGGCATCCTCTGTCTGGATCCCATTGACGGGTCGACACGATGGGGCATCGACGAGGTGACACCACAGGGGCACCTGACGGTGATCGGTGACCGGCTGGTGGCCCTGGGCGGCAAGAAGCGTCTCAACGCGGAGAGCAACCCCTTGGGCCATCGCGGCGGCGCTTTGGGCCATCCCGTCTGCTGGCATCTCACCGGCAACGGGGCAAGGCAGCTTTGGCAGCGCGACAACCTGGTGACTGATGGCAGCAAGTGGGCGTATCGTCTCGACGGGAGGCGGGTGGCCGTGCTGCATTGGGCGCAGGAAAGGGAAGGTCGGGTGAAGCGGACGACGGCCGTCGAGCTTCGCGTGCTCGACTTGGCCACCGGCAAGGACCTGGCCAAACCCGTCAGCGCCATGGATCTGTTCGCGTCGAACGCCACGCGGAACGGCTACGGCATCGCCACCGACGGCGTGGTGATCTTCGAAAGCGACATATCCCACGCCTATCACGACTTCTTCAGCATTTTCCCCCTGGCCACGATCGCGTCGTTCTCCGGCGTGTGGAAGCCGCCGCACCCGACCACGACGGCCTACGACAGCTATATGGCCAAGCCGATGATCGCCGGCCGGAGGGTGATGCGAGGCGCCTTGGGCCTGCTGTGTTACGATTGGCGCGAGCGGCCTGTCGACGACGGCCTCTTCGTCGGACCGGACATCCCCGATTGGGCCCGCAAGCTCCCCAAGGATCTTCAGGGCCTGGCTCATCCGTTTCGGACGGTCCGCGATCGGGCCGCGTCCGAAGCACCGTGGCGTGCGGACTACCTGCCCGCCGGAGAGGTGCTGCTGGCCCGCGCCGATCGCGGCTCCTGCGAGGCATTGGCCGCGGGGATTTGCCGCTGGGGCAAAGACGCGGCGAAGCTGGCCGAGCCCGTGACGGCACGGGTCAAAGTGCTTGTAGAAGCCGGGCGAGGCGACAGCGCCGCGTTCCTCGCCAGGGCGCTGCGCCATCTCGACGCAAGGACTGCTCGGACGCTGCTTCGGCAACTGGCCCCGGAGCTGGCGGCGAAGGAGCCACGGCGCGCCCGAGCCGCCTGTGAGGTGATCGGCCGGCTGGGCCCCGGCCTGGGCAAGGCAGGGGTTGCCGTGCTGGCCACCACAATGCAGCGCAAGGACGTGGTCGCCCAGTGCGCCGCCCGGGCGCTGGTTCGGGCCTCTGCCACGGATGCCGCTTCCGTTGACGCCTTGATCCAGGGCATCGGGTCATCTGACGTCCTGCTGAGCGTCGCATCCTCCCAGTCGCTACGGGCGATGGTCGTTCTCCACTCCGGGGATGCAGAACTGCTGGGCCGCATCGCCGACCGCTTGCCCACCAAGCCGCCTGATGCGCGAAGTGAGGCCAACTCGCCGACCGCCGCGGGATTCATCCGGGTAGCGGAGCAGCTAGGCACGCGGGGCCGGAACTACCTCATCCCCCTCGCCGAGGCCGGAAGCCAGTTGGCCCTTCACGCCCTGGTCAGGGGCTTCGGCAGCGATGGGCGGGCCATGGCATGCGCCAAGGAGATTGTCAATGGGGAGCAGGACGCAAAGCGAAGAGCGCGCCTCCTCAGCATTCTAAAGGGCAGCCTTGGCGGCGACTTGCCCGAACTGCGCACTTTGGAAGCCCGACGCTACTGACGATGGCTTCACCGCGGCACGATGGAGCCCACCAGTCCGGGATCTGCTCTGATGGCTTGCCAGCGAGTAGATGTTGCGCCACACACCTTGATTGCTCCCTATGTCTTGGCATAGGCAGCTTGGATGAGGCCCTTGATGTAGCCGTAGGCGAAGGCGAAGTGCTGGAGCCCCTGGGGGTCTTCCTCGTGGTGGGGAACATGGTCCGGCATGAGGATGCCAGTGTAGCCGACGGACTTGTACGTCCGTACGGCCTCGAACATATCAATGTCCCCCTCGTCATGGAATGTCTCGACGAACTTCTCCCGCCCGCCACGGAGGTTCCGGAAGTGGACGTGGAAGATTCTCTTGCGGCCGCCGAACCAGCGGATGCCTTTGTAGAGGCCGGCGGGCTTGACCTCTTCCGGCAGCATTTGCCAGAAGCATCCCTGGCAGAAGGTCAGGCCGTGGTATGGGCTGTCGCAGATCGTAACGAACCTCTTGAGGCCTTCGACGGTGTCGAGGACCTGGGCGGTCTTGAAGGGGTTGGGCTTCGGCATCGGCGGGTCCGGGGGGTGCAGGCCCAGGCGGACCTTCGCTTCCGTTGCGACCGGGACGACCTTCCGGAGGAAATACGTGATGCGGTCCCACATGTCGTCTTCGGTGACGGGCCCGATGCCGCGCCGGCCGGGCTTGGCCGTCGCCTTCGCTAGGTCCCAGGCGCTGTACAGCCCGCCGCCGCGGCCGGGCTCGCGACCCGTTCGGGCCTGCCAGTACCGCACGTTCAGCGTGTACGCCAGGCAGGGGATCCCCCCCTTGCCGGCGGCTATGACCTGCTTGCGGCACCGTTCGATTGCGGCGTCTCGTCTATCGGGAACGAGGACGCCGATCGGAACGCCCCAGTACATGCTTTCCGCGGTCATGCCGACGGCCTCGACGGCCCGGCGTGCGGCCTGACAGGTCTCGGCCGTCCAGATGCGATCGGGGCCGGGCTTCGCCGGCGAGATGCAGATTCGTCGCACTCCGCACCTCAGGAGGAAGCCCAGCCGCTCCGGGTTGCTGCCCCATCGCTGACACCCGACGGCCATGCGTTTCTCTCGCCGCGCCGCCGGCTTGGCGGCGGCGGGCGCGGGAGCGCCGTCGCTCACGGTGACTACGGCCGCTGCCGAAGCGGTCGCCTTCAGGAAAGCCCTTCGGTCCATCCGCTTCCTCTCCTTCCCAGTTCCCGGGCGCGTTAACAGCGGTGGCGGTCTGTCACGGTCACTTGCCTTCCTCTTCCAGGGCGTCCAGGTAGCGTGTGGCCTTACGGGCGTATTCGGTTCCCGGGAGTATCCGGGCGACCCATTTCAGTTGCGGGCGGCTGCGGCGGACCTGTTCCAGCCACACGGCGCGGACGGCCGACGGGTCGTCGGCCTCGAGAAAGGACGGCGAGGCGCGGTGTTCCTCCTCGGCGGCTCTGACTCCACCGGGGGCGGGGAACTTCGACTCCAAGCCGCTTGTGCCGCCCGTTGCGAGCCCGCCGATGGATGTCAGCGACCAGCCCTTACTCCCCGGCTGCACTCCCACGGCCAGGACGTGCTTGCCCTTCGTCACCTCCACCGCGAACGTGTGGGCGGCGGCCATCGTGGCCGCGCGGGCGTTGCCGCCGCGCAGCGTGCTGTACACGCGCTTGCCGTCCACGTGCCACGTCATGAACCAATCGGCGGACGCGTTGACGATCAGCTTCCCCTCAGCGGGGCAGTCTACCTCCGCAAAGCAGTAGGCCGTCAGGTCGCTGGGAACGCGAACGGCCTTGCCGTCCTTCGGGATGCCCAGGAGCCTCGTCAGATCCACCGGGCCGCCCGTCGAGGGCAGCTTGCGGGCAGGGAAGGTCGTCCGGCCGAGGGTCACTGCCGCGGAGACGGCGGCAAGCTGGTCGGCCTTGAGCTGTCCCGCAGCCTTCGGCATCGGGCCGAAAACCGTCCACTTCACGGGCCAATTCACGTCGCGCAGGGCCCCGGCGTCCAAAGCCTCCCGAACGTCTACCGGCTCCTGGGGCTTCTTTCGTCGGAACGCGTTCGGCCGCACGCGGATCAGCAGCGGGTACAACCCGGCGTCGAGGCGGATCGGCTCGCCCAGGGCGACCTTCCTTCCCCCGAGCCACGCCACCATGCCGGGGGCCTCGATCATGGAGAGGACAAGCCGAGCGCGCGGATTGTCGAGGATCGTGTGGAGATACAGCACGCCGTTGGGATCGGGACCGGCAAGGGCGGCAACGTCGATCTTCCGTCGCGTGACGCGCAATTGCCAGTCATCCAGTCGACCGTCGTTGTGGAAGCTCGTGTCAGTGGCGACCGCCTGCCTGTCCAGTGGCTGGAACCTGCGTGTCACTCCCGCGATCGTCAAGCCATCGCCGATCCGGGGGAGTCTGGTTTGCGGAACAAGGCTGGCCGGAATGGCGCCGTCTTCGTGCTCGGGAAACGGCCCGGCCACCAGGCAGCCCGTGATCGCGTCGCCCGGAACGAGCTTCACTACGGGTGTGGCCGCGGGCACGTCGGCGTCACGGATCGGGGCGATCACCGTGGGGCTGCCCATGTCGGGCTCCCTGTATATCCGCTCGAGCAGCGTCTTGGCGAGTTGCTCGTCCTGGTATCGCTTGCCCTCGGGCGTAGTGACAGCGACGCAAACGATCTCATCGCCCAACACGACGTACATCCGCTTGCCGTCGAACACGGGATTCGCCGCGTTGTTCGGCGCGGGGCTGTCGCAGGCGACTTCGGGCAGTCGGCCGCGTCGAAGAACGGTGATTCGCCTCTCGGGCGGCTCGCCACCGCTGTGCGGCCCGCCGCGGCTGTCGGCGAGAAACAGGTACTCCCCCGCCATGACGGGTGACATCCGACGATTCGTGCCGCGGAGGACCGGATTCAGCCAGCCAACCTGGTTGCCCGTCGCGGGTTCGAGGAAGTCGAGCGACAGGGCGTAGGCGGGACAGTGCTTCGCGTGTTCGGGCACGAGGCGCAAGGCGTACAGCAGCTTGCCGTCGCTGACCGTCCCCCCGGGCCCGCCGGCTACGAAGGCGTGGTGGCGTTGCCTTCGCCAGAGCATCCGGCTGCCGATCTGGCCGTCGGCGTCGATCCAGAATCGAACTGCGGTGCTGCCGTTCTCGAAGGTCGAGTACAATGTGTCGCCGCCTTGCCAGACGCCGTCCCAGTTCCATTGCTCGGGGCCCGCCCGGCAGGGCAGCACCTCGCCTGTGCCAACGTCGATCGCTTCCCAGGTGCGCGTCAGCAGCACGTCGCGCCGCGTCCGGCCGTGGGTCAACCTCAGCAAGTGGCCGCGCCCGGCGTGAGCCCCGCGCGCCGCGGCCGTCCAGACGGCCCTGCCCGTCGCGACACCCAGCGCGGCCAGTGGGTGCGTGGCAATGCCCCTATTCCTGCCATCGGGCGCAGCACCCTCGAGGACCAGCCTGTCCTCGGCGAGGACCATCGACGCGCCCGCCATGTGCGTGGGGACCATCCACTTGCGTTTGCCCGCGAGGTCGTAGCACGCGGCCACTCCGGTATCGTATAGGACGTACACGTGCTCGCCGTCCGAGGCCGGCGGCCCGCCGCGGAGCCCGTCCAGCGACTTGGCCTTCTTCGAGAGCACGTTGTGGTTCTTGAGCAGAGCGAGGCGCTCCGCGTCGTCGGCCCGTGCCCATGCCGCGAAGTCGGCTCTGTCCAGCAACTGAAGGACGTTCGACTCTCGCCGCCAGAGTTCCTTGCCCGTTTCCGCGTCGAGGCATACAAGCGCGTGCGGCTTGAGGTTGGCCAGGATTTTCCCGCCGGTTACGAGCAGCGGCGGAAGGGCCGAGGGCACCAGAACGCTCTGCCCGCCGCCGGAGACGCCCGTCCCGTGGCCCCGAGCGACGGCAAGGGGTGTCCGCCACAGCACGTTGATTCCCTTGTCCACGTCCCAAGCCAGCGGCGGGTCGGCCGACGGGTAGCAGTGGATGTAGTCGCCCGCCAGGCCGGCGACCTTCTCGCGGCCCGGCGGCGGGGCCGGACCATGGATCGGCGGATTCCCCGACGGCATGCCGCGCGTACACACGTGGACGCGCACCCACGAACTGCCCCGGTCGTCCCGACAGCGGACCAACAGGCGGTTGACGCCTTTGCGCAGCGAAGCATGAATCACAGCTACGGCACCGGAGCGATGGCCCCACTCGCGCTGTTCGTCTACCCAAACGAGCCTGTCATTGATCCATAGTTTGGCATGGTCGTGGGCGCTGAGGCCCATGTGCACCTGCCTGGCCGTCGGCGAGACGACCTCGCTCGCAGCATACCAGAAGGTATCTGCCCGGCCGGGCGTGTCCGATCGCTCAAGGACGAACTCCTCCGATCGCCGGCCGCCGACGCGCTTACGGCGCCATGTCCACGCCGGCGGGCGGAGTGTTCCGTCTGCCTGTGAAGGGACTGTCTCCCAACGAAGCAGGCCGTCGGCGGGGGGGTGATAGTCGCGGCCAAGTTCCGCCGGGCGCGCCGTGTATCCCGCTCCCGCCGCCGGGACGAGGTCGGGCAGGGCGGGCGTGTCCAGGTCCCTTCCTCGCACCTGGGGAAACGGCCCCAGGACGCGCCACCGGGCGATGTGCTGCCAGCGCTGCGGCCCGGCTTTGGCTTGCTCCGGCGGCAGCGCCGACGGCTCACCGGCCAACGGCGTCGAACTGTAGTACGGCCCGAAGAGCGGGTCACTTTGATCGGCCCTGCCTCGCGCGCCCAGGCCAACGGGGGCGGACCCGCCAATCAGCTTCCGAACGGATCGGACGTACGCAGTCGTTGCATGGAGATCAGCCTCTTCTCCCGTCCACTGTGGTGCCGGGAGCCGGGTCTGACCCAGCGCTGACTCCACCGGATGTGGATAGTGCTCCATGGCGATCCGCAGCGCGCGGATCTGCCCGTAGAGGCGGCCGGCCTCCGTCACGGTTTCCAGCAGGGCCGCGGTGGGCTCCTTTGCCTTCGGGGACGCCGGGCTCTGTAGGAGCCGTGCGATTTCCGTGCTGGGGCGGATCATCACGCCGGAGGCCCGGCCGCTGGATCGGCCCATGTCGCCCGAGGCCTCGTAACGCCCCTCGACGGTCCACCCGGCACGCCCGGTGACGGCTCCGTGCCACTCCCGCGGCCCGGTACGCGCCGTGCGCCCGCGGCTCTGGCCGACGATCTTGATGTCCTTCTTTCCGGTCACGACGGCCTGGAATTCCCCGTCGAACCACCCCCCCGCGGCCTTTCCGCTCAGCGTGTACTTCACGTGATGGACTTGCTTGGGGTACCACGGATCGGGCACGTAGCGGACGAGGAGCGACCCGCTCAGCGCGCCGTGGTCGTAACGCAGGCCGGACGTGTCGGCCTCGTGAACGGCGGCGTTCCATCGCGGCGCGGCGATCGTCGGCGGACGCCACGGAGTTTGCGGCAGACGGAATCGGAGGTGAGACGCCTTCCCGTCGATGCCGCCGTGCAGCAGCAGGGCGAAGTCAAACGTGTCGGGCAGGACTTCGGCACGAAGAGCGAACCTCTGCCGCATCGGCCGGCGGTGGTCTACGATCCGCCAACGGTCCATCAGCGACCAGCGCCCATCCAGTGTGAACAGGGCCCGGCCGCCCGGGACCATCCGCTCCTCTCGCAGCCAGTCGAGCCGGAAGACCCCCTCGGCCGTTCCCGTGAGACGCCCGTCGGCGAGATTCAGCCCGGCCGGATCCACCCGGTACACGAACTTGTCGCGCGTCGTGGCCGCGGCCCCGCCGCGATGCAGGAAGCTGAACTTCTCGACCTGCGTCTCCTGGCGCCAGTAGGGGACGACAGCTTCGCCGGTCAACCACTTCCCCCCGCGCCGCCTGAACAGGACCTGAAGCTCATCGCGGTCGGCGCCCTCGTCGAGTGTCAGATGGAAGTCCGAGGCAGCCTCCTTGGCGTCATCGGCCTTGGCCCGATCCGCCAGCCGGCGGACGAGCGCATCGCGGGCGGCCCGCATGTCCCTCACCGCGGCCGAGACCGACCGCACGGCGGGCTCGGCACGGGCTGTGCCCGATCCCAACAGCAGGACGCCGACCGTCACACGCACAGGCAGTTCCCATTTCAGCGACACGCCATTGCTCCTGTATGGGAGTGAGTCCCAATGCTCGCAGTTGGATCCACCGGCCCCATTCTCGCAGGCTCGCGAGGTCCTGGTGACAGGTATCCTGCGCGAGAAGCCTCCGGATCGTAACTGTCCCAAATCGTGTGGTTGAGGCGGCAAAAAGAGAGCCTCTTTGCCGATTCGATGGATGACAAAGGCCATCGGTGGCAAGGAGGCTATCGTGGTTCACTACAGACTACCATCGGTCGGGAAGGGGTTCGAGCTTGATCGTCGTTGTCCGCACTGCGGGCGGCTGGGGGGCAGGATCCACTCGGGCGTGCGGTACCGCGCTGTCAGCGATCCGAAGGTTCACACCGTCCCGCAACGCCGCATGAAATGCGTCTACTGTGGCGTCACATGGACCCTTCGTGCCGAGGGCGTAGGGGCCAACCGGCAACGTAGCGAGCGGCTGCGTCTGATCGGCGTGGTGCTGTACATGTTCGGCCTGAGCTACCGCAACGCAGCGACCTTCCTTGGCATGCTCGAATGGCAGGGCAGCAAGAGCGCGTTGGAGCGGGACGTGGCCGAGGCCGGTCATGTGGCGCGAAGCTACCACGAGGCGGCGCCGAAGGTGCGTGTTCGCGTGCTGGGGGTGGACGGCACGGGGGCGGCGATGGCCGGTCGCTCGGCGGGGATGGTGTTCTTCGTGGACGTGGATCGCGGCAAACTCCTCTGCGTGGAGCCTCTGCAGGAGACCGATGCCCGGGCGGTTCGCCGTCACGTGGCCCGGGTGATGGCTCACGTGGGAGCGGAGGAACTCCGGACGGACGAGCATTCCGTCTACGAGGGGATCGTTCCGGAGGGGCGGCATCGCCTGTGCCTGAGTCACTGGCGCAAGAGCAAGGGCAAGCGGGCGTGGGATCTGTTGCGGCGGGCCGAAGCGGAGGACAAGCCGCTGGAGGCCCAGACGATGCGGGAGCTGCTGGAACTGCTGCGGTTGCAGCCGCGTCCGCCAACGGTTCCGGAAGACCTGTCGCGTCTGGTCCGAAGGTACATCAACGCGCCGAAGGGCTTGCCGTGGAAGGTCAACCAGCTTCTTCAGCACATCGAGCGGACGTGGACGCGAGTCAGTGACGATCCCGTAGATCCGACGAACAACGTATCCGAGCGGATCATCGGCCTGACATACAAGATTCGGTCGAAGACGATGCGGGGCTTCAAGTCCGGCGCGAAGGCTCTGGCCCATCCGTACCTGGCCAGCTTCCTGCGGGGGAATCACGGAGTCTGCGACCTGCGGCAGGCCCTTTGAACCTGCCGCAACCAGGAATCCCTCTAGAATCCGCCACAATCGCTGGGACGGTTACTCCGGATCCGGAAACGCTTGTTCCCCCGCCGCTTCGTGCTAGACTCGGCGAATCAGGGATCGATCCCGAGGCGGTGAGACAGGCCGGGATCCGCCCGGCCGATTGCTGCTGGCATCGAGGCAACCAACGGACTCAACGAGGAAGGACGTGATGCGAGCAGGCGTAGCGGTTGTGGATATCACTCCCGAAGTGGATGCCGAGCTGGCCGGCGGGGCCTTCGGACCGGCCCGCGGCGTGCTGCACCCACTCAAGGCGAAGGCGGTGATGTTGGAGCAAGGCGCCGAGCGGGTGCTGATCGTCTCCTGCGATCTGCTGGGCCTCGACGAGCCCTTGGCCAAACGGATTCGGCGCCAGATCGCCCGGGCCGCCGACGTTGCCTTCGATGCGGTCCTGCTTGCGTGCACGCACACGCACGGGGGACCTGCGACCGTGACGCTACGAAGCTGGGGCGCGCCCGAAGGGGGATATTGCGAGCAGTTGTGCGAGCGGATCGTCCGCGCGGCAACGGAGGCGGCCAAGGATGCAGCCCCGGCGCGAGTGGGAAGCGCCGCGGGCGATTGCGTCGGGGTGAGCGTCAACCGGGCCCTGGGGGCCGAAGGCGGCACCAACGACCGGCTCTGTGCGATCCGCGTGGACGACGAAGACGGCCGGCTGCGGGCCGTGCTAG
>CAZXOC010000034.1:34166-37169 GCA_964642165.1 uncultured Planctomycetaceae bacterium | reverse complement strand
AGGAGACCGCCCAACTGCCCATTGCGCACTTCGCTTGACGTGATCCGCTGACGGTCCCGGTTGTTCCCTTCCGGGCGAGGGCCGCTATACTCGCCGGTTCGGCTGCCCGGAAGAGAAGGAACCGCCCATGCCCCCCAGCGACAGCTCGCGGCTGCGGCGCCCCAACATCGTCCTGCTTCTCTGTGACGACATGGGGTTCTCGGACATCGGCTGCTTCGGCTCGGAGATCCGCACGCCGCACCTCGACGGGCTGGCCCGGCGGGGGATCCGCTTCACGCAGATGTACAACTGCGGGCGCTGCTGCCCGACGCGGGCGAGCCTTCTGACCGGCCTGTACCCGCACCAGGCGGGCGTGGGCGACATGACACAGGACCGCGGCGACGGGGCATACCAGGGCTTCCTCAACGACCGCTGCGTGACCCTCGCGGAGCCCCTGCGGGCCGCCGGCTACCGCACGCTGATTACCGGCAAGTGGCACGTGGGGGGTTCCTGGCCGCGTCGGCCCGGGCCGGCGTGGCGCGTCCACGACCCGCGCAAGCCCCTGCCCCCGGACCGCGGCTTCGACGACTGGTACGGCATCCCCACCGGCGGGAGCTACTTCCACCCGTCCCCGCTGATGCGGAACCACGACTTCATCGAGGCCGAGGAGGACTTCTACACCACCGACAGCTACACCACCGCCGCTCTCGGGATGATCGACCGGGCCGTCGCCGACGGCATGCCCTTCTTCCTGCACGTCTGCTACAACGCCCCGCACTGGCCGCTGCACGCCCGCGCGGAGGACATCGCCCGCTACCGCCGCACCTACGCCAAGGGCTGGGACCACGCCCGCACCGCGCGCCACGAGGAGCTCAAGGGCCTCGGCGTGCTCAGCCCGAGGTGGGACATCTCCCCGCGCGACGCCGACGCCCCGCCGTGGCAAAGCGCGGGCAACCAGGACTGGCAGGACGCCCGCATGGCCGTCTACGCCGCCCAGGTCGACCGCGTCGACCAGAACGTCGGGCGGATCCTCGACAAGCTGCGCGAACGCGGCGTCGCCGACAACACGCTCGTCCTCTTCCTGTCCGACAACGGCGGCTCGGCCGAGTTCCTCCGCGAGAACGGGCGCACGGAGGCCGAGCTGCCCGTCACGCGCGACGGGCGGGAAGTCCGCGTGGGCAACGTCGAGGGGCTCGAACCGGGCGGGCCCGAGACGTTCCAGAGCTACGGCCTGCCGTGGGCGAACGTCTCGAACGCGCCGTTTCGCCTGTTCAAGCACTGGGTGCACGAGGGCGGCATCGCCACGCCGCTGATCGCCCATTGGCCCGCGGGGATCGCCGGCGCGGGCGCCCTCGTCCACGAGCCCGCCCACGTCGTGGACCTCGTCGCGACGTGCCTGGACGTCGCCGGCTGCGAGTATCCCCGCACGTTCGACGGGCGCGATATCCTGCCCATCGAGGGCCAGAGCTTCGCGCGCGTCTTCCGCGGCGATTCCTGGCGGCGGGAGGGCCCGATCTTCTGGGAGCACGAGGGCAACCGCGCCGTGCGGTCCGGCCGATGGAAGCTCGTCAGCCAGTATGAGCCGGGCCGCTGGGAGCTGTACGACATGACCGCCGACCGCACGGAGCTGGACGACCTGGCGGACCGCAACGCGGCGAAGGTGACCGAGCTGGCCGCCGCCTACGACGACTGGGCGGCCCGCTGCGGCGTGCTGCCGTGGCAGCAGGTGCGGAGCAGGCAGGCCCGGTAGGGCCTCTCGCCGGGTCGCGTCATGAAGCTGCTTCCCCAGGTCGAGCCGCGGCACCGGGTGCTGTTCTACCCCATGCTGGCGAGCTTCGTGCTGTTCGGGCTGAACCTGGCCGTCACCGGGGCGGTCGTGCCGAAGATCGTGCGGGACTTCCGCTGGAGCTACACGGCCACGGGGGTCGTGCTCGCCGCCGGCTCGGTGGGGTACTTCGTCTCGACGTTCCTCTGCGGCGTCCTGGTGCGTCACTTCGGGCCGCGGCGCGTCATCGCCGGCGGGCTTCTCGTGCAGGCGGCGGGGCTGTCGCTGTTCGCCGCGACCCCGAACGTGGCGTTCAACGTGCTGACGAAGCTGCTGGTCGGCGGCGGCGCGGGCGGCACCGAGGTGGTGGTCAACTACGCCGTCCTGCGCATGGAGCGCGCCGGGCACAGCCGCCTGATGAACCTGATGCACGCCGCCTTCTCGGTGGGGGCGATCCTCTCGCCGCTGGCCCTGGAGGGCCTCGTCGCCCTCGGCGCGGGCTGGCGGCTGATGTTCCGCCTGATGGCGGGCGTCGCCGTCGGCATGGCGGTCCTGATGGCGCTGCTGCCGTTTCGCCGCCTCCGCGACGGCGACGAGGCCGCCGGCGACGAGCCGCCGATCCTCGAGCTGCTTCGCCGGCCCCTGCTGATCCTCTGCTTCCTGATCCTGCTGGTCTACGTGGGCGCGGAGGTCGGCGTCTCCTCGTGGGTGGGCGAGTACTACGTCGCCGTCCTGAACGCGCCGCCGCGGGCGGGGTCGATGATGGTCTCGATCTTCTGGGGCGGGCTGCTGGCCGGGCGGCTGGGCGTCTCGATCGCCTACCACGGCACGCACCACGTGCGGCTGCTGACGGCGCTGGGGCTGCTGTGCACGGCCGCGCTGCCGGGGGCGCTGTGGACCGGCTCGCCCTGGGCGGCCGGCGCGGGGTTCTTCCTCACCGGCGTGGGCTACTCGGCCGTCTATCCCCTCGTGATGTCCATGGTGGGCAGGCACTTCGCCCGGGGTCAGTCCGTCGCGGTGGGCTTCGCCGGCGCCGGCGGCGCGATCGGCGCCCTGGTGATCCCGTTCGCCGTGGCGGCCGCGGCCGACCGCGTCGGCCTGCACGGAGCCTTCTTCCTCTACGTGGCGATCAACGGCGTGCTGCTCGGCCTGGTCCTCGCGGTGATCCCCTTCGTGCGGAAGGCGCGGGGCTTGGGTGGGGCGGGGAAGAGAGCGGCCCGCAAGCGGGCCCGCTAAACGAGCCCGCGAGGCGAGCCCGC
>CAZXOC010000034.1:26672-34066 GCA_964642165.1 uncultured Planctomycetaceae bacterium | reverse complement strand
GGAAGAGAGCGGCCCGCAAGCGGGCCCGCTAAACGAGCCCGCGAGGCGAGCCCGCGAAGCGGGCCCGGCAAACGTGGCGCACGGGGACGGGGTTGCCCGCGCGGGGCTTGGAGTGCGGGCGAGCGCGGTGGTATGATGCCGCCGGGGGCGGGCGAGCGGCCGGAGCGGCCTGCGGCACGCGGCATGCGGGAGGTGTCCGGATGAAGACGACACTGTACTGGTTCTCGGGAACGGGCAACTCGCTGCGGGTCGCGCGGGCGATCCAGGAGGGCCTCGGCGACGCGCGGCTGGTCCCGATCGCCGGCGCCGCGGGCCGCCCCCAGGAGCCCGCCGAGCGCGTCGGGCTGGTGTTCCCCGTCTACGCCTGGGGGCCGCCGGCCATCGTCGAGCGGTTCATCGAGGACCTCCCGGCCGACGCGGACACGTACGTCTTCGCGGTGATGACGTACGCGAGCAACCCGGGCTCGGCCCCGCAGCTCACCCGCCGGCTGCTGCGCGAGCGGGGGCTGGAGCTGGCGGCGGCGTACGGCGTGCGGATGCCGGAGAACTACCCGCCTTTGGGCGGGCCGCCCAAGCCGGAGAAACAGCAGCGCATCCTCGCCAAGGCCGAGGCGAGGATCGCCGAGGTCGTCGCGGCCCTGCGGGGCAGCCCCCGCGGGCGGATCGAGAAGCGCTTCCTCCTGTGGCGAGGCTTGGGCAGGCTCATCCACCCGATGTTCCGCTGGTCCATGCCGAAGGCCGACCGCAAGTTCTCCGTCGACGAGACGTGCAACCAGTGCGGGCTCTGCGCGAAGGTCTGCCCCGTGGGGAACATCGAGCTGGTCGACGGGCTTCCCCGCTGGCTGGGGCGGTGCGAGCAGTGCTACGCCTGCTACCACTGGTGTCCGCAGCAGGCCATCCAGCGCGGCTGGAGGACCCCCGGCCGCAGTCGCTACCACCATCCGGCCTGCAAGGCGTCGGACCTGGTCGTCCGCGAGACGGGCTCGTAGTCCCAGGCGGCGGCCCACGGCGGGCGCAGCGGGGCGCCCCGGGGCCGTCGCGGAGCGCTTTGGCATCGGATGCAGAGAATGGGAGAAGGACCATGCGAGGACTCTTCGCGACGGCGGTTGCGTGTCTGCTGGGGGCCCAGGTCGGCCGGGCGGCTCCGGCGCTGAGCTATCAGGACCTGGCCCGGCGCCTGACGGACCTGGAGCGACTGGCGGCCCTGCCGGCGCCCGGCGAGCGGTGCAAGCAGTGGTCCAGCTACGACCGCCGCAGCCGCTACGACGAGAAGACCGGCAAGTACGTCTACTGGCACGCCAACGGCGACGGCAACGGGTTCATCCGCAAGGAAGGCGACGCCCTGGTCCTGGCGGAGATGGACGGCCCGGGGTGCATCTGGCGGATCTGGTCGGCGATGCCCAAGGACGGGCGGCTGAAGATCACCCTCGACGGAGCGACGCAGCCGGCCGTCGACCTGCCCTTCAAGAGCTACTTCGACCGCACGACCAAGCCGTTCGTCCACAAGTCGCTCTGCTACACGTCGGCGCGCGGCCAGAACTGCTACGTGCCGATCCCGTTCGCCAAGTCCTGCAAGATCGTGGCCGAGAAGGGCTGGGGGCGGTACTTCCACTTCACCTACAGCCTCTTCCCGCCCGGCACGGAGGTGGAGAGTTTCCGCCTGCCCCTTTCGACGGAGGCAGCCGCCGCCCTGGCGGCCGCGGATACGTACTTCGGCGCGCGAATGGGGAAGGACCCGGCCGGGGCGCGCCGCGGCGAGAAGACGGAGACCTTCCGCGTGGCTGTCAAGCCGGGCAAGGCGCACACGGTGGTCGAGCTGGCCGGGCCCCGGGCGATCACGGCGCTGAGTGCCAAGGCGGCCTTCGCCGACCGCGACGACGAGATGGACGCCCTTCGCGAGCTGGTCCTGCGCATCACGTGGGACGCCGAGGCCGCCCCGGCCGTGTGGTGCCCCCTCGGCGACTTCTTCGGCACCGCGCCGGGCGTCAACCCGTACCAGTCGCTGCCGATGGGCATGACGGACGACGGCTTCTACAGCCTGTGGTACATGCCGTTCGCCAGGTCCGCGAAGGTGGAACTGGTCAACGACGGCACGAAGGCGCGGGACGTCGAGCTGCGCCTCACGCACGCGCCGCTGTCCCGCCCGGCCGAAGCGCTCGGGCGCTTCCACGCCAAGTGGCACCGCGACGCCTTCCTGCCGAAGGGCAAGGACCGCTACCCGGACTGGACGCTGCTGACGACGACGGGTCGCGGCCGCCTCGTGGGCGTGATGCTCCACGTGTGGAACCCCAAGGGCGGGCAGTACCCCCCCGCGGGCGAGGGCCGATGGTGGTGGGGCGAGGGCGACGAGAAGTTCTTCGTCGACGGCGAGAAGTTCCCCTCCACGTTCGGCACGGGCAGCGAGGACTACTTCGGCTACGCCTGGGGCAACGCGACGCTGTTCCACCGGGCCTACCACTGCCAGACCATCAGCCAGAACAACCGCGGGCACGTCTCGCTGAACCGCTGGCACGTCAACGACAACATCCCGTTCCAGACGTCGCTGGAGGCGGCGATCGAGAAGTACTTCCCGAACGACTGGCCGACGCGCTACGCCGCCGTGGCCTACTGGTACCTCGCGCCGGGCGGGAAGGACCCCTACCCCGCCGTGCCCCTCGGCCGGCGCCTGGGCTGGTACGACCGGCCGAAGGTGTTCCGCGTCCGGGGCGCCATCGAGGGCGAGGCGATGAAGGTGCTGGCGAAGACGGCCGGCAAGGCCGCGCCCCAGAACCTGCTGACGTTCGGCGCCGACAAGTGGAGCGGCAACACCCACCTGTGGTGGATCGAGGCCAAGCCGCAGGACAAGCTCACCCTCGCCCTGCCGGTGAAGGCGGCGGGGAAGTACGAGCTCCAGGCGGTGCTGACGAAGGCCAACGACTACGGGATCGTGCAGCTCTCGCTTGACGGCGAGAAGCTGGGCGGCCCGATCGACTTGTACAGCCCGAAGGTGGTGCCCACCAAGGTGCTGTCCCTGGGGACGCACGAGCTGTCGAAGGGGGCGCACGAGCTGACGGTGGAGATCACGGGCGCGAACCCGAAGGCCAAGAAGGCCTACATGTTCGCCGTGGACTACGTCCGGCTCCTGCCGGTCGAGTGACCCCCACGACGTCGGCGCCGGCCGCGCGCCGGGCCGGGGACCTGGCTGCCGGCGGTCGATTGACGCCGCGAGATCTGCCCCCGGCGGATGTTGTCGCCTTCCCGCGGCGCTGCCTACAATTGGCTGAGTCGCGCGCCCCCCGTCGGGCGCGCCCACGAACGTCGCGAAAGGGAGACCCGCCATGCACAACCTGTCCCGGGCCGGAACGTACGCTCGTTGGCTCGTCGCGGTCCCGCTGCTGAGCGCCCTGGCCGGATGCAGCGTCGTCGATGCGCTCGGCCTCCAGAAGCCCGGCGCCAAGGTGGTCGGCGTGGGCCTGGAGGGCATCGACCTGACGGCCGCAACCCTCCGCTTCGACGTCGAGGTGTCCAACCCCTACTCCGCCCCCCTGCCGCTGGTGAACCTCGACTACGGCCTGGCGAGCAAGGGCAAGGCCTTCCTGTCCGGCAAGGCGGACCTGCAGGGCACCGTGCCCGCCGGCGGCAAGAAGACGTTCTCGCTGCCCGCGAAGGTCACGTACAAGGACCTGCTGGCCGCGCTGAGCGGGGTGCGCCCGGGCTCGGTCGTGCCGTACGAGGCCGACCTGGGCCTGTCGGTCAACGCGCCCGTCGCCGGGCCGCTGCGCCTGCCGCTCAAGAAGAAGGGGCAACTGCCCGTGCCCGCCGCGCCGGACGTGAGCATCGAGGAGATCCGCTGGGACGACCTGACGCTCAGCAAGGCCGGCGGGACCATCAAGCTGCGCGTGGCCAACCGCAACCAGTTCCCCGTGGAGCTGGCCAAGCTCGCCTACGGGCTGAATCTCGCCGACGTGAAGGTCGCCGAGACCGCCGTCGCCAAGCCGCTGTCCTTCGCCGCCGACGGCGGGGCCCAGACCCTCGAGATCCCCATCTCCCTCTCGCCGAGCCAGCTCGGCCTGGCCGCGTGGAACGTGCTGTCCGGCAAGGGCGCGGACTACAAGCTCGTCGGCGCGATGGACGTCAAGACCCCCTTCGGCCCGATGAACCTGCCGATCGCCAAGATCGGGCGGACCGTCTTCAAGCGCAAGTGATGCCGCGTCGGCGGCGGCCGCCCCGCCGGGCCAACCAGGCGCCCCCGACCGCCAGCAGCGCCAGCGCCCCCGGCTCGGGGACCCCCGCCGGGGCCGGCACGGATGCGCCGAAGCCTCGCTTCAGCATGACGTAGTCGAGGCCGTCGACCTCGCCGTCGAGGTCGAAGTCTCCCCAAGCCCAGGCGGCCTCGCCGGCGGCGCCGAAGCCGCCGCGCAGCGCCAGGAAGTCGCCGCGGTCCACGTCCCCGTCCAGGTCGGCGTCGCCGTCGAGCAGGTCGTGCAGCACGACGCGAACCGCCAGCACGCTGCCGTCGCCGAACAGGTCCACGCAGTCCTCGATCCCCGCGAGGTAGGCCTCGCCGAAGGCCGGCTGGACGCTGTCGAACGCCCCCTCAAGGCCGCCCCGGCTCGTCACCACGTGGTACGCGCCGCCGAACTTCGAGTTCGGGTCGCCCGGCACGGCCGCCCACGCCAGGCGCAGCGTGCCGGCCAGCGTGACGCGCCCGGCAGCCGCGAGCCGATCGTACGTCGCCTCGCCCGCCGCGGGCTGCCCGCCGCCCTCGCCCGCGCCCAGCTCGATCGACAGGCTCGCCGCGGGGCCCAGCGTGCAGTTGCCGTCGACGCTCAGCGGCCCGACGGGGCGCCCCGGGCAGATCGAGCCGCCCTCGTCGAGCAGGTCGCCCCGGAAGCCCGCCGCAACCAGGCGCCCGCCCGTGAAGGCCAGCGACGCGCCCGGCTCCAGGACCACGGCGTTGGCGTCGAGGGTCCCCGCGGCCAGGCGCACCCGGCCCGGCGGCCAGAGCTTCAGCGTCTCGCCGACACGCACCGTGCCGCCCAGCACGCTCAGCTCGCCGAGCCCGCCGGGGAAGACGTCGCTGCCGCCGACGTACAGGCAGCCGGAGCTGACCCACGCCGAGTCCGGGCCCTCCACCGTCGCCGAGCCGTTGGCGTCGATGCCGTAGCCGACGTAGCCGGTGTGGCCGGTGACGCGCCCGCCGCCGCGGACGTCCAGCGTCCCGACGCCCCAGTCGCCGACGGACAGTTCGTCGATCACGGACCAGGACGCCCCCTCGCCCTCGACGCTCACGGCGCCGTTGGAGTCGATGCCGACGGCGATGTAGCCCGACGCGCCGGCGGCCGCCCCGCCGTCGCGCACGTACACGTGCCCCGTGCCGGCCTGTCCCACGTGCACCGCGCCGGCGCTGTCCCACCGCGATCCGCTGCCCTCGACCGTCACCGTGCCGTCGCCGCCGAGACCATCGGCGATCACGCACATGCCGTTGGAGACCGCCCCGCCGTCGCGAACGGTCAGCGTGGCCGTACCGTCCCTCGCCACCACGAGCGGCCCGTCGCCGGCCCAGCAGCCGCCGCCCTCGACCGTCACCTCGGCGCCGCCGCCGGCGTGGTAGCCGATCTCGCTGTACTGGCACGTCACGCTGCCGCCGCCGCGGACCGTCAGGCGCCCGGAGCCGCTGAAGCCGACGTACAGCGAACCGCTCATCTCCCAGGCCGCGCCGTTGCCGTCGGCGCCGGCGCCTTCCACCGTCACCTCGCCGTCGGCGGTCTCGCCGTAGCCGACGTAGCCCACCGAGCTGGCGACGCGCCCGCCGTCGCGGACCGCCAGCGTCCCGCCGCCGGACTGGCCGACGAACAGGTCGCTGAGGCTCCGCCAGACGGCGCCGGCGCCCTGCACGGTCGCCTCGCCGACGCTGCCCTCGCGGGAGCCCACGTAGCCGACGAAGTTGGAGACGCCCCCGCCGTCGCGGACCGTCAGGCTCCCCTCGCCGGACCGGGCGACCTGCAGGTTGCCGAGCTGGTCCCACCGGGAGCCGTCGCCTTCGACGACGACGACGCCGCGCCCGGAGGCGTTCTCGCCGATGATGCCGTCGGCGCAGGCGACGGTCCCGCCGTCGCGAACGGTCAGCGAGCCGAGGCCGCTGCAGGCGACGCGGAGCGTCCCGCTGCTCGACCACGTCGAGGCGGTGCCCTCGGCGCAGGCGCCCTCGACCACCACCACCCCGTTGGCGTCGGCGTGGTAACCCACCGTGCCCGTCCGGCTCGACACGAGCCCGCCGCCGCGCACGGTCAAGGCCCCGACCCCTTCGTGCGCGACGTAGAGCGCCTGGCGGCACGTCCACTGTGAGCCGTTGCCGTCGATCGTCGCGGTTCCGTCGGCGTACCGGCCGGAGGCGATGTGGACCTCGGCGCCGGTCACCACGGCACCGCCATAGACCTCCAGCGTGCCCCGGCCCCAATCGGCGACGTACATGTCCCCGGCGTTGTCCAGCGTGGAGGGCACCCCGTCGGCGCCGCGGCCGTCCACTCGCACGCTGCCGTTGGCGCCGCTGCCGAAGCCGATGTTCACGCCGCGAACGGAGAAGGTCCCGCCGTCGGCGACGTGCACCGAGCCGATCCCCTTGTTGCCCACGCGGGCGAAGCTGTTGCACGTCCACAGCGCCCCCGACCCCGTCACGGAGACGCTGCCGACCGTCGCGGACCCGTGGGCCAGATACGCCACGTCCTTGCACGTCCAGGTGGCCTCCGGGCCGCTGATCTCGACCGTGCCGTTCGCGTCGCGGTCGGAGCCCACGCGGGCCTCGCGGTTCACGACGGCCCCGCCGTCGCGGATCGCCAGCGTCCCGACGCCCCACTCACCGACCGTCAGGTCCGCGGAGCTGGTCCACTTCGAGCCCGCCCCGGCCACCGTCACCGCGCCGCGGACGTCGGTGTCGAAGCCGATGTACGCGTACGTGTTCCACACCTGCCCGCCGTCGAGGACGTCCAGGACGCCGGCGCCCTCGTGGCCGACGGCCAGCCAGCCGCTGTTGGTCCACGCCGAGGCCGTGTTGTCCTCCGCCCGGCCCTCCACGCAGACCGTGCCGTTGCCGTCGGCCTGCCCGCCGACGTAGCCGTACTCCCCCCAGAGCGACGCCCCGCCGGCCACGCGGACCGTGCCGCTGCCGGCGTGGCCGACGACCAGGTCCGCCAGCGACGCCGAGGCCTGCTGCCCGATCAGCGTGATGCCCCCCCCGCCGGCGGTGCGGACCTCGACGTCCGTCGTCGGCGAGCCGAACTCGACGGTCAGCTCGTCGGCGGGGTCCGGCCGGCCGTTGGGGTCCCAGTTGTTGGCGTCGAACCAGTCGCCCCCGCCACCCCCGTCCCAGAGGCGGACCTCGCCGCGGGCGACCCCCGTCCACAGGGCCGCCATCA
>CAZXOC010000034.1:0-26572 GCA_964642165.1 uncultured Planctomycetaceae bacterium | reverse complement strand
CGCGGCGGCGGGCCTTCCTGCCGCGCGTCCGCAGCAGCGCCAGCGCCGGCGCCAGCAGCCAGAGGGTCGCCGGCTCGGGAACGGGCCCGCCGGCCGGCACGACGGCGCCCGCGTTGCGCTTCAGCGCGAGGTAATCGCGGTAGTCCACCGCGCCGTCGAGGGTGAAGTCGCCATCGGGCCAGACGGCCGCGGCCGAGCCGAAACGCCCTCGCAGGGCCAGGAAGTCCGCCCGGTCCACGTCCGCGTCCAGGTCGGCATCGCCGTCCAGCAAGGCGTGCAGCTCGATCCGGACGGCCTGGCTCCCGTCGCCCGCATCGGCCGTGGAGGTCATCGACGCGAGGTAGCCGGCCAGCTCGCCGCCGATCGCGAACGCGCCGCCGTGCCCGCCGCCGTAGACGATCAGGTCGTACGCCCCGCCGAAGCGGCTGTCGGGCTCGCCGGCGCGCGGCAGCCACGAAAGCGACAGCACGCCGCCCGCGCGGACGTCGCCGGCGACGCTCAGCGAGTCGTAGCGCGGACGCCGCGCGTCGGAGTTGTCGTTCTCGGCCAGCTCCATCACCAGCGTGGCCGTGGCGGTGAAGGTCACGCTGCCGCCGAAGCTCACCACGGCCGGGCTGTCCCCCGGGCTGTACGCGCCCGCGAAGATCACGTTGCCGTCGAACTCGCCCGAGCCGGTCACCTCGTCGTGGAACGTCAGGCCGCCCTCGGCGCCGAGGACGTAGCCCTGGTTCTCGAAGTCGCCTTCGACGTCGCCGCGGCCGGCGAGGTTCCTGCCGCCGGCCAGCAGCATTCCGTTCGGGGCCGCCAGCGTCCCGCCGCCCACCGTCGTCAGCGCCCCAAGCACCGCCTGGTTGCGGTCGCGAAGCTCCACGCGATGGCCGCCGGCGCCGAGCACGCCGTCGCTGTGGAAGCCGTCCAGGGCGTCGGCGCCGAGGGACAGGTCCCCGTCCGCCTCGATGGTCGATCCCGTCGCGGCGGCGAACGGCGCGCCGACCGCGCCGTGCCCGGTCAGCGTCTCGCCCGCGTCGAGCGCCAGGCCGTTGGGCGCCAGCACCGAGCCGCCGTCGAGTCGGGTGGCCGGTCCGAGGTCGCCCGGCGTCATCGAGTGGATGTGCAGGACGGCGTCGTGGACCTCCACCGAGCCGTCGGTGACGAAGGCGGCGGCGCGGTCGTCCCGGCCGACGTGCAACTCGCCGCCCACGGCGACGATCCGGGAGCCGGGCTCGCCGTAAAGGCGCGCGAAGACGGTCCCGTGTCCGGAGAGCCTCTCGCCGCCGCGGAGATGCAGGCCGCCCTCGGCCTCGAGCAGCCCGCCGGCCAGCGTGGTCCGCCCCAGCCGCGCCGGGCCCTCGGAGTACACGGTCGCCCGGAGGCTGCCGACGTCCAGCGCCCCGGGCAGGTCCACCGTGCCGTCGGGGTCGGTGATGCTCCAGCCTCCGGCCAGCACGTCGCCGACGACGACGCCGCAGCCGGCCAGGTCGCCGAGGACCTCGATGCGGCGCCCCGCGTCGGCGGCGACGACGCCGCCGGCCAGGGTCACGTCGGCAAGGACCGTGCCGTGACCGCTCAGCCGGGAGCCCTCGAAGCGGACGCCGTCGGCGGCCACCAGTTCGCCGCCGGCCAGGTGCGTGTCGGCCAGCGTGGCCTCGCCGGCGGAGTACACGGCCGCGGTGGCGCCGCCCACGTCCAGGGGCATGGCCAGCCGCACGGGCCAGGAGGGCTGGCGGATCGCGGGCAGCCCGCCGGAGACGTCGCCGACGACTACGCCCGCGCCCCAGAGCAGCGTGAACGGATCGAGCGCCGCGCCGGTGCGGGCGATCAGGACGCCGCCGGCGATCTCGACCTCCTCGACGCCGAGCTGGGCCTCGTCGGCGTCCAGCAGCTCCAGCGTCGCGTCGAAGTCCACGCGGATGCGCCCGCCGGTCAGCTCGACGCCGTCGTCGCGGGCGGCGTCCCCGACGGTCAACCGCCCGCCGGCGGCGGCGATGTCCACCTGCCCGAAGATCGCCGCGTCCACCGTCCCGAAGCCCTCCAGGACGGGCAGGTCCCCGTCCTGCGCCGGCAGCTCCTCCGGGTCCGGGGCGAACTCGATGCCGGCCTCGCATACCAGCGTCCCGCCGGCGAGGGTCACGCGGCAGCCGAGGACCGCCACGTCACTGGAGTAGATGGCGCCCGCCTGGGCGCCGACGCTCAGGTCGAAGCCCTCCTCGCCGGGGACGTACGCCTGCCCGTCGGGCTCCTCGGCGATGCGGAGGCGCCCGGCGGTCACGTCGCCGATGACCACGCCGTGGCCGGAGAGCGTGCCGGTGATGTCGAGGCGCCCGTCGGCGGCGGCGTGGATCAGCCCGTTGACCAGCCGCAGGCGGCCCTGGACCGTCCCCACGCCGTGCAGCTCGGACAGGTCGCCCATCTCGATGGAGTTCAGCGCCGCCAGCGTGCCCCCGCCGAGGATCGTCACGCCGTCCAGGTAGGCGGGGTCGAAGGACGCCAGCGTGACGGTATGGTCCCCGGCCTCGAGGAGCCCCTCGATCCAGACGCCCTCGAGGGACGAGAAGCCCCAGTCGCCGATGGTCAGGTCGCCCGTGGCGACGACCAGCGAGCCGGGCTCGGCGTGGAAGGGCGCCTCGACCTGCCCGTAGCCGATCAGCATCGAGTCGGCGGGCAGCGCCAGGCCGGCGGGCGATTCGATCGTGCCGCCCTCGAGCGTGGTGGTCTCGCCCAGCCGCGCCGCCTCGGCGGAGTAGAACGTCGCCCAGGCGTCGCCGACGTGCAGCTCGCCGTCCAGCTCGACCGTGCCCGTCGGCTCGACGATGTCGAAGCGATCGGCCCAGACGTCGCCGACGACCACGCCGTAGCCGCTCAGCCGCCGGCTGCCGGCGAGGTTGCTGATAGCGATCGTCCCGCCGATGGCGTCCACGATCGCGTTGGCCAGCTCGACGTGGGCGTCCACGTCGCCCCAGCCGCGGAGCACGTCCCCCGCGCCGAGGCGAAGCGTCGCCGCCAGCGTGGGGTCCGCGACGGCCAGGTACCCGCCGTCCATCGTGGTCTCCGGCCCCAGGTCCGCCGGGCCGGATGTGTAGACCGTCGCGCTGCTGCCGCCCACGTGCAGGGGGACCTCGAGGCTCACGCGCCCCGCGGGCGATTCGATGTCCCACGCCCCGGCCAGCACGTCGCCCACGACGACGCCGTAGCCCTCCAGCGCCGCCAGGCTGGCCCCGTTGTGCGCGACGAGTACGCCGTTGCTCAGCCGCGTCGTCCCGTCCAGCGAGACGGACCCGCTGCCGACGACCTCCAGCGTGGCGTTGTCCTCCACGTCGACGGGACCGTTGACGCTGAGGAGCGGCCCCGTGTCGTTGCCGACGACCAGCTCCCCCCCGGCGGCGACGATCGGGCCCGTGCCGTAGAGCCACGCGTCGGCGCGCCCCCACCCGCGGAGCGTGCCGCCGTCCAGCAGGATCTCGTCCGTCACGACCGTCCCGTCCGCCAGGGCGATCTCGCTGCCGGCCTGGACCTGCACCTCCCGCGGCGCGTCGACCACCGCGCCGTCCGAGACCGCCAAGTGACCCTCGCCGCTGCCGAGGTAGATCCCGCCGCTCAACTCGATGCGCGTGCCCTCGCCGGCGGCCTCGACCCACCCGACCGCCGTGGCATTGACCGCGACGTCCAGGTCGGTGCAGCGCAGCAGACCTCCGTCCACGACGGCGATCGTGCCGCGCCCCTGCCAGCCGACCGCGATCCGCTCGTTGGCCTCCGCGCAGGAGCCCGGCTCCGCGACGGTCAGCGATCCGTTGGCGTCGACCGCCGAACCGATCGTGCCCCAGTTGAACCGGGCGCAGCCGCCGTTGGCGACGACCAGCGAGCCGTCGCCCGCGTCGCCGCAGCGCAGGTCGCCCATCTGCCAGGACGAGCCGGGCCCGGCGACGACGGCCGTGCCAAGCGAGCCGGCGCCCCTGCCGATGTGTGCCGTTCCGTCACACTGCGCCCGGGCGCCGTCGACGACGGTGAGGCTCCCCTCCCCCAGGTCGCCGACGTTCAGTTCGGACTGGCAGGAGAGGTCGGCCTCGGCGCCGTCGACGACGGCGTCGCCCCAGGAGCCGGCCGCCCAGCCGATGGCCGCGGTCTGGCAGGCCACGGCCCCGCCGTCCGCGACGCGCAGGGCGCCCGCCGCGCCGGCGCTTTCGCCCACCCGCAGGTCGCCGTTCACCGAGAGCCGCGAATCGAGGCCCGTGACCTTCGCCAGGCCGTAGCCGTCCGTGAAGCCGCCGAGCACCGCCATCGTCGCGCCGGTGACCTGCCCGCCCTCGGTGACGGTCAGCAGGGCCTCGCCGGCCGCGGCGATCAACAGCGGCTCCGACAGCTCCCATCGCGACCCGCCGGTCACGTTGACCACGCCGCGAGAGGAGTAGTTCTCTCCCAGCGTCGCGGCGCGGCAGGAGACCCGCCCGCCGTCGAGCACGTCCACCGTGCCCCAGCCGTCCCGGGCCACCACGAGGTCGCCCTGGACGTCCATCCGCGAGCCGGCGCCCTCGACGGTCAGGAAGCCGTTGGACTCCACGTCGCGGGCCACGGTCGCGTTGCCGGCCACGTCGATCTCCCCGCCGCCGTAGGCGGTCACGTAGGCCTCGCCGACGTCGCCCACCTGGAGCCAGTCGCCGCAGTCCAGGTGGGACAGCGGATCGCCGACGGAGAGGTAGCCGATGGAGCCCCAGGAGACGCCCACGTTGGCCGAGTCGCAGGAGACGCCCGTGCCCTCGACGATCTCCAGGGCCCCGTCGCCGCTGGCGCCGACCTGGACCTGCCCGCCGACGTCGATCGCCCCCCCGTCGACGACGGCGACGGTCCCGACGGCCCCGTAGTCGTCGGCGATGCGCAGGGTCGCGCCGGCCAGCATGCCGTCGCTGACGACCAGCTCGGCCGCGTCGCCGTCGCCCTCGCCGACGACGACGGAGCGGCTGCCGACGAGGGTCCACGTCCGGCCGTTCAGGTCCAGTGTGACGCTGTCGTACCAGACGAGCAGCTCCCGGCTGGTGCGCGAGGTGGCGAAGTCGACGACGTAGCCTTCGGAGCCCAGGTGGAAGATGGCGGCGTCGCTGATCGCCGGGGGCGGGCTGCCGCCCCAGTTGGCCGAGCTGCCGAACGCCCCCCCGGCACCGTTCGACCAGTACCGGTCCGCCGCGGACGCGCCGCGAGGCGCCAGCCCTGCCGCCGCGGCCACACACACCACCGCCACCAGACGCTTCGGCGTGGCAGTCATGCCCGAGTCCTCCTCACCGGGCCCAAGGCCCGCTCCGCACCGCGCGCACCCGCCCGCAGCTCGGCAGCCCGCGCCGGGGACAACCGCTTGCCCTCGCGGCGCTTGGCGGCCGGCGGGCGGCCCTGCCCGAACGTCCGCATCGCCCAGAGGCCTCCCTTGGGGATGATCGAGACTTCCTATTGTCGCGGCGGCCGCTCCGGACGTCAAGGAGTTTGGCCGTGGCCCCACGGGCGCCAGGACCCCGTGCGGACGGCCGCAATACCGCATAGCCGTGCGGCGTTTTTGTCCGATCCGGCCGGACCTGCCAAGACCATATAGTCTTTACGTGCTTTGCTTATAACATTTTATATCAGATAGATCCTTGAAGATGGACGGCGAGAAGTGACACAAAACTAACACCTTCCGTAGGCACGGCTTTCTCGCTCGGCCCCAGGGGCCGTCCGCCCCTTCGCCTTCGGGCCGTAGCGATCGCCGGCAGCCCCCCAAGCAGCAGGGCCGACACAGCCGGCTCGGGGACCACGGCGCCACCGGGCGCGTGGGCGACGTACCCCCCGCCACAGGAAACCGGCGCGCAGGCCGGCCGCCCGCATATTTCCGTTGACCGCCTCGGCGGGCTGTTCTAGACTGCACGTACCGGAAAGCAAACGTCAGCCCGGACGGTGCGATATCCCGCGGCTCGCGGGACCGGCGCAGAACCAGGGCGAAGGGACCGTCGGCGACACGCACGCCGGCGCCCCGGATTCAGGAACGCGGAGGCCCGCAGGCCGCTTGGTATCCACGCGGCGGGCCGGGCCGACGCCGTGCAGGAGCAGAGCATGCTCACCATTGCCAACGCGGCAACCCGCCTTGCGGCCGCACCGATGCTGGCATGGGCCGTCGGCTGGCAGGAAGTCCTCATCATCGTCGTGGTGGTGTTGATCCTCTTCGGCGGCCGGAAGATCCCCGAACTTGCGAAGGGCATCGGCAAGGGCCTGCGCGAGTTCAAGCGCGAGATGCAGGGCGTCAAGCGGGACTTCGAGGACGCGGCCGACGCGGCCGACGAGGAGCCCGTGCGTCCCCGCCGCCGGAAGCGGCGCCGCAAGCCCCGCCCGGAGGCATCCGAGGACGAAGACAGCGAAGCGGCCGACGAGCCGGAAGACGAGCCGGCCCGCCAGCCCGAAAGCGCCGGGACGGACGCCGAGTAGCCCGGAGGCGCCCGCCGACGCGGCGGATCGCGACCGGGAATCAAGGGTCGCTGCCCCCTACGGACCCGCGGACGGGTGGTTTCTGCGCCGAGGTCCGCCCGGGGGGATCGAAAGGTCCGCCCCCGGCAAGGCCCCCGGCATCGCCGGGGCTCGCCCTCAGCGTTCCAGCTCGGCCTCGTCCTGCTCGTCTTCCGCCCGGCGCTTCTTCTCGACGAGGAAGTAGGCCAGCACCACGCCCAGCTCGAACAGCAACCACATCGGCAGGGCCAGGGCGATCTGGTCGATCGGGCTCGGCGACGTGCAGAACGCCGCGATGATGAACATCACGACGATCACGTACTTGCGGTAGCGGTTCAGCGACTTGACGGTCACCAGCCCCATCTTCGCCAGCAGCAGCACGGCGACGGGCGTCTGGAAGCAGAGGCCGAAGACCAGCATCATGTTCGTCATGAAGGTCAGGTGGTTCTTCAGCGTGATCTTCGGCGCGACGCCCAGGAACTCCCTCGAGAAGTAGAAGAAGAACGTCAGGATGGGGTAGGAGATGACCTTGAGGAAGAAGACCGCCCCGATGACGAACAGCCCGACGGAGAACGGCACGGCCCAGCGGACGTACCGCCTCTCGTGCTCATACAGCCCGGCGGCCACGAACAGCCAGGCCTGCGTGAAGATCCACGGCGAGGCGATCATGATCCCCACGTACAGGGACATCTTCAGGTACATCATGAAGGGGTCGACCATGTCCGTGGTGATGATGATGTCGTCCATGATCGCTTGCGTGGTCGCCGCCGTCCTGGTGGCATAGGCCAGGGCCACGTCCTTGAGCGGCGCGCTGAGGATCTCGATGATCCGCGAGCCGAAGATCAGGGTGAGCGCCACCCCCACGACGAGGCCCAGCAGGGAGTAGATGATCCGCGTCCGCAGCTCGTCGAGGTGCTCGACGAGGGTCATCTTCTTCTGTCCGGCCTTCTCCCCTTCGTCTTCCTCCTCTTCCTCTTCCTCCTCTTCGTCGTAGTCTTCGTACTCCTGCTCGTGGTCGTGGTCCTCGGCGGCGTAGTCGTCGTCGTCACCGTGCTCGTAGTCGTAGCTCTCGTCGTACTCCCCGTAGTCGTAGGCGTCTTCCTCCTCGGCGCCGGGGCCGACGTAGCGGCCGTCCTCGTCGTACCACTCGGGGTGGTCATCGGGCGACGGTTCCTGCTCGGCCGCCAGGTCCTCCTGCCAGGCGTCCTCCGTTTCCGACGGGGCGTCGGACGACTCCGGGGGCCCCTGGGGGGCCTCGTCGGCCTGCCCGTCGGCGCCCCCCGGAGCGCCGGCGTCGTCCTGCGCGGGGGTCTCGCCCGAGTCGGGCGGGTCCGCCGACGGCCGCGGCCCGTCCTGGGGGTCGGACTCCGCCGCGCCGTCCGGGTTGTCGTTGTGGGCATCCGCCATCCGGGCTTGCCGTCCCCGCCGGGGACTTCGCTCCTGCCGGAGTATACCACAACACGCCCGCGATCAAGAGGGGCCGGGCCGGCGAACAATTCCTCCAGTCTCCCGGCCAAGGGTCCGATAAGTAAAAGGACGACCGGCAGGGCGCGGTTCAGCCGGGCGCGTTCGAGGGGACCGCCCGAAGGGACAGGAGACCTCATGGCCACGCGAACACTGAGCCTCATCAAGAGCGGCCACAAGTACGTCTTCCGCTACTCGCCCGGCGGGGAGGACGACGTCGTCGACGCCATCATCCAACTCGCCGAGGACGAGAGCTCACCGGTGGACTGGCTGGACGCCGCCACGCTGAGCTTCCAGGTCACGCAGAACGCCGCCGCCGAGTGCTCCGAGGCCCTTCGCCCCACGGACAAGCAGCCGTCCTAGGGGCCATTCGCCGATGACGGAACATCGGACAAGCCGAGGCCACGGAAGGCGCACCTGGACCCTCCCGCTGATCGCTCGTTTCCTCGACCACCTGGACGGCGAGCGCAACTTCTCCGCGCACACGATCCGGTCGTACGCGACCGACCTGATCCAGTTCTGCCGCTTCCTGGGGGCCGGCGACCTGGAGGACGCCGCCGGCGACGAGCGGACGGTCGACGACCTGCCGCCGACGGAGGAGCTGCGCCCGGGCACGATCCAGAAGGCCCTGCTGGCCGCCCAGCCGCTCGACATCCGCGGTTTCCTGGCGATGATGCGCAACAGCAGCTACTCCAAGGCCACCATCGCCCGCAAGCTGGCGACGCTTCGCAGCCTGTACAAGTTTCTCGTGCGGACGGGCCGGGTCGAGGCCTCCCCCGTCAGCGTGGTCCGCACGCCCCGCCAGGACCGTCGCCTGCCCAAGTGCCTCGACATCGAGGACGTCGAGTCCCTGCTGGCCGCGCCCGATGCCTCCACGCTGCTGGGCGCGCGCGACCGCGCGATCCTGGAGACGATCTACTCGGCCGGGCTGCGCATCGGGGAGCTGGTCGGCCTGAACGTCGAGGACCTCAACGAGTTCTCCGAGGCCCTGCGGATCCGCGGCAAGGGCAAGAAGGAGCGCCTCGTGCCGCTGGGCGGCAAGGCCATCGAGGCCATCGAGGCCTACATGCTGCTGCGCAAGGGCGCCTTCGGCGACGCGGCGCGTGGGCCGCTGTTCGTGAACAAGTTCGGCCGGCGGATCAGCGGGCGCTCGATCCGGCGCAAGCTGGACAAGTACCTTCTGGAAGCGGGCATCGACGTGCACATCAGCCCCCACGTCCTGCGGCACAGCTTCGCGACGCACATGCTCAACGCCGGCGCCGACCTGCGCAGCGTCCAGGAGATGCTCGGGCACGAGAACCTCTCCACCACGCAGATCTACACCCACCTGACGACGCGGCGGCTGAAGAAGGTCTACGACCGCGCGCACCCGCTGGCGTCGCCCTACCACGCGTAGGCGCCGCGCCCGGGCCTTACAGGTCGACGGCCTGGCCCGTCTCGACGCTGCGTCGCTCGGCGTCGACGATCTCCAGCGACTCCGCCGCGTCGGCGGCCGTCACGAGGCTCGGCGCCGTGCCGGCGGCGACGCACTCGGCCATGTACGACAGCTCGTTGAAGTAGCCGTCGGCGCCCTCGCAGGCCTGCGGCGTCGCCTGGCCGCCCTGGTAGACGACCAGCGGGTCGTCGCGGCTCATGACGTACTCGGCCGTGGCGTTCTCGAAGTTGACGTTGTAGCCCATCGAGAAGCCGAAGCCGTCGGCCAGGGCCCAACTGCCCTCCGCCGTCACCATCGGCCCGTCGTCGTAGAGGTAGTGCGTCAGGACGCAGTCGATCTCGCCGGTGAGCTTGCTGTAGCCGTAGCTGTGGACGGCCCGGGGGCGGCCGAAGACGAACTTGACGAAGTCCGTGTCGTGCAGGTGCAGGTCGAGGATCGCCCCGCCGGACATCTCGCCGTTCTGGAACCAGCCCGGCGGCGGGCTGCCCACGCGGCGGAAGAACGCGTCGCGGACGGGCCCGTAGCTGCCGCGCTCGACCATCCGTTTCAGCCACGCCCACTCCGGCCAGAAGCGGATGCACATCGCCGGCAGGAGGAAGCCGGAGGCCTGCTCCGCCGCCGCGACGATCTGCCTCGCCTGCTCGGTCGTGCGGGCCAGCGGCTTCTCGCAGATGCAGTGCTTGCCGGCCTGGAGGGCGGCCACCGCCATCTCCGCGTGGAACGGCGTGGGCACGCAGACGTCGACCAGGTCAACCGCTTCCATCGCGACCAGCTCGCGGTAGTCCGTCGTCCCGGCGACGCGCTCCATGTCCAGCGCATCCGCGCCGCCCTCGATGTTGCTCCAGCCGCCGTCGAGGTTCCCGGCCGCACGCTTCGGGTCGGCGTCGGCGATGGCCACCACCTCCGCGCCGTCGATCTTCTCCCAGGCGGCGTAGTGCATCCGCCCCATCATGCCCAGCCCGATGACGCCCACGCGGACCATGTCAGTTCCCCTTCCCGAGGGTCTCGCGGACGAAGCTCGCGGCGGCCTGGATGTCGGCGACGCGCTGCTCGCCGGCCTCACGCTCGATGCAGAGCCAGCCGGTGAAGCCGCCCTCGCTCAGCGCGGCGAGGAAGGCCGGCCAGTCCACCTGGCCGGTGCCGACGACCACCTCCGTGCCCCACTCGCCGGGCGTGTCGGCCTCCACGGCGTCCTTGATGTGCACGCCCTTGAGCTGGTCGGACAGGATGCGGACGGACTCGACGGGGTCGCCCTTGGCGTAGAGGATCATGTTGGCCGGGTCGAAGTTCACGCCGACGTTGGGCTTGGCGAGACGCTGGAGGAAGCCCTTGAGCGTGGCGGCGTCTTCCTGGCCGGTCTCGAAGGCCAGGTCGATCCCCTCGGCCCCGAAGGCGTCGGCGATCTGGCTCAGCCGCCCCGCGAGCTTCTCGTAGGCCGGGTCCGTGGTCTCCTCCGGCAGGAAGCCCGCGTGGAACGTCACGAGCTTCAGCCCCAGGCCCTTCGTGATCGGCACGAGCTGTTGGATGTTCGCCCAGTTGGCGTCCCACGTCTCGTCCGGCACGATGCCCCCGGTCCGGCGGATGGTCTCCAGCGTGCTGTAGTCCTCGCCGATCGTGCCGAACATGCCGGAGACGATCTCGATCCCCGCCTCGGCGAGCTGCGCCGGCGCGTCGGCCCAGGCGCCGCCCTCCCGGATCGGGTCCAGCGCCAACTGGAGCTTGTCCATGCCCAACTGCTTGAGCTGGGCGATCAGGCCCGCCGGGTCGGCCGGCTGAAGCGACCAACTGCACACCGCCAGGCGCTCGGCCAATGTCTGCTCGGTCATCTGCAGGCTCCTTATGGTTCCGGCGCCGAGGAAGTACGGCACGGCGCCCGGGGGCGGAGTATAGGCCATCGCCGCGGAAAGCGAAAGCCCCCGCGGCGAGCCGCCGCGCCGAGCGCCCGGGCGGCCCTACTCGACCGCCAGGGCGAGGATCGCCTCCACGTCCTGCGGCCCCAGGTCGACCTGCTCGCTGACGCGCAGGGGGCGCCCGGCCATTCGCTCGGCGATGCCGCCGATGTCGTCGGCGGAAATGTCGTAGTCCGCCAGGCGCGTGGGGGCCCCCATCGAGCGGAAGAACGCCTCGGTCCGCTCGATGGCCCGGTCGGCCCGGGCGTCGTCGTCGCCCGTCGCGTCCCAGACCCGCTCGCCGTACTGGGCGAGCTTGGCAAGCTTCTGGGTGCGGAGGTGCTTCATGACGGCCGGCAGCGTGATCGCCAGCGTCCGCGCGTGATCCAGGCCGTACCGCGCCGTCAGCTCGTGCCCGATGCGGTGGCTGGCGAAGTCCTTCGGCACGCCGAGGCCGATCCAGAAGTTCAGCGCGTTGGTCGCGCACCACATGAGGTTGGCGCGGACGTCGTAGTTCGCCGGCTCGGCGAGGGCCTTGGGGCCCTCCTCGATGAGCGTCTTGAGGATGGCCTCGGCCTGGCGGTCCTGGAGCGGGGCGCTCGCCGGGCGGGTGAGGTACTGCTCCATGACGTGCACGAAGGCGTCGATGACGCCGTTGGCCGTCTGGCGCGGCGGGAGGCTGAACGTCGTTTCCGGGTCCAGGATCGAGAACCGCGGGTAGACCTTCGCGCTGGCGAAGAAGAGCTTCTCCTTCGTGTCGTCGCGGCTGACGACGGCGTTGCCGTTCATCTCCGAGCCCGTCGCGGGCAGCGTCAGCACGCAGCCCAGCGGCAGGGCCGCGGCGACCTGGTCGCGCGTGAGCATGATCTCCCAGGGGTCCCGCCCGTCGGGGTAGACGGCGGCGACGGCGGCGAACTTGGTGGCGTCGACGACGGACCCGCCGCCCACGGCGAGGAGGAAGTCGACGCCATCGGCCCGGGCCAGCTCGGCGGCCCGCATGCACGTCGGGTAGCGCGGGTTCGGCTCGATGCCGCCGAACTCGCGCCAGTCGCGCCCCGCCAGGGCCGCGGCGACCTGCTCGTAGACACCGTTGCGCTTGATGGACCCGCCGCCGTAGAGCATCAGCACCTTCGCGTCGGCGGGCACGAGGTTCGCCAGCTCCGCGATCGAGCCGCGCCCGAAGACGATCCGCACCGGGTTGTGATACGTGAAGTTGTCCATGGGTCTTCCCTCGGTCTGCGGGATCACCGCGCCGCGGTCAGGACGGCGGCCCACTGGCCCTTGCCGGGCGTCTTGAGGGCGAGCTTGCCGCCCGCGGCGACCTTGCTCGCCGGCCGCCACGTGCCGCGGTCGATGTCATACCAGCGAAGCGACAGCCTCCCGCCCGCGCCCTTCGTGTCGAGCGCCACCTCGCCCCCGGCGGGGAAGTAGACGGCGTACTGCTTGCCCGGCTGGGCGAGGCAGTAGGCCTCGTTGGGCTCGCGATCGGAGAGCAGGTCGTTGTGCGGCTCGCAGGTGAACACGTCGATCGCGCCCGTCACGTCGCGGGCGGAGCGGATCATCCGCTGGGCGAGCTTGCTCAGCCCGATGCCGCTGTCGGGTCGGTGGAACCGCGCCGAGGCCATTCCGCCGAAGATGTTCCGCCAGAAGCGCTCGACGGCGTCGCGGGTGTTGCCGAAGCGCCCGCCGTCGGCGCCGTAGATCTTGACGTTGTTCATCGGGCGGGGCCGCCCTGCGAGGAAGCGCCGGCGCTTCTGGGCGTTGTCGTAGTGCGCCTGGGCCTTGTTGTGGTTGTTCTGCGAGATGTCGACGAACGTGTACAGCTCGGGGTGGTCGAACGTCGCGTCGTGCATCTTGTGGTTGATGTCCCACTTGTCCCACATCTCGGTGGTGTGGATCTCGCGGCGGGCGGCCTTGGCGCGCTTGCGGATGAACGTCGCCCAGTACGCCCCCCACTTCGGCGTGACGGACGTCTCGTTGTCCATCGTGTAGAGCACGTGGTGGTGGCGAAGCGAGTAGGACAGGAGCTTCTCGACGAACCGCTCCTGGTACCTCCGCACGACGGGCAGGTCCTTCGCGCCAGGCGGCGAGCGGAAGAAGTCGTTCTGCGCGCGGACGGGGTGGCTCTTGACGGCCAGCGGCAGGCGCGACTCGGCAACCGTGTAGTTCACGTTGTTCTTCGGGTTGAAGGGGTTGGCGTCCCAATTGTCCCGGTAGTAGTCGAACGTCGCCCAGACCTCGATCTGGACGATGACGTCGCGCTTGGCCGTTTCCGCGAGGAATGTCTCGAAACGCCGCCAGAACTCGTCGTTCCATTGGTTCAGGTCGAACTTGCCGCTCGCGGCTTCGCGACCAAACGGCGGGACGTCCCCCTCGTCGCGCCAGCTCATCACGCAGCGGACGTAGTTGCCCCCGCAGGCGGCCAGCGTGTCGAGGTGCTCGGCGAGCTTGGGGATCTGGAAGAGGTTGTCCTGCACCGACCCGCCGAGCAGCAGCACCGGCCGGCCCTCGTACTGCCAGTAGAAGACATTCTTCGGGTACGGACGGATGGCGCGATCGCGGGTCTTGTCCGATGCCATGGCGGATGCATCCAGCAGGAGGAAGGTGAGGGGAATCGCAAGGGCGAGCAGGCAGCGGTCGGTGCGTCTCATGCTTGGTCTCCCATCTTTGAACCGGCCGGTGGGGTCAGGGCGAGGGGGGCGCGGTCAGGGACCGGGTGAGGGCACCCTCGCGGTCGCGGCCCTCGGCCGTGACGCGCCCGTCGCGATGGAACCGCACGACGTCCGACGCGCCGTCCGGCCACGAAAGCCGAACGCCGACGCCGACGCTCGCCTTGACCAGCGACGCGCCGGGCAGCCTCGCCTTCGAGCCCTTCCTGTGCACGACGAAGACGCTGAGGAACCGTGCCGTCTCGGCCTTGCGCTTCGTCGAGGCCGTCACGTGCCACGTGTTCCGCCACCGCGTGCCGCGCTTCACCTCGCCGTACTCCGGCGGCGGGTCGTACTTCTCGGTCTGCGTGATGGCCGGGTCCGCCGGCAGGAGCAGGTGGACGTCCAGGGCGGCCGGGTCGCGGCGCACGCGGAGGACGCTGCCGTCGACCTGCACCTTCTCGTGGGCGTGGAGGAGCCACTGGAACGTCGAGGGCTTCGCCGCGGCGAGGTCGTCGAACATCACGAAGATGGTCGGATGGCCCGCGCCCCGGCTGCGCGGGCGGACGTGGACCACGTGCCGCCGGAAGCGCTTCAGCCGTCCGCCGTAGGCCTTCGCCGCCTCGCCCTCGACGTAGTCGTAGCCTTCCGGCTCGCCGAGCTGGAACGCGGTGATCCTGCCCTTGGCCGCCCAACTCCGCCGGACCTGTCCCTCGCCGTCCACGAGGATGCCGTTCTTGGCCCGCGTGGCGCGCGTCCAGTTGTGATGGTGCGGCGAGCCGTACCACGGGTAGTAGCCCGTCGCGATGGCCAGGCCCTTTCCGAACGCCTCGATGACGAACGTGTTCTGGTCGGCGTGGCCGTGGCTGACCGAGCCGAACGGGCTGGAGCGCATCACGAAGCTGACGTCGCGGTCGCGGTCGCCCAGGGCGGTGTGCAGCGCCGCCAGGCCGTTGGCGCGGAAGACGCGCCCGTGCGGCAGCTTCGCGGGGCTGCGGGCCCGCAGCGCGGGGTCGTACGTGGCGAGCGTGAGCAGGTCGCCGCCCGCCCGCCGGCCGGACTCGCTCGCATACCACCGCAGCGCCGGGTCCCGCGTCAGCGTGCTGAAGGCGTACAGGACGCCGCCCAGCCGCCGCGGGCTGCCGGTCTGCCCGTCGCCGAAGGGCGACTGCTCGTGGTACGGCGTGGCCGTGTACAGGGCGTAGTACGGCGTGTTGCGGAAGAAGGGCTTGCGCATGAGGTCCACGCCGGCGGCCTCGCGCAGGGCGACCACGTAGTGCAGCGCGAAGCTCATGTACGCGCTCCAGTAGCCGGGCCCCTCCTGCCAGCCGCCCTCGTCGCCCCCCCAGGCCGGGTACGACGTGTAGTACAGCAGCGTGGCGTACTCGATCCAGCGCCGCGCGTCGTCGGGCCATTCGTGCGCGAAGCACAGCGCCGCCTCGCCCAGGAAGCCCGGCATGCGCCCGGCGTGGCTCTCGTAGGGGTTGGACTCGAACAGGCGGCGCTTCAGGTGGCGGTAGAACTGCTCGGCGCGGACCTTCATGACGGGCTCGACCTTGCGGCGTTCGTCCGGCGTGAACAGCTCGCGCGTCCAGTCATAGGCCCGGGTGCCGCGCATCATGACCCACATGGCCGGCTCGTCGTAGCTCCACAGGCCCGTCGAGCCGTCCGGGTCCCACGAGAAGAAGTGCAACAGGCGTCGCTTGGCCTCGAGGCCGAAGCGCTTCTCGCCCGTCAGCAGCCACGCCAGGGCGCAGCGTTCCATCTCGTCCATCGGCGGGCGGGTGGTCCGCATGACGTGGACCCGCTCGGGTCCGCTGCGCGGGCGCGGCGGCTCGGCGACGATGTCCTTGCCGATCGCCCGCTCGCAGTGGCGCAGCAGGCCGGCCACCTGCCCCTTCAGCTCGCCGCGGGCGTGCCGGCGAATCTCGGCCAGCCGCTCGCCCGGGAAGAACAGCCGCGGACGCCCCTTGGGAATGCGCCGCATTACCTCGCCGAAGTCGGGGAACGGGAACTCGTCCGCGCCGGCGGGGACGGTGAACGGCCGGGCCTTGCCCCAGACGACCTTCCCGGCCGCGCCGCGCCCGGTCTGCACGCCGTAGCGCCAGGACCAGCGCCCGGGCTTCAGCGGCCGCCGCGGCACGAAGACCGTCGTGTCGATGTCGCGGAAGGTCCGCGTCTCGCCGCCGGTGAACTGCTTCGACGGGGAGACCTGGAGCGCATAGGTCAGGCCCTTGCCGGCGGGCACCCAGAGGAACGGCGGCGGGTTGACGGGCACGGCCTGGCGGTACGCGGGCGAGTAGGGCTTCTGGCGCGTCGTGGGCGGCACGTCGAGCTTGGGCTTCACGACGGACTCCTGCGATGCCGCGCCGGCGGGTCGGGGCGCGTCTTCGGCCGCCGGCGCCCCGACGGCCGGCGCAAGCAGGGCGGCCGCCAGGGCGCACGCGGCTGCGGCGTAACGGGTTCTTGCACGAGGATTTGAGACCTGCATGGTCCCTGTCTCCCTCTCGCGCCGGGCAACGAAGGCTTGCATTATGTTTCGGGCCGGATTAAACATCAACGGCCGGTGTGGCTTCGCCATTTGAGGCGTTCGGCGTTTCGTGCAACCGACGGCGTCCCATATGGAACAAACCCCCAAGCCGAGATTCGTTTCGATTCGCGCGATCGGCATCGCGTGCGCGCTGATGCCGATCCTGGCGCTGTGGGTGGTGCAGTCGGAGCTGATCTGGTACTCGGGGCACTCGACGGCGATCTCGCTGTTCTTCCACGTCACGTTCGTGGTCTTCCTGCTGGCGCTGGTGAACCTGCTCGTCTCGCGGCGCTGGCCCAAGCTTGCCCTGACGGCGGGCGAGCTGATGACCATCTACATGATGCTCGCCATCGCCGGGACGTTCTGCAGCCACGACCTCTTCCAGATCCTCATCCCCATGCTGGCGTATCCGAAGTACGCCGCCAACCCGCAGAACCGCTGGGACGAGATCGTCCTCCAGCACGTGCCCTCCTGGGCGATCGTGACCGATCCGGAGGCCCTGGGCGGGCTGGCCGTCGGCAACGCCACGCTCTACAAGTGGAACATCATCCTGGCGTGGCTCAAGCCGCTGGGCTTCTGGTACCTCTTCCTGATGGCCCTGATGGCCGCCCTGCTGTCGATCAACATCCTCCTGCGCCAGCCGTGGACCGAGAAGGAGCGCCTCAGCTTCCCCATCATCCAAATCCCCATCATGCTCGCGACGGGGCTCAAGGGGCTGCTGACGAACAAGCTGTTCTGGCTGGCCTTCGCCATCACGGCGGGCATCGACGTCCTCAACGGCTTCCACCACCTCTACCCGAACGTCCCCGAGATCCCGATCGTCAACGCCTTCGAGTTCCGGGAGTACTTCGTCGAGCGCCCGTGGAACTCGATCGCCGGCACGACGATCAACCTCTACCCGTTCGTCATCGGGCTGGTGTTCTTCCTGCCGACGGACCTGGCGTTCAGCTGCTGGTTCTTCTTCGTCGTCTTCCGCCTGGAGATCGTCGCGACGGCCGCCCTGGGCATCCGCGACCTGCCGCGCTTCCCCTTCCCCAACGAGCAGGCGGCCGGGGGATACATCGGGCTGGCGCTGGTGGCGTTGTGGCTGAGCCGCCGGCACCTGCGGGGCGTGTGGCGGACGATCCGCGGCAAGCCCGGCGGCATCGACGACAGCGCCGAGCCCACGCGCTACCGGACCGCCGTGCTGGTGCTGGTGGTCTCGACGGCGGCGCTGGTCGGCTTCGGCATGGTCCTCGGCGGGTCGTGGCACTTCATGCTGCTGTTCTTCGTGATCTTCTTCCTGTACTCGGTGGCGATCGCGCGAATGCGCGCCGAGCTGGGCCCGCCGGCGCACGACCTGCACGCCATGGGCCCGGAGGTCCTCCTGCACAACGCCGTCGGGACGCGGGCGTTCGGGACGGGCAACATCACGGCCTTCAGCCTGTTCTTCTGGTTCAACCGCGCGTACCGGGCGCATTTCTCGGCGCACAGCATGGAGGGCTTCAAGCTCGCGCAACTGACGCGGATCACCGCCCGGGCGATGCTGTGGGCGATGATCATCGCGATCATCGTCGGATCGATCGCCGGCCTGTGGGGCACGCTGCACGCGTTGTACGTGCACGGCTACAGCGGCAAGGGCGCCGGCGACGCCTTCAGCCAGCAGGCCTGGACCACCCGCATGGTGCCGTGGATGACCTTCCCCAAGGCGCCGCAGAAGGCCGCCACCGCCGCCACGATCTTCGGCGTGCTCTTCGCCCTGCTGCTGGGCTTCCTGCGGACGAAGTTCACGTGGTGGCTGTGGCACCCGGTCGGCTTCGCGACGGCCACGAGCTGGTCCATGGGAAAGCTGTGGTTCTGTATCTTCCTCGGGTGGCTGGCCAAGCTGCTGATCACCCGCTACGGCGGGGCGACGTCCTACCGGAAGGCCCTGCCGTTCTTCGTCGGCCTGGTCATGGGCGAGTTCGTCGTCGGAAGCTGCTGGTGCATCTACGGCTCGATCGTCGGCAGGACGGTGTACCACTTCTGGGGATGACGGAATTGCGGATTGTGGATCGCGGGCTGCGGATTCCCGCGGGCGCTGACTCGCGCGACGCGCGAGCGTTCGTTGTCGAATCGTGAGCAAGGAGCCTGAGACAACCCGAGACGCCTCCCCCGACGCCGAGAGGAACTCGCCGGCGCGAGTCGCGACGTGGATCGCCATCGCGGCGGCCGCGACGGCCGCGACGATCTACCTCGCCAAGAGGATGGGCGAGCCCAAGCCGTTGACACTGGCGGCGTCCATCGGCGAGGCCCGCGCCGGGCACGACCTCGACATCGAGCGCATCCGGCGGACCGTCGAGACGCTCGCCGCGGCGCGGTCGCGCGTCAGCGGGCGGCCGGGCAACGACGCGGCGGTCCGCGCGATCCTGGACGCCCTCGGCGAGGCCGGCGTCGCCGACGTCGAGGTGCAGGAGTTCCCCGTCGCCGTGCCGCACGTCCGCAGCGCGCACCTGGAGGCCCGCGGCGCCGGCGGGCCCGTCCGCCTGGAGCTCCACCCCCTCTGGCCGAACCTCGCGCGGACGTCGCAGACGCCGCCGGGCGGGCTCACCGGGCCGCTCGTCTACGTCGGGCGGGGCACGGACCCGGAGCTGGCCGGCAAGCGAATCCAGGACGCCCTGCTCGTCATCGACTGGGACTGCGACATCGAGTGGCTCAGCGCCGGAGAGTTCGGCGCCAGGGCGGTGATCTTCCGCGGCACGGACCGCGCCAACGGCTACACCGCGCGGAGCAAGTTCCTCACCGTCCCGGCGAACATCCCGCGGTTCTACGTCCCGGAGGAATCCCTGCCGGCGCTGGACGCGCTGTGGCGGGCCGGCCTCGACGCGACCGTCCACTGCCGCATGACGTGGCGCAGCGCCACGGCGAAGAACGTCCTGGCGCGGGTCTGCGGCGATCCGCCGGGCCCCGCCGCCGCGGCCGACGAGCGGGCGATCGTCTTCCACGCCTACTACGACAGCATCTCCGTCGTGCCCGGGCTCTCGCCCGGAGCCGAGCAGGCCTGCGGGGCCGCCACGCTCCTCGAGCTGGTGCGCTTCTTCGCTGAGGCCGACGCGAACGCCCGGCCGCGCCGTCCGGTCTACGCCCTCTTCACCGGCGCGCACGGCCAGGCGCTCGCCGGCATGATCCGCTTCATCGGCGAGCTGCGCGGCGCGGTCGGCGGAACGTGGACGGACCGCAAGAAGCAAGCGAACCCGGTGCTGGCCGGGCTCGGCCAGCCGGGGCTGTTCGTCGGGCTGGACATCACCAGCCGCTCCGAGCGACTGGGCGTGTTCTGCGCGGGGGCCTTCCGCGGGCAGTGGATCGGGCGCCTGCGCCCGAGGTTCAGCGTCCTGGGGCAGAAGCTGGACAAGTTCGCCCGGGCCCGCAGCGCCGAGGCGGCGGCGGCCGGCGAGCCGTCCAGCTTCGTCGACTGCATCAACCTGACGCTCGGGCGGGGCTGGTGGACCTACTTCCCCTACCAGGCCCCGTTCGAGAGCGAGATCCCCACGCTGGCGACGTACCCGGGCATCACGCTGGCGACGATCAACGACGACCGCCGGCACGTGGACACGCCGCACGACACGCCGGGGCGGATGCGCTTCGACCTGCTGGCGAGGCAGCTCGTCGCCAAGCCCGGGCGGCGCGTGGGGCTCGCCAACGTGGCGCTGGCCCTGGCGAGCTGGCAGGGCCCGTTCGTCAGCTCCGCCCTGGCGGACCGCTGGGCGTCCGTCGCCGGGCGCGTCGTCTGGCTGGACCAGCAGCGGGACTACACCCCCAGCGGGCCCGTCGCCAAGAGCGTCGTGTTCCTCAAGACCAACCGGGGCGACAAGTTCCTGATGGGCACGCGCGGGCTGGCGGCCGCCCTCGCCGACGAGCAGGGGAAGTTCCGCTTCGACGGGCTGGCCACCGTGGCCGCCAACCGCCAGTTCGAGCGCTGCCTCGTCGAGGCCTACGGGCTGGCGACGGAAGAGTTCCTCCAGGCCAACCCGCGGGCCGTCGCGGAGTACCTCACCGTCGTCCGCCGCGCCGGGCAGGAGATCGACCGCATCGAGCCGGACGGGTCGATCATCTTCGCGGCGGACATGGCCCGCGCGGGCGAGTACCCCTGGAGGGTCAAGGTCCTCAAGGCCGAGCAGAACGTCAACCTCGTCGTCTTCCCCTGCCGGTCCATCAGCCTCTTCGCCCTGACCGACCCGCGGGAGTACGTCGAGCTGACGGACCTCCAGATGCTCGACGTGGCGACGAACAGCCCGCCGTTCCAGTTCGGGCACAGCATCACGGACGTCTCCAGCGGGCGGGCGGTCGAGAACTGCATCACGCTCTGGGCCGACCCGACGCTGCGGACCCGCCTGACGTTCGGCTTCGGCTTCAAGACCCGCCGCCTGATCCTGATCAACAACGACGCCAACGACCCCGTCGGCGAAGGCTTCGTGCTGGGGGAGCTGGCGACGATTCCCTCCATGGTGCTCCAGGGCGCCAGCGACATGTGGAACCTGGACGAGTCGCGGATCGCCAAGCTCCAGGCCCACGGCATCAGCAACCCGCGGGTGCGCCAGATCCACGCCGAGTCGCGGGAGTACCTCGAGCTGGCCCGGCGGGCCCTGGCCGACAACGACTACCGGACCTACCGCACGGCCAGCAGCAACGGCTGGGCGCTGGAGGGAAAGGTCTACGCCGAGCTGCTGGACATGACCAACAACATGATCCGCGGCGTGCTGTTCTACCTCGCCGTGCTGATCCCGTTCTCGTACTGCCTGGAGCGCCTGCTGCTGGCCGGGGGAACGATCCGCAAGCGGATTCTCGGCATGGTGGTGATCTTCGCGATCGGGTTCGTGATCCTGGCCGTCGCGCACCCGGCGTTCCGATTCACGCTGACGCCGCTGATGGTGTTGCTCGCCTTCGTGATCCTGGCGCTGGGCACGACGGTCAGCGCGCTGGTCGTCGGCAAGTTCGACCGGATGCTCCAGGAGCGCAAGCAGAAGCTGACGGGCCTGCACGAGGACATCCGCAACGTCGGGGGCATCCTCGTGCACGCCATCGACCTGGGGATCGCCAACATCCGCCGCCGCCCCAAGCGCGGGTTCCTCACCGCGATGACCATCGTCCTGGTGACCTTCACGCTGCTGTCGTTCACGTCGCTCGTGCCGGAGCTGAACGTCTCCAAACTGGACCACGCCACGGGCGAGCCGTCCGCCTACCGCGGGCTGCTGGCGCGCAGCCGCTCGTGGGGGCCCCTGCCGGCGCCGCTGTATGACTCCCTGCGGCGAACGTACTCCGACGCCAACGCGCCGCCGGCAACCGCCCCGGGCGAGACCGCGCCAGGCGCCGCCGACTGCGTCGTCGCGGGGCGCGCGTGGTTCTTCTCCGACCTGAGCGGCGAGCTCTCGCAGATCGACCTGGCCGTCGCCGACGCCCGCCCGGGGCCCGCGACGCAGCCCGCCGCCTCCCAGCCGCACGACCCCGACGCCGCCCGGCGCTACTTCACCGCCGTATCGCTGCTGTGCATGGAGCACACCGAGCCGGCCGTCACCGGCATCGACCGGACCCTCGTCGCCGGGCGGTGGTTCCGCGACGAGGACGACCTCGGCATCATCCTGCCGCGCCACGTGGCGGAGTACCTCGGCCTGGGCCCCGGCGACATCGGGCGGAAGATCCTCCTGTTCGGCAAGGAGCTGCCGCTGCGGGCCCTGTACGACGCCGCGAAGCTCGACGCGATGCGCGACGTCGACGGCGAGCCCCTCACGCCGGTCAACTTCGTGCTCCAGGAACAGATACAGGCCGAACGCGAGGACCTCGAGGCCACGGCCGACACGCTGGAGGAGTACGCCCACCACGCCAGCCACGAACTGGCGATCATCCCGCTCCAGTACGGCCGGCAGCTCGGGGCGACCTACCGCAGCATCGCCGTCAAGACCGACCCGAACATGGTGCCCAACAAGGAGGCCGACCGCTTCGCCCGGCGGTCCAACGTGGCGATCCTCTCCAGCGACGGCGAGTCGGTGACGCTGCACGCGTCGGTGGAGAGTTCGCGTTTCTCGGCCGCGACGACCATCATCGTCCCGACGGTCCTCGGCTTCGTGATGGTGCTGGGGACCATGCTGGGCAGCGTCTACGAGCGCCGGCGGGAGATCTTCGTGTACAACTCGGTCGGCCTGTCGCCGGTGAACGTCTCGTCGCTCTTCCTGGCCGAGAGCAGCGTGTACGCCATCCTCGGCGCGTCGCTGGGCTACCTGCTCGGGCAGGCGATCTCGAAGGTGCTCCTGTCGACGGGGCTGCTGTCGGGGCTGAACCTGAACTACTCCGCCGGCGCGACGGTCTTCGTGACCGTGCTGACAATGGTGATCGTGCTGATGTCCACGCTGTACCCGGCGCGCCAGGCGTTCCTGGCGGCCGTGCCCGAAACCCACCGCGCCCCCGGCGTCGGCGAGGACCAGGCCGCCGCCGACCGGATCGCCATCTTCATGCCGTTCGTGGCCACCGAGGGCCACCTGCTCGGCATGCAGGCGTACATGCACGAGTACCTCGACAGCGTCCAGGGGGTGACCGTCGGTCAGGTGGCGGTGGACGACCTGGCCGCGAGGATCGAGTCGCACGACGGGCGCCGCATCCCCGTGCTGGCGTTCCGGGCGTGGCTGGCGCCGTTCGACCTCGGCGTCAGCCACGACGTCGAGCTGCGGATCGTCCACCGCGCCGACCGCGGCGTGTACCAGTATCACCTGACGGCCGTCCGCTTCAGCGGCGACCAGCAGAACTGGCGCCGCCTGACGCCGCGGTTCCTGCTGGCCGTCCGAAAGCAACTGCTGATGTGGCGGATCCTCTCGCCCGAGGCCATCGCCGACTACGTCCGGCGCGGCGAGAAGCTCTTCGGCGTGCCGGCAGCGTCGGGCGAAGAACCGACCATGGAAGGCCGCCCCGCGGCGGCCACCGGCGGAGACGAATGAGCGACGAGAAGGACAAGGAGCCCCGCACGTACGACCCCGGCCCGGAGGCGGCCGACGAGCTGCTCAACGAGCCGTTCCAGGACGGCTTCAGCCGCCGAACGGTCCTGGGCGCGCTGTTCGTGGCCGTCGTCATGATGCCCGGCTCGATCTACATGGGGCTGGTGGCGGGCAAGACGCTGGGTCCGGCCGCCGAGTGGGTCACCATCATCCTGTTCGCCGAGCTGGCGCGGCGGAGCTTCGCGAACCTGAAGCGCCAGGAGGTCTTCATCCTGTTCTACGTGGCCTCGTCGATCGCGGCGATCACGATGCTCCACGTGGCGCTGTCGGGCGGGCCGTTCGCGCGGACCATCTGGCACCAGTACCTCAAGCAGTCGCCGCAGACGACGACCATCGCGCAGGACATCCCCGACTGGGTCGTGCCCCCGAGCGACTCGCCGGGCCTGCAGAACCGCGACCTCGCCCACGAGGACTGGTGGTGGAGCCGGACGAAAGGGTTCCTCTCGCCGATCCTCCTGATCGCGATGGGCTACGTGCTGGGGCGGATGGCCTGGATGGGGCTGGGGTACCTGACGTTCCGGGCGACGAGCGACATCGAGCGCCTGCCGTTCCCGCTGGCGCCGATCGCCGCGCAGGGCGCCACCGCGCTGGCCGAAAGCACCGAGCGCGAGGAGACCGGCGAGTCGCGCCGCCGGCGCTCCTGGCGGTGGAACGTCTTCAGCATCGGCGCGTCGCTGGGCATCGTCTTCGGCGGGCTCTACGTCCTGCTGCCCGTCTTCACCGGGCTGTTCATGGCCAAGCCCGTCATGCTCCTGCCCATCCCCTTCGTGGACTTCACCGCCGACGTCGAGCACATCCTGCCGGCCAGCCTGGTCTCCGTGAGCTTCGACCTCATGCTGGTGATCGTCGGCATGATCCTGCCCACCAAGCTGGTCCTCGGCACGTGCGTCACGATCCTGCTGACCAGCGTGATCGGCAACCCGATCCTCCAGCACCTGGGGGCCTTCAGGCACTGGCGCCCGGGCAACGCCCTGCTGGTCAACCAGATGATCCTGAACTACGACTTCTGGCTGAGCGTCACGCTGGGGCTGGCGCTGTCGGTGGCGCTGATCGGGATGGTCGCCATGGTGCGGATGTTCCTCCGGCGGGCGCGGGAGGCGCGGACCCGGCGCCGGGAGCGGGCGGCGGCGATCGGCGACGGCGACGCCGGCGAGGCCGAGCGCGCCGGCGGCGTGCCCACCCGCCAGGCCTCCCGCCAGCGCGGCGACTTCCCCATCTGGGTGGCGGTGGGGCTCTTCGTCGTCGCGACCACCGGCTTCGTGCTCATCTCCCACCTGCTCGTGCCGGACTTCCCCATCTGGATCATCCTGGTCTTCGGCTTCCTCTGGACGCCGCTGCACTCGTACATCTCGGCGCGGATGATCGGCATGACGGGGCGGCCCCTCCAGACGCCGTTCCTCAAGGAGACCGTCTTCATCACCAGCGGCTACCGCGGGCTCGACATCTGGTTCGCGCCCATCCCGCTGTTCAACTTCGGCTGGACCGCCCAGCGCTTCCGCGAGCTGGAGCTCACCCGGACGAAGTTCACCTCCATCATCAAGGCCGAGCTGCTCATGCTGCCCATCATCTTCGCCTGCAGCTTCCTGTTCTGGTGGCTCTTCTGGCACCTGAACCAGATCCCGTCGGACCAGTTCCCGTGGGCGGCGCGGCTGTGGCCGGTCGCGGCGCGCCAGGCGTACCTGATCTTCACCGCCAACGCCAACGACCAGTCGCTGCTGCTCCAGGCAATCAAGCCGATGACCATCGGCATCTCCATGGTGGTGGGCGTGGTGCTCTACAGCGGCTTCGCGGCGGTGGGCATCCCCGCCGGGGTGTTCTACGGGATGATCGGCGGGGTGTGCATCCCCACCCACGCCGGGCTGCCCCTGCTGCTCGGCATGCTGCTGGGCAAGTTCTACTTCCGGCGAAAGTTCGGCGAGAAGAAGTGGAAGCGGTACCTGCCCGTCGCGGCGGCGGGCTTTTCGTGCGGGATGGGCCTGGCGGGCATGGTCGCGGTGGCCTTGTCGATGATCGCACAGTGCACCCGGTCGCTGCCGTTCTAGCCGCGAAGCCGCGAGCGGGGGCGCGGGCGGCTGGACGCGCGAGGACGAGCGGCACGAGGACGAGGACGACGAGGACGAGGACGAGGGCGACGACGAGCAACAGGAACAGGATGGCGGACAAGACGCGCCGCATCTTCGACGACGACGACAGCCCGCGGAAGGTGACCTTCCCGTGGCGGCGGACGTTCCAGATGTGCTGGTCGAACGTGCGCAACCGTCGCGGGCGGTTCAGCCTGACGCTCGTCTGCGTGGCGATCATGGTCGCCTTCCTCATGAGCTCCATGACGTACCACGGCATCCTCGCGGGCCTGGTCCGCAGCGAGGACGTGCACGTGCGGGCCGTGCTGGAGCGCGTCGGGGCCTTCACCGCCGACGAGGCCTCCCTCCGCAAGCAGTCCCACCAGCGGGTCTGGATCATCGTCCTGTCCAGCGTCCTGTGCCTCACCGGCATCACGAACACCATGCTGATGAGCGTCACCGAGCGCTCCGGCGAGATCGGCACGCTGAAGTGCCTCGGCTCGCTGGACAGCTACGTCGTCCGCCTGTTCCTCCTGGAGAGCCTGCTCGTCGGCGGGATCGGCAGCCTCGCCGGGACGCTGATCGGCTACCTGCTGGGCATCGCCCAGGTGGGGCTGAGCCTGGAGTTCTCGCTGCTGGCGGTCAGCCGGCTCGCCGCCCCGTGGGCGCGGGCGGCGCCGATCGCCGTGGTGGCGGGCACCGTGCTGACAGTCGTCTCGGCGGCCTACCCGACCTACGTCGCTGCCCGAATGAACCCCGTGGAAGCCATGCGCGTGGAGATCTGACTGGCCATGCCCGCACGCGAAATCGTACGAACGCAGGAGGTCCGGAAGGTCTACCGCATGGGCGACGAGGAGGTCCACGCCCTCCAGGGCATCAGCATCACCATCTACGGCGGCGAGTACGTCAGCATCATGGGCCCCAGCGGCTCGGGCAAGAGCACCTTCTTCAACATGATCGGCGGGCTGGACAAGCCCACCGGCGGCGAGGTCTACATCGACGAGGTGGACATCGCCCGCCTGGGCATCTACGAGCTGGCCTGGCTGCGCTGCCGGAAGATCGGGTACATCTTCCAGACCTTCAACCTCATCC
>CAZXOC010000033.1:0-38578 GCA_964642165.1 uncultured Planctomycetaceae bacterium | reverse complement strand
CGCCGCCAAGATTACGGGAACATTGTCCTGCTTTGACCGCGTCCTCATCAAGGGCTATCTGCCCATTTGCTCTCCCGAGGGGATGATGGCCTTTCTCTCCAGGCAGGGGATTCTCCTCAAGGACTTCAGGTCGTTTGCTCCTCAGCAGGCCAAGCAGCTCAAGGCGCACGCCGAGTCTCTTGCCCGGCGGCTCGGGCGGGCGTATCGGTATCTCAACGGCGGAGGCATTCGCAAGGAGGACCTGGTCCGGAAGATTCTCCAAGCCGACCCGGTCGAGCAGGGACTGATCTGCATCCTGGCGGCCGTGGAAGGGTGCCGCAGTTTTCGGATCGCCTATCACCAGGGCGGTCCCCGTTTGCGGTCTGCCCGACGCAAGTGCCTCTGCCTGTACTTCTATTATCTCGATCGCGCCTTCGGGCTGATGCACGTGCGGATCCAGACCTGGTTGCCGCTGGACATCCAGATCTGCCTCAACGGTCACGACTGGCTGGCCCGCAAGATGGACCGCCACGGGCTTGCCTACCGGCGTGTGGACAACGCGTTCCACTGGCTTGCCGATCCGCCGCGTGCCCAGCGCTTTGCCGACCGATTCACCGCCGTGAACTGGCCGAGGGTCCTCCACGCCTTCGCCCGGCGGGTCTGTCCGTTGCTGGAGGATCTGCTGGCCTCCATGCAATACTACTGGGTCGTCGACCAGGCCGAATACGCCACCGACGTGCTGTTCAAGGACCGCGCCTCGCTGAAGGGCCTGTATGAAAAACTGCTGCGGCACGCCACGTTGTGCTTCAGCGCCGAGGATGTCTTGACCTTCCTCGGAAGAAAGCTCCACGGGAACTTCGCGGGGGAGGTCTTGAACGACTGCAAGAAGCGCCTGCCCGGCGCGCGGATCAAGCATCGGATGAAGAGCAACTGGATAAAGATGTACGACAAACATGGCCTCGTACTGCGAATCGAGACAGTGATCAATCATCCGTATGAGTTCAAGGTCCGCCGCATGGGCAGACGGAAGGGTCAGGAGGTCATGGGCTGGTACCCGATGACCAAAGGCGTAGGGCGCTTCTACCGATATGCCGAGGTCGCCGCCGCGGCCAACCGGCGCTACCTCGAGGCGCTGGCCGCCGTGGACGATCCGACCCAGGCGGTCCGGAGCTTGACCAAGCTCTGCGAGCCGGCGACGTACGGCGGCCGGAAGCGCCGGGGACTGCATCCGCTGCGAAAGGATGACCGGGAACTGTTCCGGGCCGTGCTTCGCGGGGAACACGCCGTCCACGGGTTCCGCAACCGGGACATCGCCAAACACCTCTTGCCCGGCCGCAGCAGCGATCCGGCGGAACGGCGCCGACAGAGCGCGCGGATCACGCGGCGCATCCAGTTGCTCCGCGCCCACGGCCTGGTGGCCAAGATCCCGCGTTCCCGAAGATATCGTCTCACCAGCCGCGGCCTGACGCTGATGACTGCTTCGATCTACCTTCACGACAAGACCATGCCCGAGCTTATCCGTCAACTGGCAGCGTGAGCAGCAGAAACAGTTGCGCGAAGAACGTCTTTGCTACGACCAAAGACGCTACCTGTTCGCCTTCTCCGGCGAGATGAACACGAATCGCTTCGCGCGGGAGGCGTCCGTGATCAGCATTCGGGCGCCGCTCTTGGCCTCCTTGCCGGCCAGGATGCGGCGGAACTCCGCGGGCGTCGTCACCTTCCTGCCCTGCACCTGGAGGATGACCATGCCCTCGGCGAGTCCCTGCTCGGCGGCGTCGGAGCCTGCCTCGACCTCCACGATCACGACGCCCTTGACGGGCTCCTTGTAGCCGTACTTCTCGGCCAGCTCCTGCGTCATCGAGGCGACCTTGATGCCGTACTCCGAGGCGTCGGCGGCGTCGGGCTGGTCCGGCCCGAAGGCCTCGGCCATGTCGTTCGGCTGCGAGACGATCTTCACCCGAAGGGTCTTCTTCTTCCCGTCGCGGTAGATCTCGACCGGGTAGGTCTTGTCCGGGTCCAGCGCGGCGACGACGTTGCGCAGGCCGTTGACGTTCCGGACGACCTTGCCGTTGATCCGGGTGATGAAGTCGCCGGGCTGGATGCCGGCCTTCTCGGCGGGGCCTGCCTCCGCCACCTGGGCGACGAGGGCGCCGGCCATGCTCGGCAGCTTGAAGCTCTTGGCCAGCCCCTCGTCGACGTCCTGGATCCGCACGCCGAGGTAGCCGCGGACGACCTTGCCCTTGTCGATGAGCTGCGACATGATCTCCTTGGCCATGTTGGACGGGATGCTCAGGCCGATGCCCTCGTTGACGCCCGTCCGGGAGACGATGGCCGTGTTGATGCCGATGACCTCACCGCGCATGTTGACCAGCGGCCCGCCCGAGTTGCCGTGGTTGATCGCGGCGTCGGTCTGGAGGAAGTCCTGGTAGGAACCGACGCGCTGCGTGGTGCGGCCCTTGGCGGAGATGATGCCGGCCGTCACGGTCTGCGGCAGGCGCTCGGGGGCGCCGATCGCGAGGACCCAGTCGCCGACCTCCATCCGGTCGCTGTCTCCCAGGGGGGCCTCGATGAGGCCGCCCGGCTTGATCTTGACGATGGCCAGGTCCGTGGGCGGGTCGGTGCGGACCCAGTCGACCTTGAGGCGCCGGCCGTCGGAAAGGTGGACCTCGACCTCGTCGGCGCCGCGGACGACGTGCCAGTTGGTCAGGACGTAGCCCTTCTCCGCGTCGACGATGACGCCGCTGCCGAGCCCCCGGGCGTAGTACTCGCGCTTAGGGGCGGGTTGGCGCGGGGTGGTCCCAAAGGGCGAGCCCCGGCCGTTGTCCCTGAAGAAGCGGCGGAAGAACTCCTCGACGTCGGGCCGTGGGCCGACTTCCACCTTCTGCTTGACGTGCACCACGACGACGGCGGGCTTGACCGCCTTGGCGACACCCCGGAACAGGGCCGACATATGGTCCTGCTTGCTCAACTCGGCGAGCTGCTCCCGCGCGGCCCGGTTCTCCCCGGCCGCCACGGCGTACGCGGCTCGCCCGGCCAGCTTCGGGCCGTAGGCCACGACGAACGACACGAAGACCAAGGCAATCAGAATGGGTGCTACTCTCCACAAGCGTCTCATGATGAATCTCCAACGTATCCAGGGCCTGGCGGCCGGGCCGCCGGCCGAACCCGTTTGCCCAGTGCGTCCACTACTACTCCATCATAGCTTGCCTGTACTACGAACAAGACGCCGCGGTGGTTTGGGCCAACAGAACGGGGGCCAACAGGCTGGGCCGTCCGGCCTGGCCGCCGACCTCGTCGTCGCGCGCGAGCCTTCTTTGTTTCGCCGCCGGCGCATTCATAAGGCGGGGTTATCCCTCGTATTAGATGACGGATTCGAGCGGTTCATGCACGTGGTGCACAAAGGGCTCGTCGAGGCGATGGGCCTGGAGCTGGACCGGCGCGGCAACGTCGGGATCGACGCCAGCCACATGACCAGCCGGGAGGGCGTCTTCGCCGCCGGGGACACCGCCGACGGGGCCTCGCTGGTCGTCCGCGCGATCCACGCCGGCCGACAGGCCGCCGCCGGCATCCGCCGCTGGCTGAAGGGGGACCGGCAGGCAGCAGCCGGGACCTGGTAGCCCGCTTCGTGCCGCTGAGCCACGGCCCTGCTGCGAGGCCCTGCACACGGTGGCTCTACGCCTTTCGCCGGTAGCGCCTCCAGTCGATGCCGAGGCTGCGGACCTTGTAGCCGATGATGCGGGCGGTGGAGCCCAACTCGCGCGCGGCGGCGGTGATGTTGCCGTTGGTGCGCTTGAGGGCGTCGACGATGAGGTCCCGTTCGAAGAGGTCCACCCGGTCCTGGAGCGTGCCCTCGCCGATCGTGTCGGACGCGTCGGAGGTCTGGAGCGTCGGCGGGAGGTGGTGGCCGTGAATCACGCCGTCGGTGCTCAGCAGGGCGGCTCGCTCGATGCAGTTCTCCAGCTCCCGCACGTTGCCCGGCCAGTGGTAGGCTACCATCATGTTGATCGCCGGCGTGGTGATGCGGCGGACGCCCTTGCCGAGCTTCGCGGCGTAGAGCTCGACGAAATGGTCGGCCAGCAGGAGGATGTCGTCCCTGCGGTCGCGCAGCGGCGGCAGGAAGATCGGAAAGACGTTGATGCGGTAGTAGAGGTCCCGGCGGAAGGCGCCACTCTCGACGGCGTCTTCGAGGTCGCGGTTGGTGGCGGCCAGGATGCGGACGTTGGCCTTCCGGGTCTTGTTGCTGCCGACGCGCTCGAATTCCCTCTCCTGGAGGAACCGGAGCAGTTTGGCCTGCGTGGCGAGGGAGAAGTCGCCGATCTCGTCGAGGAAGAGGGTCCCGCCGTCGGCCTCCTCGACACGGCCGGCGCGGGTGGCGATCGCGCCCGTGAACGCGCCCTTTTCGTGGCCGAAGAGCTCGCTCTCCAGCAGGCTCTCACTGAGGGCGGCGCAGTTGACCTTCACGAACTTCCCGCGAGACCGCGGGCTGGAGTAGTGGATCGCGTGGGCCACCAGCTCCTTGCCCGTGCCGCTCTCGCCGCGGATGAGCACCGTCGTGTCGCTGCCGGCGACCTGCTGGATCGCGCCGTAGACGGCTCGCATCGCGCCGGAGTTGCCGATGATGTTCTCCGGGCGGTAGGCGTCCTCGAGCTGGCTGCGCAGGGCGAGGTTCTCTTCCTCCAGCGCCTCGCGCTGGGCGGCGGCCTCGCGGCGGGCGCGAATGTCGCTGGCGATCATGCTTGCCGCGATGCTCAGCAGGCGCACGTCTTCCTCGAGCGGGGCGGATTCGTCGTAGACCCGGTCGGCCGACAGGACGCCCACGACCTCCTTGCCGATGGAGATGGGCACGCAGATGAAGCTGATCTCTTCCCGGCGGCCCTTGCGGCGGCGGAGGCGGTCGAGGAACTCCGGCTCCTGCGAGACCCTGGGGACGGTCGCGGGCTCGCCGGTCTGCACGACGCGCCCGGAGATGCCTTCCCCGACGCGGTAGCGGACCGATCGCTGCTGCCGCAGGGGCAGGTCCTGGGCTGCCTCGACAACCAGTTCGCTGCGATCCGGGGAGACCAGCATGATCGTGCCGCACTTCATCCCCAAGTCGCTGTCGAGCAGGTCCAGAATCTCCGCCAATGTCGAGCGCTGGTTCAGGCCTAAGGCCAGAAGCTGGTTGATCTTATAGAGGCAATCGAGCTCGCGAGCATGCCTGGTCGTACCGGCGGGCATCGTCAGACCCCTTCCAGAAAGAGCCACCGCGCTGTTCGGTCACGGCATTGTAGCCAGAGGCCGTCCTCGCGACAAGTTTGTGGGAAAAGGCAGCCCGGCAAGGCCCGGCCGCTCTTCGCTGGGCAAGCCCTGCCCGCCACGCCGCCGGGCGAAGCCCGGTTGTCCCCGCGCCGTGGCGCAAGGCGGCACGGCTCCGCGGCAGTTACCGCTTGGCCTTCAGGTACGCGTCGATCTTGGCGCCGGCCCGCTTGCCGTCGCCCATGGCGAGAATGACCGTCGCGCCGCCGCGGACGATGTCGCCCCCGGCGAAGACGCCCGGGATGCTGGTCATCTGGTCCTCGTCCACCTCGATGTTCCCCCACTTGTTGAGCTTCAACTCGGGACAGGTGGCCGTCAGCAAGGGGTTGGCCCGCGTGCCGATGGCCAGGACGGCGATGTCGGCCGGCAACTCGAACTCGCTGCCCTCGATCGGGATCGGGCGGCGGCGGCCCGACGCATCGGGCTCGCCCAGCTCCATGCGCCGGAGCTTCACGCCGCGGACCCAGCCGTCTCCGTCGCCGAGGATCTCCGTCGGCGCCACGAGGAAGTGGAACTCGATGCCCTCTTCCTCGGCGTGGTGGACCTCCTCGGCCCGGGCAGGCATCTCGGCGCGGCTGCGGCGGTAGACCAAGGTAGCGCGCTGCGAGCCGAGGCGCTTGGTGGTGCGGACGGCGTCCATGGCGGTGTTGCCCCCGCCGAAGACGACGGAGATGGGCCCGCGCGCGACGGGCGTGGGGCTGTCGGGCTTCCAGGCCCCCATGAGGTTCACGCGCGTCAGATACTCGTTGGCGGAGTAGACGCCCTTGAGGTTCTCCCCGGGCATATTGAGGAACATGGGCAGCCCGGCGCCGTTGGCGATGAAGCAGGCGTCGAACTCGTCCATGATCTGCCGGACGGTGATCGTCTTCCCGACGACCACGTTGCACTCGACGGTCACGCCCAGCGCTTCGAGGTTCGCCACCTCGTGATCGACGATCCGCTTCGGCAGCCGGAACTCGGGAATGCCGTACCGCAGGACCCCGCCGGGTGCGTGAAGGGCCTCGAAGACCGTCACGTCGTGGCCCCGGCGAGCCAGCTCGCCGGCGGCGGTCAGGCCACCCGGGCCTGAGCCCACGATCGCGATGGCGAAGCCGGTTCGCTCGGCCGGCGGCTCCGGCGGGGGGGCGTTCTCCGCCGCCCAGTCGGCGACGAACCGCTCCAGCCAGCCGATGGCGACGGGTTGGCCTTTCTTGCCGCGGACGCACTCGGCCTCGCACTGGGTCTCCTGGGGACAGACGCGCCCGGTGGTGGCGGGAAGGGCGTTGTCCACCGTCAGGATCTCCGCGGCGCCAGCGAAGTCCCCGGCGGCGATCTTCCCCAGGAATTCCGGGATGCGCAGCGCGACCGGGCAGCCGGGCACGCACGGGCGCTTCTTGCACTGGAGACAGCGGCTGGCCTCGGCGATGGCGGCGGCCTCGGCGAGCCCCAGGTTCACCTCGGAGAAGTTCGTGGCCCGAGCCTGGGGATCCTGCTCGGGCATCTCCGCCCGGGCGATGGCCAGGCGTTCCTTGGCGGTGAGTTCCTTGCCGCTCATTCCTGCGAACCGCCTTTCCTCTGGCGCAGGCGTTCCTCGAGCCGGCACTCGGCCTCTTCGTAGGTCCGTTGTCGGCTGGCGAGTTCTCGGAAGTCCACGAGGTGCCCGTCGAACTCCGGGCCGTCGACGCAGGCGAACTTGATCTCGCCGCCGACGGTGACGCGGCAGCCGCCGCACATGCCCGTGCCGTCGACCATGATGGGGTTGAGGCTGACGATGGTCTTGACGCCGTACGGGCGCGTCTGCTCGCAGACGGCGGCCATCATCGGGACCGGCCCGACGGCGTAGACGGCATTCGGCCGGCGTGCCTCGTCCGCGAGGATCTCGGCCAGGGCGGCGGTGACGAAGCCCTTGATGCCCAGCGATCCGTCCTCCGTCGTGAAGAGCAGTTCGCTGCTGAAGGCGGCGAGCTCGTCGCGCAGGATCACCTGCGGCTCACCCCGGCCGCCGATGATCGTGGTCACGTGGTTTCCCGCCTCGGCGAGGGCCTTGGCCAGGGGGAACAGGACGGCGGTCCCCACGCCGCCGCCGACGCAGACGACCTTGCCCCAGCGGGCGATCTCGGTGGGCTTGCCGAGCGGGCCGGCGATGTCGCGGATGGCGCCGCCGGCAGGGGTCGCGACGATGTCGCGTGTGCCCTGGCCGATGGCCTGGATGATCAGCGTGATGGTGCCCGCGTCGGCGTCGGCGTCGGCGATGGTCAGGGGGATCCGCTCGTCGCCTTCCTCGTGGCGGACAATGACGAACTGCCCGGGCTTGCGGGCGGCGGCCACGCGCGGGGCGCGGACCACCAGCCGGTGGGTGTCCGGGGCGATCATCTCGTTGCGGACGACGTCAAACATGGTTTCCCTTCCGGCCGGTCGGGCACAGCGGCTGTCCCGAGGGAAAAAGCGGGTTCCGCGCATCACCTCCGCCGCGGAACCCGATCCGTCCAACCGGACAGCATTTCACGACACCACTATAGCGCCTGGTTCACGTGAAGGCAAGGTCGCTCTGGTTGACGATTCTCCCGCCGGTGCAGAAGTCGAAGCATTCCTTGCAGAACGCGCATTCCTTGGCCAGCTCGGGGACGATGGCCACCTCCCGGTCGATGCCGCGCCCCCGGAAGTACGCCACGTCGAGCTTCTTGACCTCCGCGCAGTACCGCACGCACAGGCCGCACAGGTTGCACTCCGTGTCGCGCGGCGCGAACCTCGATTGGGTCACGCCGTACTCCTTCGCCAGGCCCGACAGCGACGGCCAGAGCAGCTCGACGATCATCCGCCGGACCTTCTGCACCTTCTCGGTGTTGGTCCGGACGACGAGCCCGTCCTCCACGGGATAGACGCAGGAGGCCACCAGCTTCGTGCGCGTGCCCTTGTCGATCTCCACCATGCACAGGCGGCAGGCGCCATAGGGCTTGAGGTCGTCGTGGTGACAGAGGGTGGGGATCTCGACGCCGATGGCGGAGGCGGCTTCGAGCAAGGTCGTGCCTTCCTCGGCCTGCACGCGTTGGCCGTCGATCTCCAGTTGCACCATGTTCATGTCATCTCTCCATCATCTGAGGGACCCGGGCTCTCTACGCCCCCTTCAGCACGGCGCCGGCCGGGCCCTTGACAACGGCCTGGGCCTTCGGCGGGCAGACGTCCATGCAGTTGCCACACTTGATGCACTTGTCCTGGTCGATGACGTAGTAGTCCTGGCCCTCGGCTTGGTCGATGGCGTGTGTGGGGCAGTTCTTGGCGCAGGTGCCGCACCCGATGCAGACGTCGGGGTCGATCCGGTAGGCGATGAGGCCCTTGCACACGTTGGCGGGGCACCGCTTGTCGCGGATGTGCGCGTCGTACTCGTCGCGGAAGTGCCGGATGGTGCTCATCACGGGATTGGGGGCGGTCTGGCCCAGGGCGCACAAGGCGGCGACCTGGAGGAACTCCGAGAGCTCTTCGAGCAGTTCGACGTCTCCCTCGCGCCCCTCGCCGAGCGTGATGCGGTCGAGGATGGCGAGCATCTGCCGCAGCCCCTCGCGGCAGGGCACACACTTGCCGCACGACTCGTGGGCGAGGAAGTCGATGTAGTACCGGGCCGTGTCCACCATGCAGGTGTCCTCGTCCATGACGATGAGCCCGCCGGAGCCCATCATGGAGCCGGCCTCCCAGAGCGCGTCGAAGTCCACCGGCAGATCGAGCAGACGCTCGGGGATGACGCCGCCGGAGGGCCCGCCGGTCTGGACGGCCTTGAGCTTCTTCCCGCCGGGAATGCCGCCGCCGATGTCGTAGACGATCTGGCGAAGCGTCATGCCCATCGCCACCTCGACCAGGCCGGTGTTGTTGACCTTGCCCACCAGCGAGAAGATCTTCGTGCCCTTGCTGTTCTCGGTGCCGATGCCTCTGAACCACTCGGCCCCCTTGTTGACGATCAACGGCACGTTCGCCCACGTCTCCACGTTGTTGAGGCAGGTGGGCTTGTCCCACAGCCCCTTGACGGCGGTGTGGATGTACTTCGGCCTCGGCTCGCCGACCCGTCCTTCGATCGAGGCCATCAAGGCGCTCGATTCACCGGACACAAATGCGCCGGCTCCGCGGTGGACCTTGACGGTGAAGTCGAACCCTGAGCCGAGGATGTTCTTGCCGAGCAGGGCGTATTCCTCCGCCTGCGCGATGGCTAGCTGGATGTTCTCGACGGCCAGGGGGTATTCCTGGCGCACGTACACGTAGCCTTCGTGGGCGCCGATGGCGAACGCGCCGAGGATCAGCCCCTCCAGGATACTGTGGGGGTTTCCTTCCAGCACGCTGCGGTCCATGTAGGCGCCCGGGTCGCCCTCGTCGGCGTTGACGACGACGTACTTGGTCTCATCGGGTGCGTCCCGCGTGGTCCGCCACTTCCTGGCGGTGGGGAAGCCCCCGCCGCCGCGCCCGCGCAGGCCGGAGAGCTTCACCTGCTCCAGCACCTCCTCGGGACTCATTTCGACGAGGGCCTTCGCCAAGGCGGAGTAGCCGCCGATGGCGACGTAGTCATCGATCTTCTTGGGATCGACCATCGTGTTGGCGGCCAGCAGCAGGCGCTTCTGATGCTTGTAGAAGGGGATGTCCTCGAACCTGGCGATCCGCTCGTGCGTCTGGGGGTCCTCGTACAGCAGGCGCGTCACGAGCCCGCCCTTCAGCAGCATCTCCGCGACGATCTCCGGGACGTCCTTCTCGCGCGTCCCGAGGCAGCACGTCCCGTCCGGCGAGAGGACCACGATCGGTCCGCGCTCGCAGAACCCGTAGCAGCCGGTGCGGAGCAGGTCGACGGTGTCCTGGAGGCCCTGGGCTTCGATCTCGCGCTCGAAGGCCGCCACGACGTCCTGCGAGCGGGCGGCAAGGCAGCCCGTCCCGGAGCAGATCGTCACGCACCTTCGGTCGGGATCGCGCGCGGAGAGGATCCGTTGCCGGAGTTCCTCCAGATCGGCGGGGGAGTTCAGCGTAGGCATGGCTGCTCCTTCTTCTGTCGGTAGGAGTCGAAGACCTTCCGGAGCTCTCTCAGGGACGGGTTGCTGTAGTAGCGGTCGTCGATCTTGACCACCGGCGCCAGCGCACAGCACCCCATGCAGTGAACGGTCTTGAGCGTGAACACCTGGTCGGGGTCGGTCTGGCCGGGCTCGATGCCGAGCAGAGCGCTGGCGGTCGCCTGGAGCCTCGGCGCCCCGCGGACGTGGCAGGCGGTTCCGGTACAGATCTCGACGAGGTGCTCGCCGCGGGGCTCGAGGCTCAGGGCCTCGTAGAAGCTGGCGATCGTGTAGATCGACGCCAGCGAGACCTTCAGCCGCCGGGAGACCCACTTCAGGGCGTGCCGGGGCAGCCAGTTCAGCTCCGACTGCACGTCCAGCAGGATCTGGAGCAGGGCGCTCTTCCTGTACTCGTGCCTGGTGACGATCTCGTCGACGACCCGGAGGTCCTCGACGACCTGGAGGACGACCTTCTCCTTCTCGCGAATCCGCCCGAGCGTTTCGGCGTGGAACCTCGATTCCGCCTCCAGGTTCTTCAGCTCGTCGAGGAAGTCCCGCCGCTTGAGCCCCAGCGAGTAGTACTGCCCGAGGACCTCCAACCCGCGCAGGGCGACCTGCGGCGCATCGAGGGCCGCCGCCTCCGGCGGGGCAGCGCGCGCCGGCGGGCGTGCCTTCTGCCGGGTCTCGCTCAGCTCCATGCCGCGCTTGACCGAGTCGATGAGCTGTTCGGGCTCGAACGGCTTGGTCAGGAAGTCGAAAGCGCCGATCTTCATGGATTCCACGGCAGAGTCGATCGAGGCGTAGCCGGTGATCACGATCGACACGATCGTGGGGTCGATCTCGCTGACCTTCGCGAGCACCTCCATGCCGCTCATGCCGGGCATCTTGAGGTCCACGACGATCACGCGTGGATGGGTTCGCTCGACCAGTTCCACTCCGCGCGGCCCATCGGGGGCCGTCACGGCGCGGAGCCCCTCTGCTTCCAGAGTCTGTCGGCAGCCGTCGCACATCGATCGTTCATCGTCGATGACGAGCACGTCCGTCATCGTGTCGCGCCGGGCCGTCGCGCCTGCCGTTGCCACCTCATCGAGGAACATGACCGTGCTCCTTTTGCCTTGCCGGGCCGCCTGGGGCCCCGTCCTGGCCGTGCACTGCGGAACCAACCGACGCGACAGGACCATGCACGAATCGTGCCAGGGATCGGGTGCGGGAACTTGGTGGCGCGCAATGGACGCACGGAATGGAACTTACGGATATGATCGCAGCGGGTCAGGCCCCGAGTCCATGCGGGACGAGATGGGGGCCATTGGTACGGATTGTGCCGCGCGAGGGAATCGGATGGGCAGGAAAGTACCGTGCGGACGGGCATGCAGGCCCCCGGAGGGGCAGTGGCGCGCGGCGTTCAGGCCTCGATGCCGTACTTGCGGATCTTCTCGCGGAGGGTCTTCCGGTTGATGCCGAGGTACTCGGCGGCGTTGGACTTGTGGCCGTGGAAGCGCTCGAGCGCTTGGAGGATTTCCCGCTTCTCCGACTGGGCCAAGGCGCCGTCTTCCGGCGGCACGTCTTTGGCGCGAAGGGCCGCGGTGGATATCGGCAGGTCGTCCGGCGCAATGACCTTGTCCTTGCAGGTGACCGTCGCGCACTCGATGGCGTTCTTCAGTTCGCGGACGTTGCCGGGCCAGTCGTGCCGGCGGAGGAACTGCATGGCCTCTTCGGAGACTCGCGGGGCGGGTTCGTCGCGGTGCAGGCTCGATTTGGCCAGGAAGTAGTCCACAAGCACCGGGATGTCCTCGCGGCGCTCCCGCAGGGGCGGCAGGTGGATGGGCACGACGTTGAGGCGATAGAACAGGTCGGGGCGGAAGCGGCCCTCGTGGATCTCCCGGGGCAGGTCCTTGTTGGTCGCGGAGACGATCCGCACGTCGACGCGGACGCGCTCGAGGCTGCCCACCCTGGAGATCTCCCGTTCCTGGATCACGCGCAGCAGGCGGGCCTGCATGTGGATGCTGATGTTGGCGATCTCGTCGAGGAAGATCGTCCCGCCGTTGGCCAGCTCGAACTTGCCCTTCGTGGTCTCGATCGCGCCGGTGAAGGAGCCCTTGGCATGGCCGAAAATCTCGCTCTCGAAGAGGCTCTCGACGAGCGTGCCGCAGTCGACCACAACGAAGCGCTGGTCCCGCCGCCGGCTGAGGTGATGGATCGTCCGGGCGACCAGTTCCTTGCCCACGCCCGTCTCGCCGTGGAGCAGGACCGTGGAGTCCGTCGGGGCGACCTGTTGGACGAGCTCGGCGACCTTTCGGATGGCGGGCGATCGCCCGATGACGGTGTCCGGCCCGGCCTTCTCGTCCAGGGCCAGGTCCATGCACGCGTGTTCGAGCATGCGCCGCCGGCTTTCCGTCGCGCGACGCACGACGGCGGCCAGGGCCTCGGGCGTGAACGGCTTGGTGAGGAAGTCGTACGCTCCCTCGCGCATGGCCTCGACGGCGACGTCGATGGTGGCGTGGCCGGTGATCACCACCACGATCGAGGCGGGGTCCCTCGCCTTGACCTTCCGCAGCACCTCCATGCCGGGGATGCCCGGCATCTTGAGGTCCAGCACGACGACGTCGAAGGACTCTTCGTCCATCAAGGCCAACGCCCGCTGGCCGTTCTCGACGGACTGGGCGCGATGGCCTTCTTCCTCCAAGGTCTGCACGCAGCCGACCCGCATGGACTCCTCGTCGTCGACGACCAGGATGTTCGCGGTGGCGGGCATCAGGTGCCTTTGCTCCCGGCGTGCACGGCGGCCGCCGCGGACGTCGTCGGCAGCGACACGATGAACGTGCTGCCCTCGTTGACGCGGCTGTGAACCTCGATGTTGCCCCCGTGCCGCTGGAGGACGCCGTAGCTGATGGACAGCCCCAGGCCCGTGCCGTTGCCGACGTCCTTCGTCGTGAAGAACGGCTCGAAGAGACGCTGGAGGTTCTCCTGCGGGATGCCGCAGCCGGTGTCGGTGAAGCGGATCTCCGCGCGATCGGCGCCGGGCACCGCGCGGGTCGTGATCGTGACGGTTCCCTTGCCCTCGATGGCCTCCGCGGCGTTGACGAGCACGTTCAGGAAGACCTGCTGGAGCTGCGAGGCGTCGGCCGGGACGAGCGGCAGGTCTTCCTGGAAGTCCTCGACGATCTCGATGTTGTGGAAGACGGCCTGGTTCTCAAGGAGTGAGATCGGCTTACGGGCCACCTCGTTGAGGCTGACGTTCTCGGTCTTGGGCTCCCGCTGCCGGGCGAACTCCAGCAGCCCCTGGACGATGCTCTTGCAGCGGTCGGCCTCCTTGGCGATGCGTTCGAGGTTCTCGCGTTGGACGCCCTCGGTGGGGGCCTTTCGCAGCAGCAGGCGGCTGAACAGCAGGATGCTGCCGAGGGGGTTGTTGATCTCGTGCGCCACGCCGGCGGCGAGGCGCCCGATCATCGCCAGCTTCTCCGACTTGAGGATCTGCTCCTCGGCGCGCTGCTGCAACTGCTGGTCCCGTTCCTCGATGGACGTGGCCATGACGTTGAACGCCTTGCCGAAGGCGCCGATCTCCTCGGTCGCCGGATCGGGCTCGACGCGCTGGTGCAGGTCCCCCTCGGCCAGGCGACGCGCCGCCAGGACCAGGTCGTGGACCGGCCTGGTGAGCTTGCGGGCGAGGAGGTAGCAGATGGCGATGGACAAGGTGATCGCCCCCAGCGAGACCCCCGCGAAGGCCAGCAGGGCGCTGCGCCGCATCTGCGCAAACTTCCCCTCGTACATCCCGACGCCCAGGATGCCGATCACCTCGCCGGAGGCGTTGCGGATGGACTCGTACGCCGTGATGTACCAGTCGTTGACCACGAACGCCCGTTCGAGCCACGGCTCGGCCTGCGTGAGCACGCGCTCGTAGACCTCGGCCGAAACGCGCGTCCCGACCGCCCGTTCTCCGTCGGGCATCTCGACGTTCGTCGAGATCCGCACGTCGCCCTGGAAGATGGTCGCGGCCCCGATGTCTCTGCCGGCGTACCGCTCGCCTTCGTAGACGGTGGCCTTGATCTTGTCCACGATGCGGGTCCGGCCGTTCAGCAGCGTGCCGCCGTAGAGCCCGCCGAGAAGCTCCCCGTCCTCGCCCACCACCGGCGCCGCGGCCAGCAGCACCAGGCCTGAGACCTCGAACTTCCTGTCGCTGGGCTTGGCCTTGGGCGTGCGGATCAGCGCGGTGTGGGCGCGGGCGGCCAGGTCCTCCCCCTCCTTGGCCAGCTCCCCTTGCGGAACGATCTCTGTCGAGGCGATCACCGTCTTGGCGGCCAGCGCCCGCCGCACGATGGGGCTGGCCGCCGGGCCGCCCGCCGCCGCGGCCGGATCCCGGGCCCGCAGCAGCACCGTGCCGTTGGCGTCCGTCAACGTCAGGACGTCGAGGCCCTCGCGCTGGCGGACGAGGCGAAGCTCCTCCGCCGTCGCCGTGGCGTTTCCCGAGGCCAGGGCCTCCTTCACGAAGAAGCGAACGGCCGTGTAACGCACCGCGTTGCGGATGTTCGCCAACTCCTCCTCGTAGATCTCCCTCGCCGAGGCGAGGTCGTGCCGCACCTCGTTCTGGATGTGCATCTGGTTGACGACGCCCTTGCCCATCATGTGGATGCCCACGATCGTCGTGATGGCGCTGCTTGTGACGATCACGAGGAGGAAGCCGCCGATCAGCCTCGTTCGCAAACTGAGCTTCATGCGGATGGATTCCTTGATCTCGATGGTCCCATCGGAGACCCAAGCGCCCTTTGCATGCCTCGTCTCGGCGAATCCCCCGACGGCGGGCCGTCGGCAGGGACGCGCGAACCGAACATCCGCAGCCAGACTTCAGCGTTCCGTCTCAGGCGGCGCACGAATACCACCGCCCCGCGACGAGAGCGCATCGAGAGGGGCTGCGCCAAGCACGCCTCCCGGACCCTATCACGCAATCTAGCCGATGGAAGTGGTTTACGCAAGTCGTTCGGCTGTCGTTTCCCCCGCGCGGCACGAGGTCGCAAGAGATGGCTTGCCGGCGCCAGTCAAGTCGATTGACGGGCCGCAGAACGCGGCAACCGGCCCGCCATCCGCGCGAGATGCGCGCAGCCGGGTCTCGCACGCCCGCGGGCCGGTCGTGGACTGCGGTCCTACACGACCCCCTGGGCCATCATGGCACGGGCGACCCTCAGGAAGCCGGCCACGTTCGCGCCGACGACCAGGTTGCCCTTGGCGCCGTAGGCTTCCGCCGCCTCGACGCACTGGTCGTAGATGGCGTTCATGATCTGCTTCAGGCGGGCGTCGACCTCCTCGAAGGTCCAGTTCAGGCGCATGGAGTTCTGGGACATCTCCAGGGCGCTGGTGGCCACGCCGCCGGCGTTGGCGGCCTTGGCGGGGGCAAAGGAGACGCCCGCGTCGTGGAAGACCTCGACGGCCTCTGGGGTCGACGGCATGTTCGCGCCCTCGCCGACGGCAACGCAGCCGTTCTTCACGAGCGTCTCGGCGGCGGCCTGGTCGATCTCGTTCTGCGTCGCCGACGGCAGCGCCACGTCGCAGGGAACCGTCCAGATGCCCTGCCAGTTGTCGTGGAACGCCGCGCCGGCGTGCTCGTCGGCGTACTCGCGGATGCGCCCGCGCTCGATTTCCTTGATCCGCTTGACCGTGTCGAGCTTGATGCCCTCCTCGTCCACGACGTAGCCGCTGCTGTCGGACAGGGCGAGGACCTTCCCGCCGAGCTGCTGGACCTTCTCGGTGGCGTAGATGGCCACGTTGCCCGAGCCGGAGATGACCACCTTCTTGCCCTCCCAGCCCGTGCCGCGGTCCTCCAGCATGCGCGTCACGAGGTACGTCAGGCCGTAGCCGGTCGCCTCCGTGCGGACCAGCGAGCCGCCCCATTCCAGGCCCTTGCCGGTCAGCACGCCGGTGAAGGTATTGGTGAGCTTCTTGTACTGCCCGAAGAGGAATCCGATCTCTCGCCCCCCCACGCCGATGTCGCCGGCGGGCACGTCGGTGTCCGGCCCGACGTGGCGGAACAGCTCGCTCATGAAGCTCTGGCAGAAGCGCATGACCTCGTTGTCGCTCTTGCCCTTGGGGTCGAAGTCGCTGCCGCCCTTGCCGCCGCCGATGGGGGTGGTGGTCAGGGCGTTCTTGAAGACCTGCTCGAAGCCCAGGAACTTGATGATGCCCAGGTAGACCGACGGGTGGAACCGCAAGCCGCCCTTGTACGGCCCGATGGCGCTGTTGAACTCCACGCGGAAGCCCCGGTTGACCTGGATCGCGCCGCTGTCGTCCAGCCACGGCACGCGGAACAGGATCTGGCGTTCCGGCTCGACGACGCGATCGACGATCCGGGCCCTGGCGAGCTCGGGGTGCTTCTCGATCACCGGCTCGATGGACTCCACCACTTCCTGGACCGCCTGGTGGAATTCGGTCTCCCCGGGGTTGCGCGAGGTCACCGCCGCCATGATGTCTTCCACGAACGAACTGGCCATGAGGGTTCTCCTTGTCTGGGGCGGATCCCCGCCCCGCCGGACCCGTGGTCGCTGCCTTATTCCCTTCCGGAACGCTCTCCCGGCGCTGTACACTAGGGCCTCGGCACCGGCGGTCGGACACTCGACACGGCGTTCTTTCAGTCTACTATAATTAGAATCTGCTGGACCCGGTTCGGCAAATTAGAATGCCTAATATACGCAGGCAAACACCCTTATAGACCGGCTGCGCCCCCGCCCGGAGCGGAGATGAACACGGCCGTCATGAAGACCTTCTGTGATCTGGTGGACACCGGCAGCTTCTCCAAGGCCGCCGAGAGCAACCAGATCTCCCAGTCGGCCGTCTCGCAGCAAGTCGCCGCTCTCGAGCGGGACCTGGGCGCCCGGCTGCTGACGCGCGGCGGGGGCTTCGCCGTCCCCACGGACGCGGGGAAGGCCTTCTACCGCGGCGCCAAGGAGATCCTCCGTCGCTACGAGCAGACGCTCCAGGAAGTCCGAAGCGCTCAGGAGATCGTCCGCCCGGTCCTCCGGATCGGCACCATCTATTCCGTCGGCTTCTACCTGCTCGATCCCTACGTCCGGAAGTTCCTGAAGGCCCATCCCGAAGTGAACCTCGACGTGGAGTACGCGCGATGGAACCGGATCACCGCGGCCGTGCTCGACGGCGAGATGGACATGGGCATCGTGGCCTTCCCCGAGAAGCACCGCTCCATCGAGATCATCCCGTTCGCCGAGGAGCGGCTCGTGGTGGTCTGCTCGCCGGAGCACCCCTTGGCCAAGCGCAGGGACATTGAGCCCTCGGACCTGAAGGGCGAGCGCTTCGTTGCGTTCGAGGCCAACGTCCCGACGAGGCGGCATATCGACCGCGTCCTGCGGGGCTACCGCGTGCAGGTCGACATCGCCATGGAGTTCGACAACAACGAAACGCTCAAGCGAGCCGTGGAGGTCGGCGCAGGACTGAGCATCCTGCCGACGGCGAACGTCGCCCGCGAGGCGGCCTCGGGGTACCTGGCCGTCGTGCCGTTCCGCGACCCCACGCGCTGGGTCCGCAAGATCGCCATCGTCCGCCGCCGCGGCAAGGCCCACTCCAAGGCGGAGATGATGCTCCTCCGCGTCCTCCGCTCGCCGATCTGACCGCCCCCGCGCCGGCGACCACACGCCAGGGACCGCCGGGTCAGAAGACGCCGCGGCGGAAGCGCGCCCGCGCTCGCCATGCCAGCAGCGCCCCCAGGGCCACGTAGCCCGTGGTGAAGACCGCCAGGTACCCCGTCGTGCCGCCCAGGCGCGTCCACCCCACGCCGAGCCAGTCGTACCTGAGGGACTGGAGACCCCGGCGGCTGCGATGGTGCCCGCTGGCAGCGTCGGTCAGCATGCCCGCCTGGAGCATCGGGTTGGCGTCCGCGACGTACTCGGTCAGGTCCCACATCTCCCTGCGCAGTGGGCCTCGGGGCAGGACCTCGGTCGACAACGCCAGGGCCAGCGGCAGCGCGCCCCACAAGACCAGGGCGAGCCCGAGGTTTGCGATGACGGCCGTCGTGGTTCGCTTGAGCCGCGCGCCGAAGTACAGCCCCGAGCCCGCCAACAGCCCGATCACCGACGCCGTGACCAGCGCCAGGTGCACCATCAGCACCGGGTGCGCCAGGCCCACCATCATGAACAGGGCGACGTGACCCAGGGGAACCAGCCAGAAGGGCAGGCACTTCCGCAGGACCCCGACGATCTTGCCGCGCAGGATGTGCCAACTGCTCAGCGTCGTGCAGAGGAGGATCTCCCAGGAGTTGGCTTCCTTCTCGGCCGTGATGGTGGTGGCGGCCAGCACGGCCGTCGCGATCGCCCCCAGACACACGAACAGGAAGACCATCACCGCGTGGACGTCGTTGTCGCGGAAGCCGTTGTCCACCGCGGCGATGAGCCCGTAGATCATCAGCAGCAGCCATGCTCCCACGCCGACGAGGATGCGGAACAGGAGCTTCCGTTTGATCCAGCCCGCACGCAGCTCGCGCCACACGATGGGCGAGCCGGTGATGGGGCGAACGCGTGCGCGCGGCACCGGCGGCGCAAAGGATGCTGCGCGGGCCGTGGGCATCAGGACGACCAGTGGCGCGGGAGGGGGATCGGGGGGCTCGGCGCCGGTCGTGGGGGGCCTCCGGCTCGGCGCGTTGGCCTGGAGAGCCGATGCCGCGCCGGCCCCCGCGCCGGTGGCGCCCGCAATCTGCCCCAGCGCCACGCGCCGGACCATCGCCGTGCACGCCGCCAGCACGCCCCCCGAGAACAGCAGGGACACCACGCAGTTGCCCCACCAGTGGAACGCCCCCAAGGCTGCCGTGGCGCGGGGCTCCAGGACCTCCGCGCTGGCCAGGGTCAGCGCCGGGTAGGGGCTGACGTGGCTCCAGGCGCTCAGCAGCGGCAGCACGACCCCCGGAGTGTCCAGGTCCAGCGCATCCAGGAGCAGGGCGGCGATCAGCGGGACGCCCCCGTGCAGGACGACCACCACGCCCAGGGCCAGCAGGATGCTCGCGAACGCGCGGCGGAAAAGGATGGAGAAGAACATGGCCACCGACGCGACGGCGATCGCCGTGGTCAGCGTGATGCACAGCCCGGCGACGACGAACTCCCACGGGACGCCGCCGAAGATCCGCACGATCGCCAGCAGCGGCAGGCTCATGCCCAGCAGCACGATGAGCTGGAGCAGCTTGCTGAGGAGCTTGCCGACCACCACCTGGAAGCTGCGGATCGGCGTGGTCATCAGCACGCCCAGCGTCCGATGGTGGATCTCCTCGCTGATCGCCGTGCTCAGCATGACGATCGCGACGATCTGGATCCCGCAGAACTGGAACCAGACGACGGAGAGGACGATGATTCGGCCGGCCCTCGACATCATCGTGACGTGGTAGGCGTGGGATCCGTGGGTGTCCCATTCGACGGACGCCAGCCAGAACATCGCCACGACGATCGTGAGGATGGCCAGGTAGACCGCCCGCAGCGCGAAGTTGCGGCGCCGCCGGCTGGAGACGCGCAGCTCCTTGGTGAAGATCGGGCCGACCAGCGCCGCCGGAACCGACGCCAGCCAGGCCAGGGCACCGGCGATCCGGGTAACGGGCTTCGTAGCCATGGCCATCGTGGTCCGCCCGCCGTGGGCGCTCAGTGGACGATGCCCTGGGTCAGTTGGAGGAAGGCGTCATCGAGCTTGAGCTGCTTGGGGATGATGGCGACCACCTCGATGCCCGCCCGCACGAGCGTCCGAGCGATCAGCCCGTCGCTCGGCTCGCCGTCGCGCAGGGTGACGTCGAGGTAGTGTTCGGCCTGCTGCACGTCGGCGATCTGGGGCAGCGCCCCGAGCACGCGGGCGGCGGCCGCCAGGTCGCCCATGACCTGCACGCGGAAGCTGGCGTGCACGCCCATCCGCTGGCGGATCTCGTCCATCGTGCCGCTGAAGATCAGCCGCCCCTCCTCGATGATCCCCACGTGGTCGCACATCTCCTCGAGCTCGGAGAGGATGTGGCTGGAGATCATGATGGTCTTTCCCATGCGTTTCAGCTCGCAGAGCAGCTCGCGGATCTCGATGCGGGCGCGGGGGTCCAGCCCGCTGGCCGGCTCGTCCAGGATGAGCACCTTCGGGTCGTGGATGAGCACGCGCGCGAGCTGCAATCGCTGCTGCATGCCGCGCGACAGGCTGTCCACGGGCGAAGCGCGCTTGACCGTCAGGTCGGTCAGCTCCAGCACGTCGCCGATGACGGCCTTGCGCTTCGCCCGGGGCAGCCCGAACGCCGCCGCGAAGAACTCGAGGTACTCGAAGACCTTCAGGTCGTCGTAGACGCCCATGAAGTCGGGCATGTACCCGACGACGCGGCGGACCTCCTGCCCGCGGTGACCGACGTCCAGGCCGTCGATGGAGGCCCGCCCGCTGGTGGGCTCCAACAGCGTCGCGAGGATTCGCATCGTCGTGGTCTTGCCGGCGCCGTTGGGCCCGATGAACCCGAAGATGTCCCCCTCGTCGATCGTCAGGCTCAGGTCCACCAGGGCGGCCAGCGCCCCGTAGTATTTCGTCAGCCCCTGCGTTTCGATCATGGCGTACTTCCTTCCGAGAACACGACCAGTCGCGCCATCTGGATGTGGTCGAACTCGCAGCGGCGCTCGGCAATGCCGAAGGGCACGGGGGCGCGGTCGTACTCCACGCACACGACGGCCGCCCCGCCCGGCTCGTCGGCTGGCTTGGCTCGCAGGTAGCTCCGCATCGCTTCGCTCCGCTGCCACACGCCGCGCGCGGTCAGCGCCCGGGTTCCCACGTCGTGAACGGTACGGGCGGCGACCGACCCGTGGGGTTCCGCCGCACCGGTGAACTGCCGGATCTGCCGGGGCGGCACCGCGCCCAGCGCGACGGACCGGTCCGCCGAGACGCGCGCGTAGCCGCCGCGGATCGGGGCCTCGGAGTGGTTCTCCACCGTCACGGTCCACTCCCGCCGCCGTTCGCGGCGCACCTCGGCGCGGAACGGCACGCTCGCCACGGGGTGCTCGCACGCCAGGCACTGCATCGACCAGATGTTGATCGGCACGGAGAACGGCACGCTGCCGCCGTCGAGGTGCTGGGCGCAGTAGATGTTGCGCGAGCCGAGCGTGCGGTCGTACGCGAACGGGTTGGCCTCGTGTCCCTGCGTCGGCGCCATGCCGCTCCACCATTGGCTGCGGTCGCAGCCGGAGAACCGGTAGTCGTCGCTGTACGGGGCGAAGATCCCGGCGTAGCGCGTCGCCCACGCCACGGGCGAACCCGACACGCCGTCCAGCACCGAGACCACCCGCGCCTGAAGCACGCCGCCCCGAAGGTACTCCACCCCGTAGTAGGCGCCGACCGAGAACAACGCGATGCACACCGACGCCGTCACCCACGTCGTGGGCAAGCGCCCGAGCTTCTTCAGCACCAGGTAGTCCACCGGACCGATCAGCACCGCCAGCGTCACCAGCACCAGGACGACCCACCCGATGTGAATGGGACGCAGCTCCTCCACGCTGAAGAGGTGCTCCAGGACGGCGTTGGTGGCCTCGTTCGACCGGCCGTAGCGATAGCTGCCCCAGCGGTCCTCCGGTTGCACGCGGCTGTGCGTCAGGACGATGTTCCGCTCCCCCAGCAGTGGCTTGGTCTGGGAGACCCAGAAGTTGGCGACGTCCCGGCCCCGCCGGCCGCCGATCGCCGCGGGGTCGAACCCGCAGACGCCGACCCGGCCGAAGCCGACCGGGCCCGAGGCCCAGAGGACCGTGTCGGTGCGCCCGGTGTGCGTTTGCCAGTTCGGCGCCGCCCGAGCGCCGACGAGCGACCAGCACGCCACCGTGTCGGACTGCCAGCTCCGGCAGCCCCAGTTGAGCAGGTCGAGCCGGTGGAGCTTCACCTGCGTCGGCGCGCCGATCTGGAACGGCAAGAGCTTGGCGAACTCGTGGCTCTCCGGCAGCACGTTGCCGCCGAGCACCAGCAGCAGGCGCCCGCCGTTGGTGACCCACCGGGCGATGGCGCGGCGCTGGTGCGTCGTCAGCTTGTTCCAGTCCGTGTCGTACAGGATCAGCAGGTCGAGGCTGGCATAGCCGGTCCAGTCGGCCGGCAGCAGACGCTGGAACTTGTACTCCACGTGCACGGCGCCGCGCTGGCGTCGAGAGCTGCAGGCGCTGGCCTGGGGCAGGTTCATCAGGCCGAACGCCTGCTTGCCCGACACGCCGACCAACAGCTCGTGGTCGCGGATCACCGTCAGCGACGGCAGCCCGCCCGACGGGTCCCACAGCTCGAACGTCCGGCTCCACAGGAACTCCGATCCGACCAGCGTCAGGGAACACTCGTCCACGGCGTAGGCCAGCTTCACGCACAGGGGGATCTGCCGGGGCCGGCCCGGCATCAGCACCGCCCGACGCTCGATCTGGAGCGTGTTCAGCTCGTCCTGCCGCACCGACAGCCGAACGAGGCACTCCACCGGCTTCTTGTAGGGTGTGGTGATCTCCACGAGCATCGGCGTCCATTCCCCCGGGCGGTAGCAGTTCCCCCAGCCGATGTTCCGCCGGAAGTCCACGTTGAGGCGTTTCTTCTTCTCCTTCTTCTTGTCGTTTTGCCCCTGGCCCCACGCGCCCGCCGCGAGGACCAGCAACGCCAGGAGGCTCGCGATGGGTTTTCGCATGGGAGCCACGTCGATGCCCCTTCCCCGGCCCGCTAGAGCCGGACCTTCGAGTTGTACACCAGCCACTCCACGCACACCAGGACCAGCGCCAGCATCGCCAGGAACGGCCAGAGCTCCTGGTTCGTGCGGCGCGGCTCGGCCGCCTGGGCCTGCACCGCGACCGTCGACAGGACAATCTCCTTCGACGGTTCGATGTGGCTCTCCACCTCGTCGAGGACGTTCACGGCGTAGCGGGCGGTGGGGCGGTCGGGCAGGTCCACGCGGTAGACGCCCACCTGCTCGGTGCGCGGGTACCGCAACGTGCCCGAGGGGTCGGGCGCCAGTTTCTCCACGTGCCCGTCCGGCCTGGTGACGGTGGCGGCGTCGGTTCCGTCGGCTCGGAGGGTGATGGCCTCGCCCACCTTCAGGTCCCACTGGCGTTCGCGCCCGGTCTCCATGCCCAGGAAGGTGGTGGCGTTGTAGCAGAACATGACGAACCCGGCCTCGAAGGGCCAGTTGCTTTCGAGCACGTCGAAGCCGACGAGCAGGAACGCGCCGCCGCGGCGGCGGAGCAGCGCCATGGCGGGCGCTTCGGAGAACTCGGCGAGCACGGCGGCGTCGCGCGGGAGCTTCATCCGCGCCGCCCGAAGCGCGAAGAGGTTGTCCAGCTTGACGAACTGGAGCACGGGGTGGCGGTCGCGCCAATCGACGAGGATCGGGCGGCGGAGCTGCCCGGCGACCTCGACGCCGAGGTCCGGCGGCGGATCACCGAAGACCACGTACCGTCCGCGCGGCAGCTTCGCCGGGGCATGGCCGTCCAGGACGATGACGTCGTAGGACGGCGCCGCGGCGCCGTCGGCGACGGTCCGGTCGAACTCCGCCGGCGTGGTCTGGTCGAGCCTCGCCAGCGGGCAGGCGCCCAGGGCCATCTCCAACGCCGCGTTGTCCCGCGTGACCAGCAGGACGCTCAGCTTCTTCGGCGGCGGGAGAACCGTCGCGGCCGCGTCGTCCGCAGGCAGGGCGTCGCGGCGAAGCTGGCGGACCGAAACGACCCCGGCCCCCCCGTGCGTAAGCCGGAACGAGACCGACACCTTGCCGAGCCGCTGAGGCTGGCTCTCCGTCGCCGGCCGCGTCGGCGGGATCTCCACCTTCCGCACCGCCCGGACGTTGCCGCTGACCGAGAGCTGCACGTCGCAGCTCGCCGGTTGTCGGCCGTAATTGGCCAGCGTCGCGAAGACGTGGACCTCGTCGGCCTTCTCGTAGGAGCGCCGCGCCTGCATGGCCGTGACGGCTACGTTGTCCGACGACGAGCCCAGGCAGTGGAAGCGGAGCTCCCCGGGGACCACGGCGATCTTCCCCAGGTCCGCGATCCGCCCGTCGCTGAACAGCTCCAACTGCGCCGCTTCCGTCGCCGAACGGTTGTTCTCCTCCTCCCCCGTCGACTGGGCGAACGCCCGGGCGACCCGGATGGCCTCTTCGAGGTGGCTGGCTCCGTCGGTGGGCTGGATCGCGTCGATGGCGCCGGCGAGCTGGCCCTTGTCGGCCGTGAAGTTGCACATCACCTTCGCGTGGCGGTCGAAGGCGATGACCATGGCCTGGTCCCCGCGCTGGTCCAGGCGGAGCAGCGACGGTCCGCGAAGCGACTCGATGAGTGTCTTCGCCTGGCGTTTGGCGTCCGCCAGGCGGGTCTGCCCCTTCACGTCGGTGGTGTTCATGCTGGCGGATCGATCGATCAGCAGGACGTAGCGTTTTCCGGGCCCGGCTCTCAGGGACAGGATGGGCCCGGCCAGCGCGAACAGCGCCGCCGCCAGGGCGAGCAGTTGGAGCAGCAGCAGCAGGTTCCGCCGCAGTCGCTGGAAGGGGGCGTTGACCTGGAGGTCCTGGACGGCGCGCTGCCAGAGCAGCGTCGAGCTGATGAGCACTTCCTGGCGCTTGAGCTTCAGGAAGTACATCAGCACGAGCGTGGGCACGGCGATCGCCGCGGCGATCCCCGCGGTCCATGGCGCCATCCATTCCATCGTCAGCTCACCTCATCGTGCTCGCATCCGCCGTTCTCGATCGCCCCGTTTGCCGAGGCGGACGTCGGCGCGGAATCGTGCCCGTCTATCGCAGCAGTCCGATCCTCCGAAGGTAGTTCAGGATGAACGGCTCGATCGGCTCGCCGGAGTTCGTCAACGCGTACGCCGCGCCGCGCCGGCGGCAGAACGCCTTCAGGTCGTTGCAGTACGCCCCGAGGTTCTTCTTGTAGTAGTCCAGCAGCGCCGCCGAAACGGTCACCTCCGCGTCGTCCAGATCCTCCACGTCGATCAGCTTCAGGTCGCCCGACAACTCCGGCGAAAGCTCCTGCGGGCTGAGCATCTGGAAGGCGTAGAGGTCGTAATCGCGGCTGATCAGGCGGCGCAGGCCTTCCTCGTAGCCTCCCTTGAAGAAGAAGTCCGAGATCACGACCACCACGCCCGTGCCGATGCGCCCGGCCGTCAACTGCCGGCAGGCCTTCTCGAAGAAGCTCGGCCCGTCGCATTCGCAGTTCAGGAGGAAGTCGGCCATGCGCTGGATGTAGTTCCGCCCGCGCATGTTCGCCACCTGACCGGTGAGCCCGTCCGCGAACGTGCTGATCGTCACGCGGTTGTTGTTGACCAGCCCGATGTACCCCAGCGCCGCCGCCAGGCGCTTCATCGCGAGCTGCTTCGGCGGGTCGCCCGCGCCCGACGAGGCGCTGGCGTCCAGCAAGAGCTGCACCGTCAGGTCCTCCTCGACCAGGAAGATCTTCAGGAAGAGCTGGTCGAGCCGCGCGAAGACGTTCCAGTCCACGAAGCGCAGGTCGTCGCCGACGACGTAGGGGCGATGATCGGCGAACTCGACGCCTTGCCCGCGGCGCTTGCTGCGGCGCTCGCCCTGGAGCTTGCCCTGGAGGATCTTGCGGCTGAAGACGTCCAGCCCGTCCAGGCGGGCCATGAACTTGCCGTCCAGCAGGTCCGTGATGCGGCGGGTCCGAGTTGTCGGCGCGCCGGGGCTCATGAGGCTCGCAGCTCTTCCTCGATCGTGGTCGGGATCTGGTCGAGGATCTCGGTCAGGATGTCGTCGTTGTCGACCCCTTCGGCCTGGCCCTCGAAGTTCAGGAGGATGCGATGGCGCATAGCCGGCAGGAAGGACTGGGTGATGTCCTCGAAGCTGACGTGGTACCGCTCGTCGAGCATGGCCCGGACCTTGGCGGACAAAACCACCGCCTGCACGCCGCGGGGGCTCGCGCCGAACCGCAGGTAGCGGCCGGCCGAGTCGATGGCGAACTCCCCGCCCGGGTGGGAGGCCAGCACCAGCCGGATCGCGTAGTCCTGCACGTGCGGGGCGATCGCCACGCGCTGCACGAGCCGCCGGGCGTTGAGGATCTGCTGGCTGCCAACGACGGGGCTGGCTTCGGGGTTCCTGCCGGCCGTCGTGCGGTCCAGGATCTCGCCCAGCTCTTCCCGGTTGCTGTACGGCACCAGCAGCTTGAAGAAGAACCGGTCCATCTGCGCCTCGGGCAGGGGGTACGTGCCTTCCTGCTCGATGGGGTTCTGCGTGGCCAGTACGAGGAAGGGCTCGGGCAGCTTGTAGAGCGTCCCGCCGCTGGTGACGGAGTGCTCCTGCATGGCCTCGAGCATGGCCGACTGCGTCTTCGGGGTGGCGCGGTTGATCTCGTCGGCCAGGAGGATCTGCGCGAAGATCGGCCCCTTCTGGAACTCGAACAGCCGTCTGCCCGTCGTGGTGTCCTCCATGACGATGTTGGTGCCGATGATGTCGGCTGGCATGAGGTCCGGCGTGAACTGGATCCGCCGGAACTCCAGCGACAGCGCCGCGCTGAGCGTGCGGACCAGCAGCGTCTTGCCCAGCCCCGGGACGCCCTCCAGCAGCACGTGCCCGCCCGCGAACAGCGCGATCAGCACGTCGTCCACGACGTCGGCGTGCCCGACGATCACTTTGCCCACCTCTCCGCGGAGGGCGTGGAACATCTCCCGGAAGTTCCGGCAGAGCTCCTCGACGTTCTCCGGCGTCCCCGTGTCGCCTTGCTCTTCGGCCATGTCGCTGTCTCTCCTCAGGGGCACCGCGCGGCGTTCGGCGCCCGCGGCTGCCGATGCGCTCGGTCTCGCGATCAGTCCTCTCCGCGTTGCCGCTTGGCCCGGCGCTTGGCGTCGAGCAGGCGGCTGACGTGGGTCTCGGACTCTTCCGGTGTCTGCGCTTGCTTCGGTTGGGGCTTGGTCTCCGGTCGGGGCTTCCGCGCGGGCTCGTGGACGTCGGAGGTCGGCAGCGCCGACTCGGCGCCCTTGTCCGCCACGAACCGGCGCCGGGCGTGGAGGTCCTTGCCGCCGGCCAGCCGCTGGCGGACCTTCTCCCGCCGCTGCTTCAGGGCCGACAGCGTCGCGCTCTCGACGGCCTGCACCTTCGAGAAGATCACGCCGCGGAACAGCACGACCGCCCCGGCGGCGAGCAGGGCGACGACCGCGGCGACGTGCACCAGCACGTGCAGGCCGAAGAAACGCACGCCGAAGCACACCAGCACCACGAGGGCGGCGCTGGTGGCCGTGCAGGCCCCCGCGACGGCGAGGTCGGTCACCTGCACGCCCAGCCGCCTCGCGATGGCCTGGAGATCGATGGCGATCCGCCGGATCGCCACGTCCAGCAGGAACAGGATCACCCACGCGAGGAACAGCGGCTTGGTCAGGGGCACGAACGCGCGGGGTGCCGACAGGCCGGCGCGGCTGAACAGGTCCGCCTTCTCGGGCTGGTTCGGGAGCATCCTTCCGCCGGTCGTGTCGGCCACGTGCCGCAGCAGGGCGGCGTTGTCGGTGAGGTCTTCGAACTCCGGCTCGAACGGCACGTTGACCACCGTCTGGACAAGCTGGAGCTTCTGATCCTCGCCGGCGCGGCGGTACCGCAGGTTGACGAGGTAGCTGCCGCCCTCGAGGGCCTGGAACTGCGCCCGGTACTGCCCCGGGCCGATCTGGCGCAGCCCCAGCGGCTTGGACTTCATCTTCGGCGTGATGACCTGCCCCGTCAGGTCGGCGAACTGGACGAACTCGCCGCCGGGGCGGATCGCCTCGACGGTGAGGGTGACGTCCCGGCCCTGGACGTCCGCGAAGGCCTCGCAGTCACTGGCTTGCGGGCTCTTGGCCACCCAGCGAACCGTCTGTTCCCAGAAGCGCCCGAAGCCGCCCCATCCCACCCAACGCTTGGCCCATCGGCTGTCGGCGCTGCTGGTGAACGACGCGACGCGGCCAAGTCCCGCCTGGGTCGTCGCCAGGATCGGCTCGGTGGACTTGTCCTCCGCGACGGCCGCCAGCAGGATCTCGTTCAGCCCGCGCTTCGGGCCGGTCAGCACGCGGCCGTCCAGCCTCGGGACGCCTCTCAGCCCGCGGAGGATCTCGTTCGTCCCGCTCAGGACCTGCGGCGTGAAGGTGTCCTCGATGATCAGCGACCGCCGCACGACCTGCGCTTCCTTGATGAAGAACTTGGGGAGCTGCTGGGGGTCCTTGATCTCGCGGAAGCGCCCGCCGGTCTCCCCCGCGATCTTCCGAAGGCTCCAGAGGTCCTGCGGCGTGTGCGGGAAGACCCCCGCGCAGGAGACCGTGATCCGTTCCTTGCGCAGGTCCTGGAGCACCTGGTTGCTGGGCATCTGCGGGTCGCCGTCGGAGACGATGATGATGTGCTTCTGGCCGGCGCGGACGTTCTTGAGCGCGTGGTAGGCGGCCGTCACCGGCGGGCCGAAGTCCGGCATGTCGCCCATGACCATCTGGCCGATCGCGGCGATGCAGTCCTTCTTGTTGCCGGCCTTCTGGAGCTGGAAGACCCAGTTCTTCATGCCGGCGTTCCAGCTATAGTCCACCACGCCGACGAGGTCGTGGCGGCTGAGGGTCTTGACCGCCTCGATCGCCACGCGCTTGCCCCAGTAGTTGCCGCGGGGCATCTCGCAGGCGTGCATGATCAGCACGAGCGCGCCCTTGGGCATCTGCTTCTTTTGCGGCGGGTCCATGTCTACCGGCAGGATGCGCGCCACCGGCGAGCCGATCCACCCGCCGGCGCCGTAGGACTCCGGCCCGCCGATGGTCACCAGCCCGCCGCCCAGGTCCGTCACGTAGCGGCAGATCATCTCCTGCTGGGCCATGGAGAACTCGTGGTTCGGCGTGTTGACCAGCACGACGGCGTCGGCGTCGAGCAGGCTGGTGAGGCGCCGGGGGAGCTCGCCCGCGCCGATGCTCCGCACGTCGATCTTCGCCTCGCGCAGGGCGTTGGCGAGGGGCTCCGCCTCGGCGGCGTTGGCCGCGACGATCAGCACGTGCCCGGGCCCCGCCACGAACGTCACCGCGCTGGCGCGGTTGTTCTGGTCGAGCCGGTCGGCGTTCGGGTCGGCGGGGAGGAACTTCGCCTCGAACTCGTGAACGCCGCGCGTGCCGACCGGCAGGGAGACGGTGTGGACGTTCGTGCCGGCGCGCAGCTCGACCGGCACCATCACGGCGTCGGAGCCGGGGTCGAGGTCCACGGGCAGGCCGTTGAGCGTCAGCAGGAGGTGCCCCGCCGCCTCGTGCGTGCTGCTCAGGACGAAGCGCAGGGGAATGGTCTGGCCGGACCGGGCCCGCCCCGGGGCCACCAGGCGCCGGCAGACCACCTCGTTGTCGTACCGGTAGTGCAGGGGCAGGACGTCGATGGGGATCCGGCTGGCGGCGACGCGGCGGGCGACGGCCTTCAGGTCCCCGGCCGTCTCGTTCCCGTCACTGATCAGGATGATCCGGACGGACGTGTTCGGCGGCGCGATGGCCAGGGCCATCTGCACGCCGGCGGCCAGGCGGCTCTGGCCGCCCCGCAAGCTGAGCGTGCGCTTCGGCACGTCCCCGGCGGTGCTGGGCAGCCGGACGATGTCGGCCTCCTCCGCGACGTCGATCACGGCCAGTTGGTCGCCCACCGGCTTGTCCGCCAGGGCCGCCTTCAGGTACCGGTGGGCGGCCGCCTGGAGGTCCTGAGGCACGGACTGGCTGCGGTCCAGGACCGTCAAGAGGGTCAGCCGGTCGTGGGTTTGGGTGACGGCCGGGCGGGCCATCGCCAGGGCCAGCAGGGCGACCACCACCGCGCGGAGGGCAATGGCCAGCACGCGGCGGGCGACGCCGAAGGTCCGGAGGCTCCGCCAGGCCAGGTACACGACCGGCCCGACCAGCAGGGCAGTCAACAGCCACCAGGGCTGCTCGAAATGGAACCCATACGCTGCGATCATACACACGCCCGTTGGCGGCCCGGAGGCGTCCGGGCTGGGCGGACCACCGTCCGCCGGCGCCCTTACGTCCATTGTCCCCGAAGCTCAGCCAACATCAAGCCGAACACCGGCCGCCCGGCGCGAAGAGCCGATGGCCCGCAATCGCGCGGACGACCGACTGCCAGCCGTCCGACCTGGCGGCAGCCCGTGCCAACCATGTAACGGACCACTCGCGGTCCTGTTCGACCCATTCCAAGATTTCCGTCCCGGCCAAGCCCGGCGACAGCCGGGGACCCGCCCATAACCGCTGCTGTCTGTTGTCGTTCGTTGCAGCAGGGCATTTCATGCCCCGCCGGGATCTACGCACTCGCCTGGGCCCGGGCCGCGTCACGGCACCTCTACGGCAGCCGCCAAACCTGGATGCGGTTGTTGAGGGCGTCCACGACGCAGGCGTTCTCGTCGCCGTCCACGCAGACGCCCCAGGGGGCGGCGAGCTGCCCGAGCTGGCGGCCGGCCGAACCGTAGACGCCGAGGCTCCGCCCGTCCGGCGAGAGGACCTGGATGCGGTTGTTGCCGTATTCGCACACCACCAGGCGCCCGTCCTTCCGCAGGGCGAGGTCGTAGGGGTAGCGCAACTGCCCCGGCCCTCGCCCGACCGAGCAGAGGTACCGCCGCAGGCTGCCCTGGAGGTCGTAGACGGCGATGCGGTGGTTGCAGGCATCCGCGACGTAGAGGCACTTGCGCCGCGGGTCCACCTTCACCGCGCTGGGTCGGGAGAGCTGCCCTCGCCCGCCGCCGAACGAGCCGAAGCTCCGCAGGAACTCCCCGTCGCGCGTGTAGATGCTCACGCGGTCGTTGCCGCCGTACTCGCTGACGAAGAGGCGCCCGTCCGGCGCGAAGGCCACGTCGGTGGGGTAGATGAACTGCCCGGGCCCCATGCCGTAGCTGCCGAAGCGGCGCAGGAGCTTGCCGGCCGGCGTGTAGACCATCACGCGCTGGTAGTGCGTGTCGGCGACGTAGAGGCGGCCGTCGGGGCCGACGCTGAAGCCTGTCGGTTTGCCGCGCTCGATGTCGGGCATGGCGAAGCCGCCGAGGTACCCGCCCTTGGCATCGAAGCGCTGCAAGCGCCCGGTCTTGTCGATGACCCACAGTGTGCCGTCGGCGGCGATGTCGATCGCGCGGGGGTACAGGAACTCGCCGGGCCCGCGGCCGGTCTTGCCGAAGTGTCGAACGACCTCCGGCCGGCCCGCCGGCTGCCTGCCGCATCCGGCAAGGGCCACCGCCGCGCACGCCAGGAGAAGGCCCGCGACCGGCGTGCGGCCGGCGACGCGCCAGATCGCTCGCAGGGCCAGCGCTCCGGCGCCCAGTGCGGCGTAGCCGCCCACCAGGATCAGGCAGCTCGCGATGACCTGCTGGTCGCGGGCGTAGTGCATCTGGTTCAGCAGGCTCTGGGCGAAGTTGGGCACGCCGGCCGGCAAGAGCACCGTGGTGGCCTGGAGCTCCAGCAGGCCCAGCATCGTCGCCAGCACGAACGCCGCCACCGGTAGATGCCACAACGCCGGCAGGTGCACGTGCCACCAGCTCCGCGACCAGCTTGCCCCGTCGGTGGCGGCCAGCTCCGCCAGGTGCCGGCTGCGGGCCTCGGCCCCGAAACGCAGCAGGATCAGCACGACGCCGGCGAAGCGCCCGACCAGCCCGGCGGAGACCGACCACCAGCCCTCGCGGAAGGCCGTCCACGCACGCAGGTGCCCCTGGATCCCGACCAGCGAGACCCCCAACAGGCTGCCCGGAAGCAGCGCCGCCAGCAGGATCGTGGGATGGACGACGCAGGCCGCCGCCCGCCCCACGCGCCCGAGCCGCTCGGCGACGAGCACCCCCGCCGCAAGGAGCAGCGCCGCGGCGGCCGCCACGCCCGCCGTCAACAGCGACGTGCCTAACTCCTCCCGGTGCAGCGCGTAGAAGTCGGCGAAGCCCCTGGTGTCGCGGACGGCGGCCGCCAGCAGCACGACGGGGGCGACGATCGTCAGCGTCATCAGCAGCGCGACGAGCGCCCAGCGCCGCCCGAGCCGCCGCGGCGCCGCCGGCGGGGCCAGCGGGGGGCGCGTCGACCAGTCCGCCGCCCGCCGCCACAGTGCGATCGCCACGATCAGCGCCGGCACCGCAACGGGCCAGGCCGCCCGCGCGACCGCCGCCGCCGAGCCCGTCTCGGCGTACAGCACCGCCAGCGACGTGCCGAGCGTGTCGATGCCCACCAGGTGGTGCGTCGCGAACTCGCTCAGCAGCAGCACGAAGCACAAGCCGAACGCCAGCAGCAGAGCGGGGGCCAGCAGCGGCAGCGTCACCCTCGCCAGGCGCTGCGGGGCGCTCGCGTCGATCATCGCGCTGCGCTCCACGTCCCGGTCCAGGGCGCGAAAGCCCGCGCCGATCAGCAGCGCCGCCAGAGGCCAGGTCCACAGCACCAGCGTCAGCGACGAGGTGCTCGCTCCCGCCGCGACGGCCAGGGCAGGACGCCGGGAGAGGAAATCCCCCAGCGGCGTCGTCGGGCTGCGGACCAGCTCCCAGGCGTACAGCAGCAGGCATCGGGGCAGCAGCAGCGGCGCCAGCAGCAGGCCGAATAGCGCGCCGCGCCCGCGGCGGAGCGTGCCGAGCAGCCTGCCCGGCACGTACCCCAGCAGGACGCTCCCGGCCGCCAGGGCGGCGGCGATGACGAAGGAACGGATCGTCACACCGGCGCCGACGGCAGGCGACTGTGCCGGCGAAACGGGCTGCCGGGCGGCGGCGAAACACAGGAAGATCAGCGGCGCGGCGATGAGCGCGGCCCACAGCGTCAGCCCGGCGGCCGACACGACGCAGGCCACCCGGTCGCGCTTCATCGGCCGAAGATCCCCTCGAAGGCGGCCAGGGCCTCCCGCTGGCGGCGCGCCACCTGGCGATAGTCCACCTCGAGCGCCTTCGCGAAGGCGTACTTGGGGAACTCCGCGGCCAGCGCGGGGCGGACCGGCACGTTATGCGACTCGCTCCGGGCGAGGTCGCGCTCGACCTTCTCGCTGAGCAGGTAGGCCAGCAGCTTCCGCGCGTGGACGGGGTTGGGCCCGCCCCGGACGAGCGCGGCCGTGTTGGGAATCGCCAGCGCCCCGCGGCCGCCCTGGTCCAGCGGGTTCATGGCGATGGGCCAGCCGTTCCGCTGGGCGACGTAGACATCGTCGGTGTCGGTGAAGCACACGTCGGCCTCGCCGCTGGCGACCTTCCGCACGGCCGTGCTGTTGCCCTGGACGAAGCGCACCTCGTTGGCCTTCAGGCGCCGCAGGATGTCCTTCGCTGGCTGGGCCCCGTAGTGGACGAACCAACTGGCCAGGTCGCCGCGGGTCGTGCCGAAGTGCGGCCGGGCCATCACGATGCGGCCCTTCCACTTGGGGTCGAGGACGTTCTCGAGGCTCTTGGGCGCCTCGCCGGGCTGGACGCGTCGGGTGTCGTAGGCGATCGCGCGCATCCGCAGGGCGAAGGCATGCCACCGGCCGTTCGGGTCGGCGAACTGCACCGGCCAGCGGCGGGTGGCCTCGCCCCGGTAGGGCTCGAGGAGGCCCTCCTCGGCCAGGCGGATGGTCTGGAAGATCTCGCTGGACCAGAACACGTCGGCGGCGGGGTTGGCGGCCTCGGCGCGAAGGCGCTGGACGAGCCCGGTCGTCTTGCGGGCCTCCTCGTCGAACCGGACGCGAACGTGGACGCGCGTCCGCTGCTCGAAGTCGGCGATGATCCCCTCGGCGAAGCCCTGGTCCACCGAGCAATAGAGGACCACTTCCCCGACGTGGCCCTCGCCGCGCCGCTCACACGACGACGGCCCGAGACCCAGCGCCGCGGCCAACGCGCAGACGACAAGGAACGACATGCCTCGACAGGTTCTCACCGTACCGGTCCGCTTTGGCGGGTCGCCCCCTGTCCCGGGGGGCTCACGGCTGGTTCGCGTCGGCGCCGGCCGCCTTCTCCAGCCCGCCGAAGTACTTCTTGACGGCCTTCTCGTACTTGCGGGGGATCTTCTTGTCGGTGATGGCCTCGGCGGCGGCGTCGCGCTCGGCCTCGACCACGCCGGCGAGCTTGCGCTTGGAGGTCCCCTTGGCCTGCGGGCCCTTGAAGAGCCAGCTGGCGACGATCTCGTTGTCCTTGGAGGGCTTGTTCTTGACGCCGAGTCCCTTCGTGCCGGTGTCCTCCGGCTCGGCGGTGGGGCGGTTGCCCCACGCGCGGGCCCGCCCGCCGCCGGGGCCCGCGCCGACGCTGTTGGCGTCGCTGGGGATCCAGATCCCCGCGCCGTTGGGGTCCAGCTCGCCGTCCGCCTCGCCGTCGCCCAGCAGGGCGATCGCGCGGTCGATCTCCTTCATGGCCTCGGCGAGGCTCTCGGCGTCGAGGTCCGCCCCCTCCATGGCGTCGAGCTTCTCGACCAGCCCGACCAGCCCGTCCGGCAGCAGCTCGCCCATCTGCCCGCGGCACTTCGCCAGCGCCTCGGCCAGTCCCTTGCAGTTCTGGCACGCCCGCTGGGAGGACTTCATCTTGTCGAGCAGGTCGTCGATCTCCTCGTCGCTCATGCCCCGCTTCTTCAGGGCCTCCCGAAGGTCGTCCTGGGAGAGCCCCGCGAGCTTCTTCGCCGTCTCGCTGTCCATGCCCTCGCGCTCGAGCGTGTCCTCGGCCTGCTTCTGCGGGTCGGCCAGGTCGTTGAGCTGATCGGCGAGGTTCTTCACCTGGTCGGCGAGCTTCTGGCGGTCCTCCTCGGAGAGCTGGTCCTTGTTGAGCTGGTCGAGCTTGTCCCGCAGCATCTTGGCGGCCGCACCGAACTGGCCGTTCGCCAGCGCGCGGTTCAGGTCGTTGTCCAGGGCGCCCGGCGTGTTCCTGAGCCCCTTGAGCAGCCGGTTCATCACCTTGCCGGCCCGGACCTGCTCGGATTCCTCGAGCTTGTTCTCGATGGCCTGGGCCAGCTCGCCCAGCTTGCGGATCGCCTCGCGGCGGACGTCGGCGGGCCGGACGCCCTTCGTCAGCTCGCCCAGGTCCGGCAGGTCGCCGACGAGCTGCTTGTCCCTGACCTGCTGGACGGCGGCCTCGACCTTGCTGGCAGCCTGCCGGACCTCCACCTGGGCGAGCTTGAGCTCGTCCGCCTTGCGCTGCCCGGCCTGCTTCCGCGCCACGTAGCCCAGCACGTCCATGTAGGGCACGAAGGCGAAGACGCCGGCGGCGGCCAGCCAGGTGGCCGCGGCGGCCAGCCAGTGCCCGGTCGGGCGAACGGGGAACCGCCCGCGGACGTTGAGTCGTTCGGCCGCGCGGTGGGCCTCGGCGGCGGCGGCACGGGCGAAGGGGTCGTCGCTGTCGGCCAGCGCCAGGGCGGTGCTGAACCGCTCGCGGAAGGCCAACTGCTCGTCCACCAGCACGGCCACCTGCATCCGGCGCGGGGTGCGAAGCAGCGACAGGCCCGCGACGAGCAGCGCGATCGCCCCGGCCAGCCCGCCGAGGGTCCAGGCGTTGACCAGGGGGAAGGAGAACACGCGCTCGGCGAGGACCGCCGCCGCGGCCACCACGCCGGCAACCGCCAGCACGACCGCCATTTGCCTCAGCACGACGTTCAGGCCGCAACGCACCCGAACTCGCTGCAGCTTCGATTCCAGGGCCTGTCGCATGAGCCGCCCTTTCCGAAGGCCTTCCATCCCAACCTTCGCTTCTATTGTCGGTCGAAGGGGCCGCCGAGACAAGGGCAAACGGCTCGGCGCGGGCGCCGCCCGGCGCCCGGGTGCCCCGTCCTGGACGGTCCCTGTCCGTGCGAACTTCCTCTCCGGTAGGTCGGACTCCCGGGTAGTCGGGTTTGTTCCGGGGTCATTTCAGGTCGCCCGCGCCGGGGGCCTTTCGCGATTGCACCGCGGGGCCCGTGCCGATACGATGGATGGCGGCGCCGCGCGGAACGTGGGCGTCCCGAGGACGACGCATGCGCTTCACCAAGATGCACGGCATCGGCAACGACTACGTGCACGTGGACTGCTTCGAGCAGGACGTGCCCGATCCAGCCGCCACGGCGGTGGCCGTCAGCGACCGTCACTTCGGCGTCGGCGGCGACGGGCTCATCCTGGTCCTGCCCAGCACCGAGGCCGACGTCCGCATGCGGATGTTCAACGCCGACGGCGGCGAGGCCGAGATGTGCGGCAACGGCATCCGCTGCGTGGCCAAGTACGCCTACGACCACGGCCGCAGCAAGGCCAACCCGATGCGCGTCGAGACCGCCGCCGGGATCAAGCAGATCGAGCTGGCGATCGGCCCCGACGGCAAGGTCGCCGCCGCCACCGTGGACATGGGCGCGCCGGTCCTCGAGCCGGACAGGATCCCCGTGAAGGTCCCGCAGAAGCAGGCGGTGAACGTCACCTTGCGGACCGCCAGCCGGGCCTTCCAGATGACCTGCGTGTCCATGGGCAACCCCCACGCCGTGATGTTCGTGGACGACGTGCACGCCGTGCCGCTGGAGACGCTCGGGCCGGAAATCGAGCACCACCCGCTGTTTCCGGAGCGGGTCAACGTGCATTTCGCCGAGGTCCACTCCCCGACCGAGCTGACCATGCGGACGTGGGAGCGGGGCAGCGGGATCACGCTGGCCTGCGGGACGGGGGCCTCGGCCGTCTGCGTCGCCGCCGCGCTCACCCACCGGACCGGGCGCCGGATCACCGCCCACCTGCCGGGCGGGGACCTCAAGCTCCACTGGCGTCAGGAGGACGACCACGTGCTGATGACCGGCCCGGCGGCGGAGGTCTTCACCGGCGAATGGACTCGATAAGGAGAACGGCATGAGCAGCTTGTTCTGGGGGTATTCCGCCGGCTACGGGCGCGTCTCCGAGGTGGCGGCCAACGCCGGCCGCGCCGAGGCCCAGGCCGACCGGGCCAACCGGGAGGTCGCCTCCCTCGAGGACCGGATCGACCACCTGACGCTCCTCAACATGGCGATGTGGTCGCTGCTCCAGGAGAAGACCGGCCTGACCGAGCAGGACCTGCTGGACCGCGTCCGCCAGATCGACCTGCAGGACGGCGTGGAGGACGGCAAGGCCCGGAAGCAGATCGCCAAGTGCCCCAAGTGCGGGCGGACGATGTCGCCGAGGCACCGCCGCTGCCTGTACTGCGGGGCGGGGGACCTGAACTACACCGCCTTCGACTCCGTGCGATAGCCCCGGGCTCGACGGAAGCTCCCTTGGCATGCACTCGATCGTCTCCAAGGTCCGCAGGGCGCTGGCGGGGGAGCTGACCGGGCGGATCCTCGACGCCGGCTGCGGGGACGACCTCTTCGGGCCGTACCTCCGCCGAAGCGGCAACACGGTCATCGGCCTCGACCTCGACGCCGCGGCGCTGCGGGGCATCCCCGGCACGCGCGTCGTCGCGAGCTGCGCCGATATGCCCTTTGCGGACGGCTACTTCGACGCCGTCTGGGCCTGCGCGATCATCGAGCACGTGGCCGCCGACGCCCTGCCCGAGATGGTCCGCGTGACGCGCGACGGCGGGCGGATCGTTGCCGTCACCCCCAACCGCCGCAGCCCGTGGGACGGCCTGAAGCGCCTCGTCGGGCTCAACACGTGGTACGAGAATGCGGGGCACGTGCGGCTGTACTCGACCGAGGAGCTGGCCGGCTTCGGCGAGGTCCGCGGCGAGGTGGTCTTCCTGCCGCTGCCCTGGGCGCGGCGGTGGTTCTGGCGGCATGCGAACGTGGGGCACACGCTGATCCTCGACGTCCGCGTCTCGCCCGAGCTGAGGCGGCGCGTGAAGCGCCGCTTCCCCGCCGTGTTCGCCCGGCCGTTCGCCCCCGCCGCGCGGGTCTGCTGAGCGCCTCCGTGCCTCGCGGAGCGTCGAAGGGCAACGCCGTCGTCTTGCCCACCCCATGAGTTGCGGGCGAAGCCGGCGATGTGCCGCGATTGTGTCAACTTCAATCCAGATTGACACATGCAGTCGTTATCTATAAGCTTTTCTAGAAAAGCTATTTAACACCAGTTTGGTTTCATCGTCTTGGCCTGGTTCAGCCTGATCCCGCCGCAGGGAACACCTCCCTCTTCGCCCTGAGGGGGCCACCGTAGCCTCCCGAGCGCGGAAGTGCTGCCCGCTGCTGAACCAGGGCGCTTCTCCAGGAGGAGACACGTCGTAAGATGCCTATTGAGCGACGCTTGCGATACTGGCCGTGGGGCGGATCGTGCGGCCCTTCGCTGCGGCGGCCGTACGGGGGAGCTTCGGCGGACGGGTCGGGCAGCCGGCGCGGGCGAGGATGAAATGAGCCGCTCCTCGACCCGGCCGGGACGGTCCCGCGGCGTGGCGCGCCGGGGAGGCCGCCGCGCGGGGCGACAATCTGCATTCGTCTATGACCGATTCGACGGCGACGAGATCAACGAACGTGTCGTTTTGTGTAGGTTCGCGCGCGCATTAAAATGATAGGAATATCGTTATTACTGCCTTTATAATAGGTATTTAAATATCTATTGCGCTATG
>CAZXOC010000032.1:0-38856 GCA_964642165.1 uncultured Planctomycetaceae bacterium | reverse complement strand
GCGCATGAGGAATGCCCCGGCCGTCGCGGGGGACGACCGGGGCGGAAGTGGGATTCGGGCGCGGCGCGGGGGGCGCCGCTATGTGTCGGGCGAAGTGCGCGCGGGTGCGGGCGTCAGAGGAACCGGCGCGTGGGGCGGCCTTCGGCGCGGGCCAGCAGGAAGGCGTCGACGTCCTTCCGGGCGATGACGGTGTGGCCGTTGTCGTCGCGGGCCATGGGCAGGCTGTCGCGCAGGTCGCGCAGGATCTCGTAGGTCGAGATGTTGAGCGTTTGGGCGACCTCCGGCAGCGTGAGGTACTCGTCGCTGCGGGAGGCGCGGGGGGCGCGGCGGGCGAGCTGCCGGCGGAGGTCGGTGTTGCCCCGCTGGAGGGCGACGGCGGCCTCGGAGGGCACGTTGAGCCCGCGGAGCCGGTGGTTCTCCGCCTCCAGGTCCGCCACGTAGCGGTGGAGCTTGTCCAGTGGTGTCGCTGCGGCGTCGTCGGTCATTGGAGCGGCCTCCCGGTCAGAGGTAGTTGAGATGGTCCGCCGGCGAAGCGTCGCGGCCGAGCAGCTCGTCGCGCTGCCGGCGCGTCATTCGCCGGGCGAGGGCTCGCCGCCGCGCGGCGGGCAGCGCGTTGAACTCCGCGAGCGTGCCGGGCGGCTCGCCGGTCTCGGGCGGCTGCTGGGCTTCGTCCGGGGCGGGCCCGAGGCGGTCCAGCTCCCGCCGCAGCAGGACGTTCTCGGCCTGGAGGGCATCCTGGTCGCCGCCGGGGCTCTGGAGGGATCGCAGCAGGGCGTTGTCCTCCTCGAGCCGCCGGGCGCGGGCCAGGAGGGCGTCGATTTCGTCAGTCATTGGGAGAACTCCTGCGGCGGCGGGGCGGCCTGGTGAAGGAACGCCTCCAGCGCGTCGCGGCGCACGCCGACGGCGTCCACGTCGGCCAGCCACGGAATGCCGCCGCGGCTGCGAACGTGCTCGGCGAGCTGGTGGCGGAACTGGGCGGCGGACATGCCGAGGCGCTCGCCGCAGAGCCGCTCGGCCTCGCCGAGGGGGACCAGTTCCGACGTGTCGTTGTGGGGGTCAGCCATGCTTGACTCCGCTCCGCGCGGGCCGGGCCGCGCCGTCACGACTGCGGCGGCTCGGCGGCGAGGAGCTTCCCGCGCCCCTTCACGCTGGTGTAGATGCTGATGCCGGCGACGACGAGGGCGGCCAGGGCGGCGGCGATGCTGCCGCCCAGCTCGTCGGACCGGCCCGCCTCGAGGCCGAGCCGCCCGGCGAGGAACCACGCGATGCCCCGGGCGGCGGCGGCGACGGCCCACTCGATGACCTTCTTCCTGTCCATGATCCATGCCTTTCCGATGAGCTTCCAGATCGTCCACGAGCTAAAGACCCACCCCCGCCAGGGCGATCCCCAGCAGCACCTTCAGCACGGCCATGGCGGCCTGGCGCTGCAGCGCGAGCCGCTCGGCGTTGCGGGCGTTGGCCTCGTCCCAGCGGTCCGCGGCCTGCCGCCAGGCCGCCAGCAGGCCGGCGTTGTCCTGCTTGGCCAGCAGGGCCTCCCAGGCCTCGAAGGTCTTGCCGAGGATGAGCAGCTCCAGCCACGCGCAGAACTCCTCGGCGGTCATGCGGACCAGCGCGGGGGCGTACTTCGCCACGATCGGGCGCAGCTCGGGCGGGGTCTTCTCGATCAGCTCGTTGAGGTTCATTGGCCCGGCTCCGGTGCGCGGCCGTCGCGGGCGTCGCGGAACTTCTGCCAGACGTCGGCCTGCGCCCGCAGGGCGGCGGCCATGTCGTTGGCGTCCAGCAGGCCGACCTCGGCGCGGCGGGCCGTCTCGGCACTCAGGGCGGCCGTCTCGTCCAGCAGGCCGCTGTACTCGGCGTTCATCCAGACGCCGCCGCAGCCGCCCAGCAGCACTGCCAGCAGCGCGGCGATCCACACGAGTCGTCTCATGGCTTGTCTCCTGTCCATTGGCTCTCGATGCCGAGCTTGGCCTTGATGGCCGCCTGGCCGCGCTCGAGCCGGTCCAGGCGGTCGTGGACGCGTTGGAACTCGCTGTGCAGACTGTCGGCGAGGACGGCCTGCTGGGCGGCCGTGTGCTCGGCGTGGGCCGCGTTCACGCGGATGTCCCCGGCGAGGTCCGAGTAGGCGCTCGCCCCGGCGAGGATGAGCAGCACCACCGCGATGGCGAGATGGAGCCACCCCTGGACGTGTGACGTCGCTTCATCGGCCATGTGAGATCTCCGAATCAAAGCGGAACACCGGCCCGTCGGCGCCGGGCAGGACGACGACGGGAAAGCGATGCCCGACGAGCCCGACCTTGTGCGGCCGCAAGCCCGCCCGGCGAGCGCGGTTCACGAAGTACTGGCATTCGCACTGCCCCTTGCGGGGCACGTACCGAAACCACGGCGGCTCGATGGCCTCCAGGACGCGGCGGCGGACCTTGAGGCAGGCGGCGCTGAGCCCGTGGGGGTGGGCCTCCTGACCGGTCCGGGCCCAGATGCGCGGCCCGGCGATCGGCGCCTCGGACCGCAGCAGCGGCTCGGTCTCCGCGAGGGGCACCGTGTCCTGGTCCATCATCAGCAGCCAGGGCAGGTCGCACTCGCCGAGGAACCACCGCACGAGGGCGTTGCGGGCGTCGGGGATTCCCGCCGGAGTCTCGGCGCCGTCCCACGTCCGCCAGTGGTCGAAGCGCCGCGCCCAGCGGCGCAGGTGCCGGTTCGGCCGCGAACCGAGGCGGACGAGGATGGCCAGTTGGATCTCCGGGCACATCGGGTGGTCCGAGCGGGTCAGTCGCTCTGGTACTCGTCGTCGCCCCAGTCGTCGCCCTCGGTTTCGTGGCAGCAGCAATTGCCGATCTCCTGCACGTCGGGCGGCTCCTCGAAGTACGTCAGGCGGATCGCCAGGGCGATCATGCAGGACACCACGCCGCCGGTGCTGTTCCGGACGCGCAGCTCGAGATCGGCGCTGGTCGGGTCGACGCGGCACTGGATGAAGAAGTTCGAGATCGGGTCCTCGCCGTCCCCCAGGTCGATGCCGTTCTGGTTATGCCCCGTGTAGGAGATGTTGACCCAGCCGGCCGTCCCCGCCCACGTCGCCCAGACGTTGTCCCAGAAGCCGTTGGCCAGGCTCATGCCCGTGGTGGCCGGGTGGTCGGCCGGGGGCACGTGCTGGGAGCACATCCGCACGTCGCAGGCCGCCTCGAGGAAGGCCCACTTGGCCTTGCTGACCGTGTGGAAGGCGGCGGTGGTGTTGCCGCCCGAGTAATGGTACGTGCCGGCCGAGACCTTCTGCGGCCCCTCGGAGCCCCTGCTGACGTCGATGACGAGCTTCAGTTGGCCCTCCTTGCCGCGATGCTCCCAGAACGGCACGGTCTGGCCGACGGTGCCGTTGGCGTCCAGCACGCAGTCGACGGCGTCGGCGTCGACGTAGCCCGGCAGCCCGTCCGCCTCGTCCCACTCCTCGTCGGTCGGGCTCCACCACAGCTCGGTGATCTTGTAGTGGCCGTCCTCGTCGCCCTTGCCCGCGATCTTCGCCAGGCCGTGTCGCAGGACCTCGGGCCGGACCAGCGGCTCGTCGCGGGGGGCGGAGGCTTCGGCGGCGGCGAGCGCGGCCGTCGCGCGGCGCTGATGCAGGAGCACGTGGTGCTGCGCGGGGTTCATGGCAGGACCCTCAGGAGAGGGGTGTCGAGGAGCAGCTCGGTCTTGTTCCCGCCGGCCTGGAAGTTCCAGACGACGGCGACCACCACGGGCGCGCGGGCCCCTTCGCCGCCGCGAACGGTGAGGTCGATGACCCGGCCCCGGGTGGCGGGAACGGCGTCGCCGGGCGCGAAGGACCGCGTCACGTGCCGCAGGACGATCGACCCATGGCCGACCTCGTCCTCCAGGACGCCGCGAACGGCCCGGGCGCATTCGGCGGCGTCGGCGGCGTCGTCGCGGATGTCGTGGCGGGTCGCGGGCAGGTCGAACGGGTCCGAGCCGCTCGGAACCGCCCGATAACGGAAGCGGTTCTCCGCACGGACGACCCGGGCCGACTTCAGCGGCCACGAGCTGCTGACGCGGCGTTCGGCCGTGCCCGAGACCGCTTCGTCGCACTCCACCGAGCCCACCAGCCGGAGGGCAAGCCCCTCGCCGCTGTCCCGGAGGGCGTTGTGGAGCAGCGTGAGGTAGCTGAGGTCGCCGTACTTCTCGAAGAGCGTCTCCTCGCCGCTGGTCGCGTGGCGGGCGTAGGCCGAGGCGTACGGGTGCCAGCGCCAGAGCGGGTCGATCGGGATGGTCAGGCCCGCCCGGTCGGCCCAGATGACGGCGGGGACCTGGATCCACGACTGCTCGTCGCCGGCGACGCCGAGCTGGACGAACGCGGGGAAGTTCCGCACGTCGGCGTCGTCGTCGTCGCGGAGGAAGGTGGGCCCGACGGGCCGCGGCCGGCGAACGCAGTTGCCCTCCCCGTCGGCGGAGTAGTCGGCCAGGTCGGGCATCTCGGCGATGACGACGTGGAACGCGCCGTCCTCGTTCCAGGCGAAGCTTCGGAAGACGTGCCGGCACTCGGCCTTGCCCTTGGCGCCGTAGCCGTAGTGCTCGTCGAAGTACTCGATCGTCAGCTCCCCGGCGTCGCCCGCGGGCCACTGCATTGGGTCGATCACGTCGTCGGTGGCCCAGTCGGCCAGATCGTGGGCCTCGGTGTCCCACGCGGGCTTGAGCTGCGAGCCGCCCGGGCCGAACGCCAGGGTGACCTGCTTGCGCTTCTGGTCGCCGACGACCGTGACCTCGTTGACGGCGTTGTGGTTGTCGCGAATGAACTCGATCCGCTGCACTTCGGCGCGCTGGCCTGTCGGATCGGTGATCCGGACGCCCGCGCCGCGGATCGGCGCCATGTACGGCTTGCGGACCCGTGAGTCCTGCGTCGTGCCGCGGAGCTCGAAGACGCGCAGGGCGTGGCGTTGGTCCTCTCGGGCCCAGGGCTCGATGGCGAAGCCGTACCCCACCGGCAGCAGGACCGCACACAAGGCTTCCAGCAGGTTCATTCCCTCCACGTTGACCTCCCCGATGACCAGGAAGTCCAGAGCCGCCGGCAGCAGCGACATCGACCGCGGGGAGAGCACCTCGTAGCCGTCGACGACTTCGATCAGGGAGCGCAGGGCGGGCCCGGCCGTCCACATGCCCGCGTCGTACGCGTCGGCCTCCCGCGGGACGTGCCGTCCGGGCGCCTCGAAGGTCCGGCATCCGGCGTCGTCGGCCTCGGCGTCGCCGTCCAGGTGCCACGCGGCGGCGCGTCCGGCCGAAGTGGCCGGCGAGGCGTTCGGCAGCCCGCGCTCGTTGAAAACGACGGGCAGGTGGCTGCGGAAGGTGTTCTCCCGCACCAGGTCGCCGTCCGCGAAGCTCCCGTCGATGAGCTTGCTGTCCACGTCGGGGATGGCGTGCCACTGGCCGGAGACGACCTTGCCCCGCAGAAGGACCTCCGGCCCGTACGCGACGGCCTCGCAGACCTCCGCCGGATCCGCCGCCTGCACGCCGATGCGCTGCTGGGCCACGCAGCCGCAGAACCACTCGCGCCGGGCGGTGCCGCGCGGCCCGCCCCCCTGGGCCTCGGCCAGGCGAACGCGGTCTCCGGCGATGAGCCGGTCGTCCTCCGGCCGGGTCCGGGTCGCCCGGCCGGGCCCGACGCCCAGAACGCGGCGGAGCGTCAGCGTGGTCGGCTCCCCGTTGACGCCCCAGCCCATGCGCAGGGGCTGCCAGCTCTCGGCCACCTGTTCGCCGCGCCATTCGGCCGGCCGGGGCTGGTCGGCCTGCGAAGGGCTCACGACGGGCGCGACGTACACCCGGAAGGTCGGCGGGCGGACCTCCGCCCCGCGCGAGCCCGAACTCCAACTGAGCCTGGTCATGGAACCTGCTGCCTCCGAGCGGAGCGGCCGCCTGGGCGCGTCCGCCGGTTGGGTCGGTTTCGTCAGAACGTCGTGGAGACCACGACGGCGGGTGGGGCCGGCGGCGTCGCATCGGCCAGGAACGGACCGATGACGTCCGACACGTGCGATTCCGTGCCCTCGGCCGTCCTGGCCGTCACGGCGAAGTAGTAGGACTGGCCGTCGGCAAGCGTGAACTCGTGCGAGTAGCCGCCCTCCCCCGCGTAGCTCTCGGTGGCCTGGGGGCTGCCCGGCGCGATGTCCGGCCCGGCGGAGTGGTACAGGCCGAAGTCGGCCGGCTCCGGCGACCCGTAGGGCCTGCGCCAACGCCAGCGAAGCCAGATCGCGCCGCCTGCGCCCACCTGGGCGTCGAGCCATTCGACCGGCGCCGGCCGGTCCCCCGCCCAGTCGCCCTCGGCGTCGGTCTCGAGTTCCACGGTGCAGGAGTGGTCCTCGGTCTCGAGCCAGCCGTTGCCGCAGACCGGCCGGACCGCGTACGTGTAGCGCGCCGAGGCGTCGTGCCCCAAGCCGACCAGCGCGATGCTGGTCGAGCCGGCCTGAGCAAAGCCCACCGGGGTGTCGAAGCCGAGCCCCGACAGGCCGCCGACGCCGCGGTAGACGCGATGGCCGCTGCTCATGTTCGGCCAGTGCCAGCCGGGAAAGCTCCTCGGCGGCCAGGCCCCGAATGCGAAAGCGGTCTTTGCCATGTCAGGAGATCGTGCTGCCCGTCCGCGTGCCCACGTCGGTCACCGTGTACGAGACGGCGGTGGTGGAGCCGTCCTGCTTCCTGTACACGGCCTGTCCGGTGGATTCCGTGAACGTGGAATTGCCCGCCACGACGGCCAGGATCGCCTCCACCGCCTTCTCCACGGGCTGGAGCTTCGAGCCCGTCCAGAGGATGGTGGCCTCGGCGACCAGGTAGTCACCGATGTCCGGCGAGGCGCCGCCGCGCACGAAGACGAGGATGTCGTAGATCCCGGCCGGAATGCCGCTCGGGAACGTCCCCACGAAGCGATAGCTGCCGGAGGGCGATTCGCTCAGTGGCGTGTCGTAGTCGCCCCAGTTGGCGGTCACAAGCGTCTCGAAGGCGGTGGAAGAGGTATTCCAGTACTTAGCGTAGTCACCGCTGGCCGAGTCGCTGTTCACGATGACGGCATAGAGCGTCTCGCCCGTCTGATCGTGGCGAATCTGGATCTCGTCAGCCATTGATCCGGCCTCCTCTGACTGGGCGGACATACTGCTGATCCGTCTTGGCGTCGTAATAGCCGTAGCCCATCGAGAAGGTGATCTTCCACGCCTGCGACGTGTAGTTGCACCGCGTGGTCGACGTCCAGTAGTACGCCGACGCCGTATTCGGGAATACGGATTCGTCGATCGCCGGGCTGGACTGCGAGAAGTTCAGGATCGTCACCAGCTCGAACATGTTCGGCAGGCGCCAGTCGTCGCGGCCGCCGTGGGACAGGGCCGCGCAATTGTCGATGGCGTCGTTCCACGTCATCGACGATGGGCTGCCGGGCGTGCCCCAGACGCCGCCGAGCTGCGAGGGGTCGGCGATCCACGTCAGCCTCGTCGCGCGGTCGAAGACCGTGTTGTTGCCGTTGGCGACGAAGCGGGTCGCGTGCGGGAAGCCCGCCTCGCAGTACCCGTCATCGTGGTCGCGGTAGCTGGTCGTCTGGCCGGTCCGCGGGAGATAAAGTCTGCCGGTTCGCTGCCACATGTCATTCCGTGCCAATTGCGAGGATGTTGAGGATATCGCCGTCCGCCCAGGCGGCCGCGCCCTCGTCGAGCGTCAGCACGCCGCCGCTGACGCCGACGGTGACGGCCGACTCGGCCTCGACGCCGCTGTCTTCGAAGGAAAGGTAGACCCCGTCGATGGAGGTCAGCCCCGTGTCGATGCGGAGATGCCCTGCCGCCGCATCGGCGGCCGTGATGGTGTGACGGATGTTGACCAGGGCCGCCAGGGCGGCGTCCGCGCCGTCGCGAAGCGTCGCCGCGCGCGCCGTCGCGTTGCTCAGGCCCTCGGTGACCGTGGTGCTGCTGCCCGACGCGCCCGCCGTCTTGGCGTACAGCCACAGCACGTCGTTCGTCGTGTCCGCCACGGCGGAGACCGTCGCGCTGCCGTCCCCGTTGATCGCCGCCGCGATGTCGGTGATGTCCTCGTCCACCGTGGCGTTGCCGGAGAGGTCCACCTGGACGTCGCCGCCCGACTGCGGGAAGTCGCCGTCGGAGTCCATTTCGTACTTCCGGCCGCCGATGGTGAGCAGTTCGTCATCGGCGGGTCGGCCGGTGAAGTCGATCGCTCCCCACGCCTTGACGGCCGGCCGCGTGCAGATCGCCGAGGAGAGCGAAAACGCCGCGAGCTGGCGGTCGTCGCTCATGTCGGTGACGGCGTAGCTCCCCGAGGCCACCGTGATGGTCGCCAGCGGCATGTGGGGCGTCGCCGAGGGGTTCGGGAAGCCCGACGTGTTCGTCGCCAGCGTCAGCGCGCCGCCGTCCACGTGAAGGTAGATGTAGTTCGTCTGGTCGTCGCTCAGCGCGTTGCCGGTCGAGCCGGCGTAGGTCAGCACCGAGTCGCCGCGGCGGACCTTGCCCGGCCGGACGCCGAAGGTCGCCTGCCCCTCCTTGTACACGCGGAACCGGTTGCCCAGGGCCTTCGCGAGGGTCAACAGCCGGTGTCGCTGGCGCTGGCCCTCGGTGTAGTAGTTCGCGTCGCCGGGCGAGTGGTACTTGAAGTCCGTCTCGCTGTCGGTCGTGCCGTTCAGGGCGGAGCACTCGGTCGCGGTCAGTTCGGTTTCAGCCATGTCTCACAGGGTCCTTGTCCGTAGCCATCGCGGTGTCACGCAGCTTTCTCGCACCGAAGCCCGGCCGGGGATCGCCGGCCTAGGAGATGTCCGGGCTGGGGTTCACGCTCAGCACGAGGGTGTCCGTCGCCTTGTCGTAGGAGCTGACGGCCAGGGCCTCCGCCGGTCGGGCGTGGGTGTCCACCACGACGCTCGTCTCGAACGCCGTCGAGACATTGCCGTTCTCGTCGGCCAGCTCGACCTTGATGGGGTACGTCCCGCGCGGAAGCGGCCCGGTCGTATGGGTCAGGTAGTCGATACTGAAGCCCCAGGTGTAGCCCCAGCAGGATCCCCAGCCGGGCGCCGCGGAGCCGCTGTAGCCCCAACCGCCGCGGCCCCAGTCGAATCCCCATCCGGTGCCCCCGCGGCCGCCGGGGTAGACCGTGGCTTCGTGGAGTTGGAGGGTCGCCTCGCCCTGGCCCGCTTCGCCTCGGTACACGCGCCAGAGGTCGCCGGGCCGGCGGCCGTCCAGCAGGTCTCGGCGGAACCGCACCTCAATCCGGTTGCCGTAGGCGCTGTCGAGCCCGAGGGCCTGCGGCCAGCAGTCGGCCGCCTCGTCCTCCGGGTCGACGGCGAGCAGCAGGATCGCATCGTTCGGGCCGGCCTGGGGCAGCAGGAACCGCACCATGCCGCCCACCGGCCGCTGCCGGGCAACCAGGTCGCCGGACACGTAGCACTGGATGACCTTGTCCGTGTGCTGGGTGTGGGCGGTGACGACGAGGCCGAGATCGACTTCGTCGACACGCCATACCGAGGTTCCCGTCGCATAGTATGCCATCGCAGTGTTCCGGCTGCCTTGCGCATCCGCCGATCGTTCGGGACGGCCGGTTACGGCTGAGTCAGGATGCGTGCCTCCACGCGCCCCATCGCCTGCACCCCGCCGCCGGCGGAAGTGATCTGGATCGGCCCGAGCTGTCGGAAGGCCAGCAGGCAGCTCGCGGCGTACTCGTGGGCATCGGTACCCCAGTACGTGCCCGCCTGGCCGACTTGGGCCTGGCGGGCGCGGATCTTCGCCTTCAGATCGGCCGCCGCCAGCGCCGTCGAGGCCTGCACCGCCGAGGCCAGCACGCCGCGGACCACGGCCTCCCGGCCGCCCGGTGGACTGACCTGGAAGAACTCTCCCGCCACGTCAGGCAGCCGCTCTCGCGTCGTTCGCGACGCGGGAGTGCCCAGCACTTCCGCGGCCGCATCGTCCACCAGGTCGATGCTGTTGAATCTCGGCTTCACGGTCGCACCCGTTTCTTCCTCGTCGCTGCCGGCCGATGCCCAACGCGGCGGATCACCCCCACCAGTCCGTCCCGCCGCCACGGATCAGGTCGGTCCGGGCGGCATCCCGCACCAACAGGCCACGGGGGCCCTCCGGGCTGCCGCGCGCCGCGCCCGGCCAGCCGGCGGCGTCGCCTGCGGGCTCGGCCGAGGCCGGCCGCCCGTTCACGTCACCCCAAAGATCCGGCGGGGTGCTCGGTGAGAGACGCAAGCCTGGCGAGCCCGGCTCGCAGACCGGCCCGGGGTCGGCGTCCTTCCCGGGGCCTGCCGACTGAGCGGCTCGGCCAAGCGCCCGCGCCGCCTCGTCGTGGAGCGCTTCGGCCAGCCGATCCAGGAGCCCATCGCCTCGGGCCCCGCCGCGATCTGTGCCGGGCTCGGCCTCGCGGTACGGCGGAAGGAGGGCCCACAGCCGCGGGGGAACGTCGCCGCCGGACGGGCTCGCCTGCGGTGCGTGTCGCTCCGGAGCCGGCAGCCCGGCGCACCAGCAGAGGAGCTGAACGATCCATTCGGGCAGCCCGTCGCCGCGGAAGGCAAGGAGGTCGCTCTTGTCCTGCCTCGACAACTCGTATTGCCGGTCCAGGAGCCTTCCCGCCAGTACGAACGCCGCGGCCAGGAAGTCGAGGTCGCGGTCGGCATCCAACGCCGGCGGGCCCGGAAGCGTCCGCCCACAGGTCGGACAGGTCTCGGCCTTCCCGCTGCGGGCCCGGTGCAGCAGCTCCTTCGCTTCCGGCCACTCGTCGAGGCCCACAACCGAGACGGCAACGCCCTGCGGCTCGAAGGTCGGCGTGACCCGCCCCCCCCGTGGGGGGATCGCGAAGCCCACGCCGTGCAACGTGAGCTTCGGACAGAGGTCCGGATGCAGCGCGGCGTCGCCGAGCTTCCGGCGGGCGCGGGTCTCCAGTTGCTTGTAGCGTTCCAGCTCCCGCAAGGCCGTCACGTGATGTCGGGGGTGGACTCGGCGATGAACGGAAGCGTCACGGCCGACGCCGCGTCCCGCGACACCGTGGCGTCGTAGCCTCCGATGGAGCAGTTGGCGATGGTCACGGTCTTGTCGGTACTGCCCTTGACGTCCTTCCAGGTGAACGAGAGCGTCCCGTTGTCTCCCTGAACGGCGTCGGCGCTGGTGGGATCCAGCAGCGTGATCGTGCCGCTGGTCCTGCCGGTGGTGTAGCGGGCGACGGACTCGTGCGCGTCGTCGTCTCCCGCGGCGTGGATCTCGTTGTACCGGACGGACACGACGATCGACTGCACGCCGGTGATCGAGGAGCTCCCAAGCGTGACGTTCTGCGGGTTGTGGTAGACGTTGAAGGCCATGGTGTCGCTCCTGCGGGTGGATCAGTGGGCCGTCGGCCCGTCCAACACGAAGCCGATGTGAACCGGCAGCCTGCATACTGCCCAAGGCTGGTCCGTGGAGACGTCGATTTGGGGCGAGCCCCACTCGATCTGCTCCTGGTACCGGTCGCCGTCTCCCCAGGCGTGGGCGTCGGCCGGGGGGTCGGTCTCCACGGCGTTCATCGCCGCGTTCTTCAGGCGCAGCACCTCCTGGAGCCTTGCGGACTCGTCACTCCCCGCCCCGTCCACCAGCGCCGCGAACAGCAGCTCCAACGCGACGTGGCAGCCGCGAACGTCCTCCGGCGACGCATCCTCCCGGGTCGTGACGTACCGGAGAATGGCGATCGGGGCGCTGTGGAACTGGCACTCGCTCGCCTGGGCGCTGGAGGTGGTGACGGTGACGGACTCGAACACGGGCGAGCCGCCGACCGTCGCCTCGGCCAGCGCCGTCTTGACGGCCCCGATGATGGACCAGTCCTTGTTGGTAACGGTGATTTCGCTCATGTCTCAGCCCGTCGGGGTCTCCTGGACAAAGCGGGCCTCCGCGCCCGATCAGACCCGCGATTGGCGGATCACGCCGGTCGAGGCGCCCGCGCTCGCGCCGCCGCGGCCGGGCCGGGAGGCCAACACCAACGAGGCCATCGCGCGGTCGTACTCCGCGCGGTGGTAGTCGCGCAGGCGACTGTACATCGTCTCGGCGCCCATCTTGTGGCTCCGGCCGATGGCGATCTCCAACGCCCGGTGCGCGCACGCGACGCGCAGTTGCGCGGGGTTGGCAATCCGTCGCAGGTCCGGGAAGACCCGCGGGGCATCGGTGATGAACCAGGCTTCGGCCGCACCGTACCCGCCAAGGAGATCCTGGAACACCGCGCCGACCTTGGCGAGGACGTCCTCGCTCGCCAGGCGGATGAACTCCGCGCAGCCGCACGTGGCGTCGTAGCCCGGGAGCGACTCGATGCCGTCCCAGAGCACATCGAGGTCCTCGTCCACGCAAAGGGCCACCTGCACGGGGCAGACGCCGTCCGCCAGGTAGCTGTGGATGCGGAAGGACCCGTCGATGCCGCTGGAGTTCGCCTCGGACAGCGCCACCTTCGCGGCGCCGTCGCCGCTGCCGTCCACGCCCGAGACATCGGCGGAGCCGGTCGCGATCTTGTCGGCCGCCTGTCTGGCGGCGTCCTTGTAGAGGTCGGCCGTCACCGTGTCGCCGGCGCGGACCATCTCCAGCCAGAGGACCCCGCCGTCGGTGTTCTCGGCGGCCTCGGCCGTCCGAATGCCCGACAGGCGCCAGCGCGACGTGTGGAACTCCTCGCCGCGCTTCTCATAGCAGATGATCGATTCCCACTTGCGTGCCATGTTCGGCCTCTCGCAGCAGGGCCCCGAGCCGGGTCCCGGGCTGCTCCGCGTTCATGTCCGGCAGGCGGCCGACGACCCCGGCCGCCGGGTGCGTTCCACCTTGCGGGCGATCTGCTCGTGCATCTTGCGGATGCTCCGCTTCTCTGTGTCGGTGACGTGGCGGGTCTTCTGGAGGTCGGCAATCTGCCGCCCCGCCCGCCGGTCCACCGTGCGGCGGTCAAGAGGCACGGCGCCGGCTCCGCCGCGGGGGCGCCGGGGTCCCGCCCTCGTCGGACGGCGTCGGCGGCACGTTGAGCCCTTCCTCCTGCATCCGCGCGTAGACGGCGTCTGCGGTGGCCTCCTTCTGCCCCTCCAGGTTGGCGATCTCCTCCGCCGTGGGGGCGTGGGGCGCGTCGAAGGGGTGCTTGAAGCCCTTCGCCGAGCGGTACCAGCCCAGCGTCGAGATGCCGGAGTGGCCGTTGATGTTGGCGTCCACCGGCACCCAGACCAGGCACTTGGCGTACGTCTGCTTCCCCTCCGGTGTGGTCGCCCTTCGCCACCTGCCGGTCCACATCTCCACCGCGCTGTTCCGGCGGACCACGCCGGTGGGCTGGCCCGGCACCTGCGGGGTGCCCTCCGGCGCGAACCGCCAGAGGAGCCCCTTCTCGCAGACCAGGTACCGCCGCCCCCGAAGCGCCCGGTAGGGGATCGGTCGGCCCCCGGCGTTGGTCAGCCGCCCGCCGCGAAGGGACATCTCGGCGAGGATCTCCTGGGCCTCCTGCTTCTCGGCGTCGGTCAGGTCGTAAGCGTCTTCGTACATGGGTTTCCTTTCGGTGCCGGGCCGGCGGGGCGCCCCGAAGGGCGCCCCGTCGGAGACCCGCCTCGCCGGCGCAGTCACGTGGAACGTGCGCGCCGGTCCGCCAGATTACGCGTCCGTGATGATCGGAACGCCGTAGCTGTCGACGTTCTCCCCGACGCCGTAGGCGATCGTGGCGACGACCTCCGTGCTTCGGGCCGACGCGTCGCGCTGGTACTCCACCCGCAGCGGGCGGAGCTGCACGAGCGTCATGGCCTCGGGCACGAACATCGCGCCGCAGCGGTCGGCGCCCGAGTTGGCGGTGTCCACCTCCGTCGTGACGTAGATGGGCACCCCGCAGAACATGCCCCAGAACCCCTTCGTCGGCGCGCCCCGCGGCAGCCGCCCCTCCCGGACCAGTTCCGGAAGGTTCGTGAAGACCGCCGCGTTGTTCGACGAGTTCGTCAGCGCGGAGAACAGGTCCTTCTTCTGCACGGGGTGCAGTATGCAGACCATCTGCCCCGGGGCGTTGTTCAGCTCCAGGGCATAGATCGCCTCGACGAAGTCGGAGACGACCAGGTCGCTGCCGGAGGTGCCGACCTCGCCGCTGCCGGTGCTGTTGAGCCCGGCGAACAGCGCACAGAGGTCGCCGTCGATCTTCTGAGCGATCGCCCGCCCGCTGCTGCGGGCCCAGACCGCCAGGTCACCGACGACGCTCGTCTCCAGCGCCAGGTCGGTCACCTCCGTGCTGAGGCCCACCTCGCCCACGGTGATCGACGCGGTGGCCGTCGGCGTGCGCGTCGCGGCGGCGATGTCATCCGTCTCGCCGACGCTCGCCGCCGTGGTCGTCGGGAGCTGGGTCTGCTCCCACACCTTGCCCTGCCCGGCGCCCAGGAACTCGCGCTGCACGAGGTTCGCCACGATCAGGTTCGGGCGCGCCTCCTCCAGGACGTCGGCCGAGATCATCTCGCTCGGCACCCAGGCGTCGAGGCTCGTAGTGGTTGTCAGTGCCATACGGAATTACCTCCTAGAGGTACCCCCCGTCCTCGGCCGAGCCGCGCCCCAGCATGGCGTCGCGCTGCGCCCGGGTCATCCGGTTGGCGACGGCCAGCCGCTCCTCCGGCGGCAGGGACAGGAACTCGGCCTTCGAGCGGGGAGTCGGTTCGCTACTGGTGGCCGGTCCCCCGGCTCGTCTCGCGCCGCTGCCGGGGGTGACCGTCGGTCGAACAAGGTTGGCGTTCTCCGGCATCGCCAGGAACAGCTCCACGAACCGCTGCGGCTCGGTCACGCGCTGAGGGCCGTCGAACACCGGTTGGCCGTCCGCACCGACGAACTCCGGGGCGAAGCCCCCGTCGGCGGACTCGGCCATCCGCACGCGGTCACGCAGCAGCGCGATCACCTGCTCCGGGTTGATCGCATTGGCGCGTGCGGCCGCCACCCTCAGCTCCTGGTCTCTCAGCAGGTCGATCAGCCGTCGCTCCAGGGCGTCCCTGCGGCCGCGGAGGTCCTCGATCCGAGTCTCCAGCGGCCCGCGCAGGTGATGGGCGATGGCGTGCATGTCCTCGGCCTGCTGGTCCATGGGCAGCCCCGCCTGCTCCCGGAGGCGATTCCAGTCCCGGAAGCGGCGCAGCTCATCCTCATGGGGCACGTCGTCGAGGCGGGCGCGAAGCTGCCCCAACTCCGTCTCGAGCTGCCGGGCCTTCTCCTTGGCCGCCTGGCGCTGTCGGACCACCTTGCCGAACTCGGCGCGGGAGACCGCCTCCTCGTCGCGAAGTTCGCTTCGCGGCGCGTCCACGCCGCCGGAAGGCCCCTGCTGCGCGGGACCCGCCACAGGCCGCGGCTGTCGGGAAACCTCTCCAGGCGCCGCGGCCGTTCTGTCTGCCATCTCTTCGGGCATGACTGCTCCAGGGGAATGATCCACGTTGCTCGGTTGCCTTGCTCAGGACACCGGCGAGTGCTCCGGCGCCACGCCGGCGACCTGGCGGGCCGCGGCCGCCTCCATCAGCGGCCGGAGGTTCCGCTCGATCAGCCCGACCGGCCGCCACGCTGCCTCCATCCACCTGCGGTTGCGCCGGCCCATGTGCGCGAGGGCCTCCGGGCCGAGGCCGACCAGCCGCCGCAGGGCCTCGCGAAGGCGGCCGAGATCGGCCACCTCGAACGGGTGCCCGCAGCCGCCGGTCATCCGCTGGATGGCCCACGCGCGGCGGGCATCGCAGCGGTTGACCGCCACGCAGCCCAGCGCGAGGGCCTCCAGGCTGCTGCGGCCGTACGATCCGTCGTCGCACCCGTCGATGACGACGTGGGCCGCCGCCATCCGCCGGAGCTTCGACGCCGGCGGGCCGCCGGGGATGACCTCCACGTCGGCGCTGAGCCCATCCAGCGCGCCCAGCACGCATCCACAGGCGGCCTGGCCGCTGCGACCGCCCGTCGAGTCCGACGGGCAGTAGGCGATCCTCACGCGCTCGGCGGGCTTCTCGCCGGCCTGGTAGAAGCGGTGCTTCAGTGGGACCAGTTCCGGCAGCGGCGGGCGACCGGGCGCGCGCCGCGTGTCGCCCGAGCCGCTCACGCCCCATGGCCAGCCGCTCTCGACCAGCCGGCGGTCGCGGGCGCCCGACTCCGGCGGCGTGTGGAACCATCCGACGGTCGGCGCGGTCGGCGGGTACCACTGCTCGCCGTAGGGCCAGCCGTCGTGGCAGAAGACCGCGTCGGCCTGATGCAGCCGCGCGACCGCCCCGCCGACCGGCGGCGCCCGGTAGTCCGTCGGCACGTCGCGGCCGTCGCCGGTGGCGTCGGGGGCGATGCAGAAGCTGTCGTAGCCTGCCTCGCGGAACGCCTCCGCCGCCGCCCAGACCGCGCCGGCCAGCGGCGTCAGGCTGACGTGGGCGACGATCATCTGCTCCTCCGGCGGCCGGGGTCCGGCGCGGCGGTCGCCCCCGGCCCACGCCGCGCCGCCGGCTTCGGGCCCGCCAGCGCGGCGCCCTCGATCTGCTGGACGATCGCGCGATGCTGCGGGGAGCCGTCGCGGGCGAGCATGTTGGCCAGTTGGCGGGTCATCTCGCGGGTGACCTCCGTCAGGCCGCTCGACACCGCCGCGCACTCGCCGACCCACTTGCGGAGGTTGTCGAGCATCTCGCCGACCGGCTCGAGCACGAAGTCGCGGTTGTACGTCACGCTGTAGCCCAGCTCGCGCGCGGCCTCGTGCGGGGCGATCTGCCGACCGGTGGCCAGGCACACGGCCTGGCGCATCATCTCCAGCTCGAGCCGCTCGCACTGCGAGGCCGTCGCGCGGAGCTCGTTGTCGAGGTCGGTCCGCTCGATGGCCAGCTTCAGCCCGCTGCCGGCGTGGGCCTCGATCTCCGCCATGCCGCCGCGGAACTTCAGCAGTCGCAGGATCTCGCCGAGGTACAGCAGCAGCCATCGCCGCTTCTCGACGATGTGCCCGACGTCGCCCTGGACGACGTGGAGCGTCGCCGCCGGGTCCTGCGCCGAGATCAGCATCCCCCCGCCGTACGTGTCGGGCAGCTCGCCCTTCTGGAAGCCCGTGGCGAACCACCGCGGCACCGACGCCAGCAGCTCGGCGTCCGCCTGGCTCTTGAGGTTCATGGCCACCTTGGCCACGACGGCCGGACGCGTCAGCAGCGACAGCGGCACGCCGCCGTGCCCGCTCTTCTGCGACTCGGCAAAGTAGAACTTGATCACCGGCGGCTGGCCCAGGCCGTGCGAGCCCTCGCGCAGCAGGACGACCTGCAGGTCGCCGTCGTCGCCGTCGGCGTCGGCGGGCCCCACGGCCCGCCACAGGCGATACTGCCCTGCCGTCAACGTCAGGAAGTCCACGGCGTCCGGCCCGTCGGCCTCGGCGTCGGCGAGCTCATCGCCGGGGGCAGGCCGCCCGAGGCAGTAGCGGACCCACAGGAAGTTCCGCGAGCCGTTGACGGCCCAGTCCGGGCGCTCCAGCGGCGTGAACTGCATGAAGTACGGCAGCACGTGATGGCGGGCCTGGTCCTGCTTGGTGCGGATCTCGACGCCCTCGGGCACGTCGGCGACCTGCGTGACGACGTCCACGCCGGTGACGTAGTGGTTCCAGACGGCCCGGCGCATGAAGGCGTCCAGCGACGTGCCGTCGCCGTCGGCGTCGTGGATCAGCGGCTCGAGGACGTCGCGCCAGCGGCTCGCCGGGTCCACCGACCGCTTCGGCGGCGTCCGCCAGAGGTTGTCGACGCGAATCCGCACGCCGTCGCGGCACATGTCCAGCGGCACCGACATGCTGCGGCGGTAGGCGTAGTCGTCGTCGTGCTCCTGCGCGGAGAACTTCGGCAGGTACGCGCCGCGCCCCAGCACGTCCAGCGTCATCTCCGCGGCGTCGGTCTCCAACTGCCACCGCGCCCGGTGCCGCCGGTACAGCGGGTTCTCGTGGAATGGGTTGAACTCGTGTTCCATGGTGCCTCGTTCTGCCGGACGCCGCGCGGTGCCGCCGCCTACGAGTACTTCAGCCGGCGGGTCTCGCCGCGCGTCGGGGCGTGTCGGTTGACGAAGTAGTAGCGAAGGGCGTCCATCGGGTGGTCGCACGGCTGGGGCTTGCGCGGCTCGTCGACGTACTCGCCGTTCACCCGCCGGTTGCGGTAGCTCTCGAACGCCTCGATGAGCTGCGTGCACCGCCCCGCGACGAACAGCCGCGGCTCGCCCGCCGCCGGCCGCAGGTGCGCCCGCACCAGGTTGATCCCGTTGCGGACCTCCCGGGCCCAGGACGACAGGGTGTACGTGCAGCGGACGCCCCGGCCCTCGAAGACCTCGACGTCGCTGTAGCCGGTCTGGTCGTTTCGGTTGCGCCCGGCCGGGTCGCAGAACGTCGCCTCGACCCGCAGGCCGCCGTCGCGGTGCTGGATCTTCTCGGCGTTGTCGGCCGTCGTCGTGCCCGCCGTGCAGTACTCGTCCACGACCAGCACGCGGCCCGCCTCGTCCTGCTGGATCCACAGGCAGACGAAGGCATTCCATCCCCAGTCGACCGACCGCCAGGTCGGCAGGTCGGCCCGGAGGCGAAGCTCCGGCCACACGTGGACGGCCCGGTCGAAGGCCGGGTAGACCAGGCCCTCCGGCGAGGGCCGGCGACACTCCGCCTCGGCTCGCCATTGCTTGATGGACCACTGGCCGAACTGCTTGATGGCGTCGTCGATGGCCAGCAGCCCGCGGCACTCGGCCGCGATGCCGACGCGGCGGTCCGGCTCGGCGTGCCGCTCGCGGGCCTTCGCCAGGCACGCGGGCGCCAGCGGGCAGGACGCACAGCCACGGCCGTGCTCGTGCCGCTCCGCCGGGCATGGCGCCAGCACCTCCCACACGTTCCACTTGTGCAGGTGGATGCCGCGCCCGGCCGCATCGCCCACCAGGCGGCCCATCGGCCCGCCCGCGCGGTGCCACGTGGACGTGTCGACCGTCCGGGCGGGGGCCTCCGGGCGGCTGGCCAGCATGCCCACCGAGGCGGCGAAGACGTCCGGGTCGATCTCGTCCACCTCGTCGCGGAACAGCCGCTGGACCTTCGGGCCGCGGACGCGCTTCTGGCTGGCCGAGAGGATCTCGAAGTCGCCGGTGGTCAGCCGCGTCCGCAGCCGTCCCGGCGAGCCGACGACCTTTCCGCTCAGCAGCCGGTCGCACCAGCGCGTCCAGTACTCGTACAGGTTGCCCGCCTGGCCCTCGCTGCCCGCCAGCACCCTCGCCCGAAGCGACGCCTGGGTGAAGAAGAACTCCAGCGCCGCGAGGATCGAGGCCGACAGCGTCTTCATCCCGCCGCGGTTGGCCCAGGCGGCCACGTCCCTCTTCGGATGCAGGAAGGCGTCGGCGAGGAAGTCCAGCGGCGTCGAGTGGCCCGGCGTCATCGGCCGGCCCGGCAGGCGAATCCCGAACGCCCGAGCGACGAGGGACCCCAGCTCCTCCCGGCCCGTCGGCCGCCTCACGGGCCGGCGTCTCCCGCCGGCAGCGCCGGCGGGTCGCGCACCTCGATGACGGCCCGCTGCTCCTCTTCCGGCGTCGGGTACGCCTCGTCCGACCAGAACGGCTCGAGCGGGACGGGCGGCCGGTCGAGCGTCCGCTTCAGCACCTCCTGGGCCGCCTTGAGGCCGACGGAGGTGTGCGGCCTGTCCATGGCCTGCTCGAGCGTCTGGACCGCCTTACGCTCCAGCAGCGCCAACTGCCGGCGCGTCTCCCGCTTGGTCGTGGCCTCCAGGTCAGCCTTCAGCTCGGCGATGAGCCGGGCGACGTCCGGCCGGTGTTGCCCCTTGATGAGCTTGTGGGCGTAGCCGCGGCACATGCCGTGCTTCCGCGCGAGGGCCTCCACGCCCAAGTGCCCGACGGCGACGTCGCGGGCGAAGTCCTGCTCGTCGAGGTAGAGCCTTGCCGGTGACATCCTTCCTGCCTCTCTGGCGACCCGCGAGGGGGCCGACTCCCCCGATGCCGTTGCCCGCGTGCCCATCCTGTGTCGGGGGCCGGATTGCGGGCGAATCGGGGGAGTCGGCTGGGGCCCGCAACACGCGGCCCCCCGTCGAGCGGTCCGGGCCGCCCGACGGCTCACGGAGAGCCCATCACAACCCCATCACCGAAGAAACGCAGGTCTTCCGCGGGGGCGTCCCGCCGCCGGCAGGCGGTCCGCCGCCGCCGTGGGTCGATCGTTGAGATCCCCGCCCAAGTGAGGGTCGATTTCAGTCGTCCCCCCGTAGCAGGCATATACGTCTCGAAGGGTCAAATGCACAACGGAAATCCGCATTTTTGAATTTTTTCTTCGCCACGGATGCCTTTCGGAGCCCGCCGGGCCGGCGTAACCTCCGGCCGCGAAACCACGTGCCGCGCTCGCCGGCCGCCGGCGCCCGGCCGCGCGTGCATACAATGGGGCAGGCCAAGCAAAGCAAAGGAGCACACGGCCATGAAGCAACGAAACGACTACAAGGTTCGCGCCGCAACCGCCGTGACGGCGGCGGCGCTGCTGCTGAGTGCGGCGGACCTCGGCGCGGCCGAGGCCGATCGCGTCCTGTTCGACTTCCAGGCGGCCGACGCCGCCAGGGACTGGCAGACCGTCAACGACAACGTCATGGGCGGCGTGTCCAAGGGCGGCTTCCGCCTGGGCGGCAAGGGCGCCCTGACGTTCTCCGGCACGCTGTCGCTCGAGAACAACGGCGGGTTCTCCTCGATCCGATCCCGGCGAAAGCCGACCGACCTGTCCGACTACGCCGGCCTGGCCATTCGCGTGCGGGGCGACGGGCGGACCTACTGGCTGACCGTCTACACCGACGTGCGGATCCCCGCCGGGTCGCATCGCGTCACCTTCCGGACGCAGCCCGGCCGGTGGCAGGAAATCCGCGTGCCGTTCAAGAGTCTCCGCGCGACGTCGTTCGGCCGGGAGCTTCCCCTCGTCCCGCCGCCCGACCCGGCGAAGATCCAGTCCGTCGGCTTCCTCCTCGCCGACAAGAAGGTCGGCCCGTTCCGCCTGGACGTGGACTGGATCCGGGCCTATCGCCCGGGCCCGGCCGGCGACCTCGTCGAGACCGCCGTCGCCGCGGGGAAGTTCAAGACGCTTCTCGCCGCGGCAAAGGCCGCCGGGCTGGTCGAGGCGCTCAAGGGCCCCGGGCCGCTGACGCTCTTCGCGCCCACCGACGAGGCCTTCGCCAAGCTGCCCGCCGGCGCGCTGGAGGACCTGCTGCGGCCGGAGAACCGCAAGAAGCTCACGGCGATCCTGACGCGCCACGTCGCCCCCGGCCGCATCACGCTGCGCAAGCGCTCCGCGGCGACGCTGGAGGGCTCCCCCCTGGCGATCGCGTCCCGGGGCGACCTCCGCGTGGACGGCGCGACGGTCCTCCAGGCGGACGTGCCGGCGCGCAACGGCGTGATCCACGTGATCGACCGCGTCCTGCTGCCGCCGCCCGCGCGGGGCGCCGGCGACGAGAGCGTCGCCGGGCGGATCGAGCTGGCCGTCTCCCGCGGCGCACCGCTGTACAACAGCGGGCGCGTCGAGGCCTGCCGCGACGTCTACGAGACGACGGCCCGGGACCTGCTGGCGCTGCCCGCCGGCCGGGTGACCGAGGCCGAGCGGAACCGCCTGAGCGCGGCGCTGAAGGAGGTCGCCGGGGACAGCACCGCGCGCGAGGACGCCTGGACACTTCGCCGCGCCCTGGACGCCGTCTACCGCACCGCCCGCGCGCGACGCGACAGCCTCTGAGCCGCCCCGCCGGGCGGCTTCACCATCGCAGGATGCCCAGGCGCTCGAGCAGCGGCATGACGTCCCTGTGCCGCGAAGGACAGCCCTCGGGACGGAGGCGGTGGAAGATCTCCGCCGCACTGACGTCCCGGGAGCACACGTCGTAGCCCAGCACCCAGGCCAGGGCGAAGGTCTCCCGCTCGCCCGGATCGGCCGCCTCCAGCGCCGCGAAGTGCTGGAGGTACTGCCCGTGCCTCGCTCCCGATAGCCGCGGGCTTCTCGCTTGGCAACGAGTTCCGCGACGCAGGCATTCGGTCCCATGAGCCGACAGGTTTTCCGCCAGACGTCCCACTGGTGGAGACAGATGATGACATCCGTGTCGAACAGGACGGGGCGTGACAGGGCCTTCATGCTCATGCCCCCGTTGCGGCAGCGCCGCTACGGAACGCCCGACGTGCCGGCCAGCCGGGGGCGCTGGCCCGGGTCGATCAAGGGAACGACCTCCTCCAGCGCCACGTGCTGGTCGGGCAGGCCCAGCACTTCGGCCAGTTTGCCGGCGGTGATCTCCCTGCGCCGGTATGCCTCGAAGGCCATCTCGCGGTAGACCGCCGGCAGCCGCGAGACTTGGCGGGCCGTCTCTTCCGAAACGCCTTCGCCTCCCCACGTGCGCGCCTCTCCCCCGCGGGAAGCGCTCGCGCAGGCGTCCGGGGCGTACTGCTGCCACACCGACCACCAGTTCGTCTCCCGGACTCGCTGCGTGACCTCGTCCTCCGGCAGCTCCAGGACGATCTTCAGCCGCCAGAGGATCACCTCGTGACTGACCCCGAACAGACGAGCCAAGTGAACGACCAGTTCGTCACGGACGCAGCCCGGTTCCGGCCGGTACGTCTTGCGGAGGGTCCGTTTCACCTCGCTCAACGGCACCAGCAGCTCGGCCGCGAAGACATTGGCCTCCCTCTCGCGGGGGTCCTGCGATCCCGAGTCGATCGACTCGACCAGCCCCTCCTCCTCGTGCAGTTCCAGGTGCCCGAGCTCATGGGCCAGCGTGAAGCGCTGGTGATGCGGGCTCTTGCGGGACGTGTTGACGACGATGACACTGATCCGGTGTCTGCGACTGCGGACGAACGCCCCCGAGAGCCCGGGATCCAGCGCGAGGCGGAACACGAGGACGCGGTTCTGTTCGGCAAGATCGAACAGGTGATGGGCCGGGCGCGGTCCCGCTCGCCAACGCCGCCGCAGGATCTGGGCTGCCTTCACCGCCCTCTGGATGCCCTCGCTCGCCATGGCGGGTCAACCCCTTCGCCTCTTGCCCAAGATCCGCTCCAGGAACAGGAAGTTCGCGAAGTACTTCTCCGCTTCCGCCAACGCCGCCCGCACGGCCTGCGGCCTGCCCTGGGCCCGGGCGAGGGCGATGAAGTCCTCGTGATCCGCCTGCGGGGCGAAGAACCAGTCCACCGGCCTGCTCAGGATCTCCGACAGCCGGGCCAGTTCGGTGGCCGAGACGCGCCGCCGCCCGGCCTCCATGTCGCAGACAGCCGAGTGAGAAGCCAACCCTAACCTGCTCGCCAACTCCCCCTGCGAGAGATCCGCCTGCTCGCGCGCGGAGCGCAGGTTCGTCGCGATCGTCTCGGCCACTCGCATGGTGTAATCTCCGCGATGACTCGAGCAGTCGTCTGGAATTCCGACACTGGGATTATAAGCGCCCCTATGTCGGATAACAAGGCGATTCTGGATTCATTGCACGACGTCGGGAGGTGAGCGGCAACCATGGAGATGCCCGCCGGCTCAAGGCCGCGAGCCGGTAGTGGTTCACTTTGGATTGCGGGCGTCCGGCCAGGGCTCCACCAGTCGCCTGTGCAGCGCCTTGAGCGCGGCAGTGTCGCCACGTACCGCCCGTACGATGGCGTCGATGTACTCATCTCGCAGCGGGCTGCGCGCGTGGCGCAGGCCGAGGGGCCACTTCAGAAGCTGCCCCGTGCGCTGCCGAATCCAGATGCTTGCGAGGAGCCTTGCCCAGCGCCCGTTGCCATCGATGAACGGGTGTATCTGGACGGCGCGCCGGTGCAGTTCCGCCGCGTCGTCGACGGGATCGCCCTGCCAGCACGCCGCGTCAAGGGCGAGGCCCCACACCAGGCGATCGATCTGAGAAGGGCGTGCACCGATGTTCGCCTCTGTCGTGCGGCGCTTCCCAGCCCCTCCCCGCCAGACCTGCCCGAAGATCTCGCCGTGCAGTCTGTAGAACCACTGGAAGGTGAACGGCGCCATGCGCGAGGTGGGCCGTCGCCTGAGATACCGAACCGTGACCCTTGCCAGCGCCTTGTCTTCCTCGCCGGTATCTACGCCATTGCTGCGGATCAGCGCCGCATTCACGTCAGTGCCACAAGGCCAGGTCCGAGCCGCTCAGCAGGTCCCTTTCCGCCTCCCTCTCCATGCGCCGCACTTCGTCATCCCCCCCGATGGGATGCTCGATGGCCGCGCTGCCGAGGGCCGTGGCGACAAGCAACTTCGCCTTCTGCCTGGCTTGGTCCCGGCGCACCGCGGTCGTCCGGCGCGGTCTCACAAGACCCAGGCTGACCCCCAGCGCGTGGGCGATCGTCAGGACTGTCTCCAGCCGCGCCCCCTTCTGCCCGCGCAAAGCCCGGTAGAGCGTGGCCGTGCCGAGCCCGGTCCGTCGCGCCAGCACCGGCACGGACATGCCGAGGTCTTTCCTCCGGCTCTCCAGTTGGGCCATAATGCTCACGGCGGCAGTCATTCGGGCTTCTCCTTCACCCCTATCATATGTATCGGACGCGGCCCTGACCAGCTTAAAACTGATCATTAGTGATTAATTTTTCATCTCTGAGTACGTGATAGAACTCTGTTTGGCCGTTTGTTACCCTGGTATTACGAACAGATTCCTATCATAGGAAGCGGCCGCAACGGGCCAGGGCGCAAGGGACGGCCCCTGGAAGCCCGGAGCCAACACAGAGCCCTCCGCAAGGACGACGCCAGTTGCCAACCCGAGCGCGGCAGTTGTCCCATTCAGGCGGAACCAGTACCCCTCACGCCGGCAACTCGTGGAGGATGGCGTCGAGCAGTTCGGGGTCGAGGTCGGTGAAGCACCTCCAGCGTGCCTCCCGGCGACGGCATCGGTTCATGAACGCGGCGGCGGCGGTGTTGGGGTTGCGCTGGGACAGGTACGCCACCCAGGCCTCCTGGGCAGCGTCGTCGCGGTACCGCGAGGGGATCCGCATCAACGTCCGGTCGTCCATCGAGGGCGGCAGCGTCCGGCCGCCGGCCAGGCAGACACGGCATGGCCGAAACCCGGGACGGCGCCCGCGGCCCCGGCCGGCGGGCAGGCCTTCGCCGAGACGCGCGGGCATCATCTCACCGCCTGCCGCGCGCGGGCGCGGGCCAGGAGCCAGTCGGGCGTGCACTCCGGGCGCTGGCGCAGCTCCCGGATCCACGCGAAGATCGTGTTGCGATGCACGCCGATCAGGTCGGCCGCCTCCTGGTGGCTGAAGCCCTGGCACAGGAGGAACAGGGCCGCGTCGAGCGGCTCCCACGCCCCGCCCCGCGAGATGACCAGCTCCATCTCGCCCCAGTCGCTGGCCCAGCAGTCGAAGCACATCTGCTGCGGGGCGTGGCCGACGGGCCCGTGGTACAGCGGGTCGCCGTAGACCCGCTTGCAGCGGGGACAGACGAACGCCCGGGCCTTTGCTTTGCTTCCTGTGGCTGCACTGACCATTCGGCATCTCCTGTGAATTCCCGACGGCCTCGCGCGGCGCGGGCGCGCGGCGCGGGCGCGATGTCCAGGATGCTTCGATCCGGCCGCCCCCTTGGCCGCCCGCGGCCCCTACCGCCCGAGCGGCGTGCAGATGCACGGGTAGCTCGAGCACTCGGCACACGTCACGGCGTCGTCGAACGGGTCCTGAGCCCCGCAGTCCGGGCAGACGGTGACGTACTCGTCCGGCTCGCAGTCGCCCGGGGCCAGGTGATGAATGCCCCGAAGCGACCGCCTCGCGTAGGGCGGTCCGGCCAGATGCCCTCGCTCGGCAACGTGCCCGCAGCGTTGGCACCGGACCGGGTCATCGCAGGGAACGTGGGGGACAATCATGGGATCAGGTCGCTCTCTCTTGGGCTTGGCCGATGCGGGATCTTGCCCCGCCGTTCCCTACGCCTTCGACCCGCTCCGCCGGACCCCCATGGGGCCGGCTTCTCCCACTTCATCAGCAATTATAGCCTCTATAGTCTGTTTGTCAACTCAAAACTCTAGAAAATCTGCTGTTTGATTAACATTCTTGGCTGCAGATCATATCCCCAGATTATCGGGAGAGTTGCGGCGGCGCCCTCTGCGGGCCGGAGCCCTGTCCTGCCGCCGGACCACGGCTCGGCGCGGGCAGGCGGGGCGCCGAGTTGCCCGAGGGGCTGCCTCTACCGCCGCCCGCCGTCGGTCAGGACGCTGTAGAGTTCCTCGGCCGTGCGCGCCGCGAGGACCCGCTGGCGCCCCGCCTCGTCGAGCTGGCCGGCAATCGCCGCGGCGAACTGGAGATAGGGATCGCTGCCCCCGACGGGCGTCAGCGCCAGGACGAAGATCCGCGTCGGCTTGCCGTCCAGCGACCCGAAGTCGGTCCCGTCGTGCTGGATGCCGACGGCGCAGGTGAGTCTCTCCACGGTGTCGCTGCGGCCGTGGGGAATGGCCAGACCGTCCGTCATGCCCGTGGACATCTGCCGTTCGCGTTGCAGGATGGCCTCCCGGGCGGCGTCGACGTTCGCGAGACGCCCGTCGCGCTCCAGCAGCGCCAGCAGCTCGTCGATGATCTGCTCCTTGCTGCGCCCGCGGAGCGCCGGCGCGACGACGGCGGGGCTCAGGTAGTCGGCCAGGCGGAACCTTGGGCGAGGGGGCCCGGCCTCGGGCACCGGGCGGGCCGTGAACGCCTCGTACAGCTCCCGCGCGGTCTTGCAGGCGAGGAGGCGCCGGCGGCCGGCGTCGTTGAGGACCTGGCTGACGGTGGACATGAACTGCACGTGCGGGGCCGGGCGGTTCTCCGGCGAGAGCGTCAGGATGAAGATCCGGGACGGCTCGCCGTCCATGGCGTCGAAGTCCACGCCGTCCGGCTTGATGCCCACGGCACAGACCAGGCGCTGGACGGCGTCGGTTCGCCCGTGCGGGATCGCTACGCCGTGCTGCAGGCCCGTGGAGAGGCTCTCCTCGCGGGTCCAGACGGCCTTGCGGCAGGCCGCCACGTCACCGATGCGCCCGTGGCGCGCGAGGAGGTCGAGCAGCTCGTCGATGACCTCGGCCTTGGTGCGGCCGGCCAGGGCGGGCTCGACCAGCGCGGGCGTGAGGTAGCTCTTGAGGTCGAGCAGCCCGAAGCCCGGGGCGGCGTAGTCCTGGAGTCGCGTCGCGATGGTGCCGGAGTCGAGCGGCTGCTTGAGCCCGCGAATGGCGCGCTCGAGCTCGGCGACGGCCTCGTACATCGCCGTGTTGATCAGCGGCACGTCGGCCTCGCGGCAGTCGAACAGCAACTGCGTGCCGTCGCACCGCAGGTCGATCACGGCGGCGTCCTTGCGGAGCTGCCACAGGCGGGGCGTGTGGCTGACCGGGTGGACGAAGAAGCCCTCGGCCTCGAAGACCTCCGTCAGCTTGCCGACGAGGAACTCGGTCGTCGCGCGCGAGGGGAACTCGAAGAGCACCTTGCGCTTGCCTTGCGCGCGGGTGGAGGGGACCTTGCGCGTCCCTCGCGCGGCGCTGCGATACAGCAGCGCCAATCCCGCCGGCGCGACGATGCTGTTGACCAGCACCATGAGCACCACCGCCGCGAAGAGCCGCCCGTCCAGCACCCCCGCCGACAGCCCGATCCCCGCGATGATCAGCGCCACCTCGCATCGCGGCGCCATGCCGAAGCCGATCCGCAGCGCGCCGCGCAACGTGAAGTTCGCCGCCAGGGCCGGCAGCCCGCAGCCCACCAGCTTCGAGAGCAGCGCGAGGCCCGCGTACGCCGCGCCGAACCCCAGGACCTCCGGCGAGCCCACCGCCGCCACGTCGATCCGCATGCCCATGACGCAGAAGAATACCGGCACGAGCAGCTCGTAGACGCCGGCGAGCTTGTCGCGGACCATGTGGCGGAGATCCGAGCGCGACAGCGACAGGCCCATGACGTAGGCACCGATAATCATGGCCAGCCCGGCCTGCTCGAACAGCCCGCCCAGAACCAGCGCCAGCCCCAGCGCCATCACCGCCACGGAGGTCCGCCGGCCGAACAGCTTCAGCACGAAGCTGATCCGCCGCGAGGCCAGCAGCCCGATCGCCGTCGCCGCCAGCCAGACGCCGACGGCCTTGGCGCCGATCAGGCCGATGCGCCCCCAGTCGACGCCGCCGGTCCGGCGCGATGCGCTCGTCACGCCCAGCACGACCGCCAGCAGAACGATGCCGATGACGTCGTCGATCACGGCGGCTGAGAGGATCGTCACCCCCTCCGGCGAGTCCAGCTTCCGCCGCTCGGAAAGGACGCGGGCGGTGATGCCGACCGACGTGGCGCTCAGGATGATGCCCAGGAACATGCTCTCCGGCGCGAGGAAGCCGACCGGGCGGCCCAGCAGCCACGAGGAGCCGAGCATCATGGCGGCCGCCCCCACGCAGAACGAGGCGACCACGCCTCCAAGCCCCACCACCCCACCGGCCCATGAGTACCGCAGCAGCAAGGCGATGTCCGTTTCGAGCCCCGTCACGAACAGCAGGACGACGGCCGCCACCGCGCAGAGTCCGAAGAGCTCCGGGGAGATCGCCATGCCGCCGGACCGCGGGAACAGCCCGTTCGCGAAGCCGTACAGCGGGATCTTCCCCAGGAGGTACGGGCCGATCAGGATGCCGGCGAGCAGCTCGCCGAGGGCCCCGGGCAGCCGGAGCTTGCCGAAGAGGATGTTGCCGATCTTGGCGGCAAAGAGGATCACGCCGACCTGGATGACCAGGAGCATCATTCGATGCGTCATGTCCAGCCCCGTCGAGGCGCCGTCGGCCGGCGCCGTCGTGGACGCCGCCGCCGACAGCGGGAGAACACACACGCAGGCCAGGAACACCAGCCGCCAAGCCCTCTTCGGTGAGACGTTCACTTCGTGCTGCCTGTCCGGTCCACAAGGAATGCGGCTCCCAGCCCCGCGCGGAGCCGAGGGAGCGAGTCCCGTAGGATACCAAGGCCCGCCGCGGCGGCGAAGCGCGGAAAGCGTGACGGGCCTCTCGGGCGCGCGGCGTTGCCAATGGCCTGCGGGCGAACTACGGTATGGGGAGGATGGAGTCTTCCGGCATCACGCTCGTGTTTGAGCCGCTGACGTGGGCGGCTGGGCTGTCGGCCGTGGCGGCGGTCGTCCTGCTGGTGGAAGCGGCCAGCATGCTCGCCGTGGTCCGACGGGCCGCCAGATCGACGTTCTGGATCACCCTGGCGGCCGCCGCGACCGCGGGCATCCTCCTCGCCTGGATTTGGGGCAGTTGGGCGGGCGAGGTCACGCCGTTGGTCAAGCCGCTGTTCGGGCCGATGGCGCCGGCCTCTCGCGCCGCGCTGCTGGCGGCCATGCCGGCACTGACGACGACGTGCCTGCTGCTGGCCGCCGCCGTGGTGTACCGCCTGGCGGGGGCACTGGCCGGGGGCGTCAGCGTATCCGGGTTCCTCTGCATTCTCGGCCGCGGCATGGCGATGACGGCCCTGGCGGGCCTGACGGCCTTCTGGGTGCCGCGAGGCGCGGTCCTGGCCATCGGAGTGGCCACCGTCAGTTGGGCCCTTCGCTCCTATCGACGGACCACCTCGCCGGTGCGCCGGCGAGTCAAGGCGCTGCTGCTGGGGTTGCGGATCCTGGTGATCCTGCTGCTGAGCCTCTGGGCCGTTCGCCCGGCGCTGGAGTACCGCAGGAAGGAGGACGTCAAGACGATCCTCCTGTTCTGTGGGGACACGTCCTCCTCGATGCGGCGGCGCGACGCGAACGCCCCGGCCTCCGCCGATCGACCCGTCGGGCGGATCGACCTGGTCTCCCGCATCCGGGCCGTACGCGACGAGCTCGAATCCCGCCGCGGCGAGCTGCACGACCTGGCGGCCAAGGCCGAGCTGAAGCTGGTTCCCTTCTCCGCAGCGGCCTCGTCGCCCGAGAGCTTCCTGAGCGAGACGGGCTGGTCGCTCTTCGGGCTGCGTGACGCGAACGGCCCGGCGACGGCCTTGGGAGATGCGCTGTCCGAGGCCTACGAGCTGTATGCCGCCGAGAAGCGGAAGGTGGGCGGGGTCCTTTTGTTCTCGGACGGGTGCAGCAACACGTCGGACGTGATCGAGCCGGTCAAGCTCGCGGCGCTGATGGGTTCGCGGGGGGTGCCGATCCACAGCGTGGCCGCGGGGTCGGACCGCATCACCAGTGCAACCAAGACGCTGAACGTGCGGGACATGGCCGTGCCCGACGAAGTCGAGGCGTTCAACCGGTTGCCGATCACGGCCGTGCTGGAAACGATCGGCCTGGCGTCGAGGCAGGTGAAGGTCACCTGCACGTTCGGCGAGAAGGAGGTCGGCTCGCAGACGCTGTTCATCGACCGCCTGCGGTCGGCCCAGCCGGTCCGGTTCGTGCACGTGCCCCTGAGGGCGGGGTACCACCGCGTGAGCATCCGGGCGGAGGTGGTCGGCACGGCTCCGCCGGACCTTGCCGGACGGCCCGACGCCAGCAAGCTGGTCCACGTCGTCGACCGCGAGATGCGCATCCTGTACGTCGAGGGCAAATTCCGGTACGAGGCGAAGTACATCGCCCGGGCGCTGGTGGCCGCCCGGCGGTTCGCCGTCGACCGCCGGGTCCTGCTGCAACCTCTCGCGGAGAAGCGGCCGACACCGCTGAGCGAGAACCTCGACGACTGGCTGGCCTACCACGCGATCCTCTTCGGCGACGTGGCGGCATCGCACTTCACCCGCAAGCAGCTCGAGATCGTCCGCGACCTGGTGGGCAAGTACGGCAAGGGCTTCTGCATGCTCGGCGGGTCGCGGAGCTTCGGCCGCGGGGGATGGGCCGATACGCCGATCGCCGACGTGCTCCCGATCGACCTGGGCGCGTCGATCCTCCAGATCGACAGCGAGATCCACGTCGTGCCCACGCGGGACGGGCAGGAAAGCGACGTGATGCGCGTCGGGGAGACGGGCGCCAACGTCGCGGCCGATTGGGCGAAGTTTGACCCCCTGCCCGGCGCGAACCGGCTGGCGGGTCTGAAACCCGCCGCGACCGTGCTGGCCGAGACGCCCAAGGGCATGCCGCTGATCGTCACGCAGCCGTACGGCAAGGGCCGTGCCATGGCCATCGCCTTCGACACGACCTGGCGTTGGGTGCTGACGAAGAAGGACACGGCCGACCCGCAGCGGCGCTTCTGGCGGCAGGTGGCCTTGTTCCTGGCCGCCCCGAAGGGCGCGGTCTGGATCGTCACGGACAAGACGAACTACGACCTTCGACGGCTTCGCCGCGGCACCGAGGTCATCAAGGTCACCGCGGGGGTGGAGGACTCGCAGGGCCGGCCCCTTCCCGACGCCCCCGTGCAGGTGCGCCTCGTCGGACCGGGCGGCCAGGAATCGCCCGTCCTGCTTCGCAAGGCGGACAAGGTCCGCAAGGGGCAGTTGCCCGCACCCACCAGGCCGGATACCTACGTCCTGAGGATCAAGGCAAAGGTGGGCGGCAAGGAACTGGCCGCGGAACACCGTTTCGAGGTCGTCCGGCGCGACCTGGAGTCCCTGGAGGTGCTGGCCAACCACGCCCTGCTGCGGCGGATGGCCGAGGCGAGCGGGGGGAAGTTCGTCACGCTCGACAGGTTCGGCGACCTGCTGAAGGAGCTCAACGTGACGACCCGGCCGGAGAAACGCGACACGGTCACCCACGTGGCGCTCGCCAGCCGGCTTCGCTGGCCGGTCATTGCGGCCATCATCCTGCTGATGTGCGGGGAGTGGGCGTTCCGGAAGCGCAAGGGGCTCGTCTGAGCCGCCGCGGTGCCGGGCGCGGCGGGTCAGCGGAAGAGATTGGTTCGCAGCCCGTCGCGGAGCGTCGGGCCACGACGGTTGAAGCGGGCCCGCTCGACGAGCAGCCAGGCAAGCACGACGACCCACAGAACCACGGCGATCACCACCACAACGGGCAGCGAGATCGCGCTGACCTTGGTCAGGGTGGGGCTGGCCTGGACGATCCTGCCCGGGGCCTCGATCAGCGGCTGGTAGGCCGCCCAGCCGACCAGCACCGCGCCCAGCGCCGCGACGATGGCCTGCCCGATGGCCGAAACCCACGCCCAGGAAATGCTGCACCGCTGGCGGGAACTCCAGATCACCAGGAACAGCGACCCCGCCAGCCATGCCATGCCCAGCAGGTCAATGACGACGCCGGCCTGCACAAAGACGATCTCCAGCGCCTTTGCGGTTTCCTGAAGGGTGCGGCCGTTGGCGGCGAGGTGATGGATGAGTCCCTGGACGACGCTGCGGCTGACGCCGGCGGTCACCGCCCAGACCAGGTACGCCACCCCCGCGAAGGACAGCGCCAACCCAACGTCCGTTCGAGATGTTCGCCGCAGCTTTCCGAGCACGTGTCCATTACACCGCGCGGGCCCTGGACGGTCAAACAAACTGCGGCTCGAGGCTCGACGGGAACTCGCCGCGCGGGGGTGACCCGACGGCAGATTGCCGCACCGTCGCCGGCCGCGCCGCGTTACACTGAATAGGATGCCCAAAGGACCAACTCTCATGCGGAAGATGATCCCGGCGGCCCTGGTCTGTCTGGCGCTCGTGCCTCCCGCTCTCGGCGACGTCGTGCTGATGAAGAACGGCAAGGCCCACCAGGGGCAGGTCACGCGCGAGGGCAACCGGGTGCTCATCAAGAAGGCGCTCGCGACGATCGCCGTGGACATCAAGGACGTGGAGAAGATCATCCGGTCCGAGACGCCCAGTACGCGTCCGGCCGAGCGCCCCTTCACCCCCACGCCCACGCTGGGGACGCCCACCCGCCCGGAGGACCGGTTCACCCACCCCGAGTCGCACGTCTTCCTCACGATGCGGCGACTGGCCGCGACGCCCGGGGGACTCGACGGGTACACCCTGCGCGAGCAGATCAAGCAGTGGCGGGCGAAGGTGCATGACGGCGACCGGATGTTCCGGAGGAAGTGGATCTCGCCCAGGGATGCGGAGCGGGCGCGGGACAAGTTCGCCGAGACCCTCGCCCGGAGCCGTGATCTCGTCAGCAAGATCCGACGCGTCAGCACGACGACGTCGAGCGGCCGGGCACAGCGGGCCAAGCTCCGCCGGAGCCTCGGAACGTACTTCCGCCAAGCGGCGGACGTCTGGCCCGACGAGCTCATGCGGGAGTTCCTCCTGGCGGCGGCGCACCTGGAGAGCCTGAACTACACCGCCGCGCTCCAGTCGTTCGATCGATGCAGCCGGACCGCCCCGCGCGTGGCGGCGTTCCGCCAAGGCGCCGCCCTGGCCCTGGCGGGCAGGAACCGCAAGATCGAGGCCCTCGCCGCGTGCCTGGACGTGCTGCACCTGCAGCCGAACTCCCGGGAGGCCTACGACCTCGTGGCCCGGGCGATGGAAGACACGCCTGGCAAGTTGATGGCGGAGCCCACGTTCCAGACGGCCACGGAGATCCTGGCGCTGTACGAAACGCCCACCAGGAAGTCCTACCTGCGCCGCGGAACCACGTGGCTGATGCCGGGGCGGCCGTGGATCGGCCGCGAGAACACCCTCCCCACGCCGCCGTACGACCGCCTGGTCTTCCGCCAGGTCGTCGGCGTGCCCGTCGCAGGGAACGCCCTGCTGGTGGACCACGGCGCCCTGGCCGAAGCGCTGGAGGTCTTCGTCGCCATCGACGCGCGGACGGTCGTGCCGGCCAGCCCGCAGCGGACCGGGACCTACGGCACGCTCGGGACGCGCCGGAAGACGAACGTGCCCGTGGGGCTGGTGACGATCGAGGACTTCGTGTTCACGCCGCTCGAGGTCGGCGCCGCCCTCGCCAAAGGCCAGGCCGTCACGGCCTACGGGCTGGGCCTCTACGAGGAAATGGGCAGCCAGGTCCGCCCGGTGGCGACCGTCGTCCAGGGCGTCGAGGCGGACGGCACGCCGCGCCTGTCCCAGAAGCTGGTCGCGGGCGAGGTGGCCGGACCGGTGGTGGGCAAGGACGGCCGCCTGGTCGGCTTCCTCGAGGGCAAGACGGACCCCATGGCCGAGGACGGCGGGCCGGACCGCTTCGTCCCCGTCAGCGCGTTGGCCGACCTCATTCGGCGCGCCAGCCGCACCAGGAGCTACTTCGGCGGCTACGGGCGCGTGAAGCGGAAGATCACACCCAAGCCCGCCCAGGGACGGTACTTCGTCGTGTTCATCACGGCGGCCGAAGGCGGGAAGAAGCCGCGTTCCTGAGCGGGGGCCCATCCAGCCCGGCGGGCGGCGCCGCGCCGTGCCAACACAGCTTGCTTCGGTCCGCCGCCCCCGATACAGTAGGCCACTCACCCGGATTCTCTCGGAACAGGAGACGGCGATGGATCGGCTGGAGAAGGTAGACCCGGAGATTGCCCGACTGCTGCGTGCCGAGCAGCGGCGGCAGGCCGAGACGCTGGAGATGATCGCCTCCGAGAACCACGTCTCGCCGGCCGTCCTGGTCGCTCTCGGCTCGGTCCTGACCGACAAGTACGCCGAGGGCTACCCCCGCAAGCGCTACTACTGCGGCAACGAGAACATCGACGACGTCGAGCAGTTGTGCATCGACCGCGCCAAGGAGCTGTTCGGAGCCGAACACGCCAACGTCCAGCCGCACTGCGGCACCAGCGCGAACATCGCGGTGTACCTGGCCTGCCTCCAGCCGGGCGGCAAGATCCTCGGCATGGAGCTCAACCACGGCGGGCACCTGTCCCACGGGATGAAGATCAACGTCTCCGGGCGCTTCTACAAGACGTTCGGCTACGGGGTGGACCCGGAGACGGAGTGCATCGACATGGAGGAGGTCCGTCGCAAGGCGCGCGACCTGCGCCCGGACCTGATCGTCTGCGGCGCGTCGGCCTACCCGCGGACCATCCACTTCGAGGCCTTCGGCGAGATCGCCGCGGAGGTCGGCTGCCCGCTGTTGTCGGACATCGCGCACATCGCCGGGCTGGTCGCCGCCGGCGTGCACCCCACCCCCGTGCCGTACAGCACGTTCGTCACGACGACCAACCACAAGACCCTTCGCGGGCCGCGAGGCGGCATCATCCTCTGCAAGGCCGACTGGGCCAGGAAGATCGACTCGGCGGTGTTTCCCGGGCTCCAGGGCGGGCCGCTCGAGCACGTCATCGCCGCCAAGGCCGTCGCCTTCCGGGAGGCGATGCGACCGGAGTTCCGGCAGTACGCCGCGGCCATCGTCGCCAACGCCAAGGCCCTGGCGGAGGGGCTGCTGGAGGCCGGCTGGCGGCTCGTCTCCGGCGGCACGGACAACCACCTCGTGCTCGTGAACCTGCGCAGCCGCGACCCGGACCTCACCGGGCACGTCGCCGCGGCCTGGTTGGCCTCGGCGGGCATCATCACCAACAAGAACGTCATCCCGTTCGACCCGAGGAAGCCCGTGGAGGCCTCGGGCATCCGCCTGGGCACGCCGGCCCTGACGACGCGCGGCATGGGCGTCGAACAGATGAAGGCCGTCGCCGGGTGGATCGACCGGGTCCTCACGTCGAAGGGCGACGAGGCCGTCGTGGAAGACATCCGCGGGAAGGCGCTGGAGCTGTGCCGGCAGTTCCCCATCCCCAACGAGAACAATCCGTAGAACGCCGCGAACGGCGGAGGGCCGCGCCATGCGAGAGGTCTACCGGATACTCGACGCGAACTTCAACCGGGCCCGCGAGGCCCTCCGCGTCGCCGAGGACTGCGGCAGGTTTGCCCTGAACGATCCGGCCATCACCGCCATGGCCAAAAGCCTCCGGAGCAACCTGGCGGAAATCCTCCAAGCCATGCCGGCCGAGGAATTCCTCGTCAGCCGCGACACGCCCGGCGACATCGGCACGGAGATCTCCAGCCCCACCGAAACGAAGCGCACCGGCCTGGAGGACGTCGCGACGGCCGCGTGCAAACGCCTCACCGAGGCCCTGCGGACCATCGAGGAATACGGCAAGTTCATCGCGCCGCAGAAAGTCCTCCAGATCGAGCGGATGCGCTACAACGGCTACACGCTCGAGAAGCGCATCATGGGGCGGCTGATGGTGGGGCGCCGGCTCGCCGACGCGAAGCTCTACGTGCTCGTCAGCACCCACCTGTGCGCGGGCAGCTTGCGGCAGTGCGCCCGGGCGGCGATCGCCGGCGGCGCCGACGTCGTCCAACTCCGCGAGAAGGGCACACCCGACGATCAGCTTCTGGCCCTGGCGGCCGAACTGCGCGAACTGACCGACGAGACGGGACGGCTGTTCATCGTCAACGACCGGCCCGACGTGGCCGCGATGGTCGGGGCCGACGGCGTGCACCTGGGCCAGCACGACCTGCCCATCGCCGAGGCCCGGCGGCTGCTTCGACCCGGCGCCGTCATCGGACGAAGCACCCACTCGCTGGCGCAGGCCAAGGCCGCCGTCAACGAGGGGGCTGACTACGTCTCCGTCGGGCCGGTCTTCGGGACGGACACGAAGGAGGCCGGTCCGCCCGTTGGGCTCGAGATGCTCCACGAAGTCGCCGACGCCGTGCCCTTGCCCATCGTCGCCATCGGCGGCGTCACGGCCGAAAACGCCCGAAGCGTCCGACAGGCCGGCGCGACGCTCGTAGCCGTCTGCTCCGCCGTCTGCGGCGCCGAGCAGCCCAAGGCCGCCGCCCGGGCCATCCGCCAGGAGCTGGATTGAGCCGGCGCGGCTCCAGCCCATAGTCGCGATTCGTCACCTCGCCCGAGGGAGCGACGCATGTTCCGCTATGTCAATCGCAAGGGCGTTGCCTACTTCCTGCACGAATCCCGCACGAAGGCGGGCAAGGTCCGCTACACGCTCAAGCGCTCTGCCGACGGGGCGATGTCGGACCTGCCGGCGGGCTACGAGGCCCTCGAGAACGTCAATGGCCAGGCTTCCGTCCGCAAGGCGCGGCCGAGGCAGATCGCGCCGCTGGAAGAAAAGCTCGCCCAGGCGGCCCGGAAGAGCCACGGGCTCGGGCGGTACCGGATCGAGGTGAAGGGCAGACACATCACGGTCTTCGAACCGGACCGGGACGTCGACGAGATCGCGGAGCTTCTCAGTCCCTTCGGGACCTTGGGAGAGTTGGGCCGCCAACTCGAGTCGGCCATGCGGAAGCAGCTTGGCGATGCCGTCATCGACGGGTACGTGCAGCACAAGAAGGAGGAGAGCCGCCGGTGGCTTGAGGAGACGACGCACTACTCGCCGGACCTTCGCGGTGGAGCGGATGACCTGGATGGACGAGGGCGGCTGGTGGCACCTCAGCACGCTGCCCCTGCCCGAGGCCCTGGAGACCTACCTCCCGCACGTGGGCAAGGAGAGCTTCTTCGACCTGATGTGAGCAGGCCCGTCAAGGCCAGACAGGAAAAGTGGGCGGCCGACATGTGGCGCGCGGGGGGGGACGCGCCAAGGTTCATGCCGGGCCGCCCATCATGGTATGCGCAAGCCGCCGACCCGTGAGTCCATGCCGTCGGCTCTGTGTATTCTATGCGTCGCGGACGCGGAAGAAAAGGAATTCGTGGCCGCGAGTTGCCACCCGTCCCAGCATGGGGCATAAGTCTCGTTTTCTGCGTGAGGTAGCGGGTGCATTCTTCGGCAGCCCCCGGCAAGGCGGGCGTAATCGGAAAGGTCCCACCGGAGGGGCCGATGTTGCCTCCTGTAAACGTACGTGGCGAAACACGCAATCGATTTATCTATAAAGCCTTAGATATAGTAGCACCTGCGGGGTGTTGACGCCTCGCAGCGCGCGGTGGGGCGCCGGGCCGCCTCGTCTTCCGGCCAGCCATCCGCCTATAGCGATGGCGAAAAAGGGGTTGTATGCGGAGGCGGGCCGCACCAGTACCCCGGACGAACCGATGGCATACCTTTTGTAAGTCCTACTCTTCCGGAGGCCCTTTGCCGGAGGGCAAAGGCTAAAGCCGAGGGCTTCGGCAGTCGAACGGCCGACTTGGCTGCAACGGCTTGCCCGAAGGGAAGGAGGGCCGAGTCGATCGAGTCCAGCCGGATCGACTCGGTTTTTTTATGCGCCCCACGCGGCGCGACGCCGCACGGCAGGCCGGAGCCGCTCCGTCCCCCAGGTTACTTGCGCCGCCCCGTCGGCTTCGGATCCGACCGGCTGTCCATCGCCGCGTCCAGCACGTCGCGGATCGTCCTGGCGAAGCGGAACTCCAGGTCCCGCTTGACGTCCTCCGGCACGTCCACCAGGTCCTTGCGGTTTCGCGCGGGCAGGATGACGGTCCGGATGCCGGCCCGCCGAGCCGCCAGGAGCTTCTCCTTCACCCCGCCGATCGGCAGCACCAGCCCGCGGAGCGTGATCTCCCCGGTCATGGCCGTGTCGTGGTGGACGGGACGGTTCGTCAACAGGCTGGCTAAGGCGGTGATCATGGCCACCCCGGCCGAGGGACCGTCCTTCGGCACGGCTCCGGCCGGCACGTGGACGTGGATGTCGGTCTTGCTGAGCTGCTCGACGTCGATCCGGAGCTTCTTGGCGGAGCTCTTGACGAAGCTCAGCGCCGCGACGGCGGACTCGCGCATCACCTCACCGATCTGCCCCGTGAGCGTCAGCGAGCCCTTGCCGGGGTAGGCGGCGGCCTCCACGAAGATGATCTCGCCGCCCGCCGGCGTGTAGGCCAGCCCGGTGGCCACGCCGGGAACCGACGTCCGCTGCGCGATCTCGCTCTCGTACCTCGCCGGGCCGAGGACGCCTGTCACGAGCTTGGGAACGATCTTCCTCGAGCGGGCCTTGCCGCCGGCGACCAAGACAGCCACCCGCCGGCAGACCGTCCCGATCTGCCGTTCCAGCTCCCGCACGCCCGCCTCGCGCGTGTGCTGGTCGATGATCCTCAGGACCGCCGCCTCGCCCCAGCGCGCCTGCGAAGGCTTCAGGCCGTTCTCCCGCAACTGCCTCGGCACGAGGTACTGCATCGCGATGTGCAGCTTCTCCTGCCGCGTGTAGCCGGGCAGCTCGATGACCTCCATCCGGTCGCGCAGGGCCGGGGGAACCGTACCCATGTAATTCGCCGTGCCGATGAACATCACGCTGGACAGGTCGAACGGGACGTTGAGGTAGTGGTCCTGGAACGTGTTGTTCTGGGCCGGGTCGAGCACCTCCA
>CAZXOC010000031.1:0-39146 GCA_964642165.1 uncultured Planctomycetaceae bacterium | reverse complement strand
CAACTCGGAGAGTTGTGCCACCCAAAGAATCGACCTTGACGGAACACTAGGGCGTCAACCCGTGGGATGCCGCCGGCCGGCGGCACCTCGCCCTGGAGAGCGACTTCCACGACCACAAGCCCACCCCCGCGGACGTCGCCCGCGTCGGCCTGGTGGACCGCGACCGCGGCGACCTGCACCCCCGCTGGCACCCGCCCGGGCGATTCGTGACGTTCGACTCCATCCACGAGGGCACGCGGCAGGTCCACCTCGCCGACGTGTCGGCGGTCGTCGGCGGCTGACGGGGGCATGTCCGATGGCCGCTGCCGCCGCGGCGGCCTACAATGGGGGGAGCGTGCGGACACGCGGACGCGCGGAGAAAGGACCCGGCACGATGTGGGACTACACCAAGACCGTCAAGGACCACTTCCTGAACCCGCGGCATGCCGGCGAGATCGCCGAGCCCGACCTCGACGCGACGGTGGGCAACATCACGTGCGGCGACGCGCTGCGGCTGATGATCCGGCTCGACGACGAGGGGCGCATCGCCGACGCGAAGTTCCAGACGTTCGGCTGCGCCAGCGCGATCGCCTCGAGCGACGCGCTGATCGAGCTGATCCGGGGCAAGACGATCGACGAGGCGGCGGAGGTGACCAACCAGGACATCGCCGACTACCTCGGCGGGCTGCCCGAGGAGAAGATGCACTGCTCGGTGATGGGCATGGAGGCGCTGCAGAAGGCCATCGCCGGCCACCGCGGCCGGGCGTTCGAACTGGAGGAGGAGGGCGAGATCGTCTGCCACTGCTTCGGCGTGACGGACCGGCTGATCGAGCGGGTCGCCCGCGAGCACGGGCTGCGGAGCGTCGAGGAGGTGACGCACTACACGAAGGCCGGCGGCGGCTGCGGCTCCTGCCACGCGCGGATCGAGGAGGTCCTCGACCGCGTTCGCGGCGCGGCCCCGGCGGCGCCCGCCCCGGCGAAGCCTGCGCACTCGACGCTCACGAACCTCCAGCGCATCCGGCGCATCGAGGAGGTCATCGACAGCGAGATCCGCCCGATGCTCCAGCACGACGGCGGCGACCTCGAGCTGGTGGACGTGATCGGCACGAAGGTCCAGATCGCCTTCCGCGGGCACTGCGCGTGGTGCCGCGCGAAGGACTTCACACTCGACGGCACGATCGGCGCGAAGCTCCGCGAGCTGGTCGACGCCGACATCGAGGTCGAGGACGTCGGCGGGCGCCTGGAGCAGCAGTAGCGCAGGCCCCGTCCGCCCCGGCCGGAAAGTGGGGCACAGACATGAGCCAGGTCATCTACCTCGACAACAACGCCACGACGGCCGTCGCGCCCGAAGTCCGCCAGGCCATGGAGCCCTTCCTGACGGAGCTCTACGGCAACCCGTCCAGCATCCACACCTTCGGCGGGCAGGTCGCGCGCCACGTGGACCGCGCGCGGCAGCAGGTCGCCGACCTGCTCGGCTGCCATCCGACGGAGGTGCTGTTCACCTCGTGCGGCACGGAGAGCGACAACGCGGCCATCCGCAGCGCCCTGCCGGTCCACCCGGAGCGCAAGACGATCGTCACGACGCGCGTGGAGCACCCGGCCGTGGGGAACACCTGCCGCGTGCTGGAGCGCCCCCCGCCCGCGGGGCTGGGCTGCCGCGTCATCGAGCTGCCCGTGGACAGCCTCGGCGAGCTGAGCCTCGCCGACGTGGGCAACGCCCTGAGCGAGGACGTGGCCGTCGTGTCGATCATGTGGGCCAACAACGAGACCGGCGTGATGTTCCCCGTCGAGACCATCGCCGAGATGTGCCGCGACCGGGGCATCCTCTTCCACAGCGACGCCGTCCAGGTCGTCGGCAAGCTGCCCATCCGCCTGGCGGACACGGCGATCGACATGCTCAGCCTCTCCGGCCACAAGCTCCACGCCCCCAAGGGCGTCGGCGCGCTGTACGTCCGCCGGGGCTGCCGCTTCCACCCGTTCCTCGTCGGCGGGCACCAGGAGCACAACCGCCGCGGCGGCACGGAGGCCGTCCCGCTCATCGTCGCCCTCGGCGAGGCCGCCGAACTCGCCCGGCGGCGTTTGGACGACGAGCAGACCCGCATCCGCGCCCTGCGCGACCGGCTCGAGGAGGGCCTGCTGACGAGCTGCCCCGACGCCCGCGTCAACGGCCACCGCGAGCACCGCCTGCCCAACACCACCAACATCAGCTTCGAGTACATCGAGGGCGAGGCGATCCTGCTGATGCTGGACGAGCACGGCATCTGCGCGTCGAGCGGCTCGGCCTGCACGACGGGCAGCCTGGAGCCCAGCCACGTCCTCCGCGCCCTCGGCGTGCCCTACACCGCCGCCCACGGCTCGATCCGCTTCAGCCTCAGCGTCTACAACACCGACGAGGACGTGGACCGGGTCCTGGCGGTCCTCCCGCCGATCGTCCGCCGCCTGCGGGAGATCTCCCCCTTCGGCCGCGAGCCGAGCGGCCCCGCCCAGCCCCGCTGACGCCGACCCGCCCGCGATCCGCAGTGGGGGGACCGGCGCCCCCGTTTCTGCTACAATGCCGCCCGGCGGGCGCGCGGCGAGCGGCGCGCAGTGGACGGGCAGGCCCGAGCAACACGTGGAGGACAGCCGATGTCACTGACGCGACGTGGATTCATGAAGGCGGCCGGGATGGCGGCGGCTTCGGCGGCGATGCCGCGCCTGGCGGCCGGGGCGAAGCGAACGGCGCGCCGGCCCAACATCATCTTCGTCATGCTCGACGACGCCGGCTACGGCGACTTCGGCTGCTACGGGCAGAAGAAGATCCGCACGCCCGTGATGGACCGCATGGCCGCCGAGGGGACGCGCTTCACCCAGTGCTACACGGGCAGCCCCGTCTGCGGACCGTGCCGGTGCATCCTGATGACCGGCCTGCACAGCGGGCACTGCACGCGCCGGGGCAACCGCACGCGGGCCAACCCCCCGGGCGAGGGCAAGGACCGCGGGCTCGTGCCGCTTCGCCCGGACGACGTGACGGTCGCGGCCGTCCTCCGCAAGGCCGGCTACGCCACGGGCGGCTTCGGCAAGTGGGGGCTGGGCAACCCGGGGACGACGGGCTCGCCGGACAAGCACGGCTTCGACGACTTCTTCGGCTACCTCGACCAGGTCCACGCCCACAGCTACTACACGACCTGGCTGTGGCGAAACGGCAAGCGGGTCGCGCTGAGCGGCAACGAGGGCGGGCGCAAGGGGCAGTACTCCCACGACCTGATCGCCGCCGCGGCGCTGGAGTTCATCCGCACGCACAAGGACCGCCCGTTCCTGCTCTACCTGCCGTACACGCTGCCGCACGGCAAGTACGAGATCCCCAGCGACGCGCCGTACACGGACGAGCCCTGGCCGCAGCAGGCGAAGAACTACGCCGCGATGATCACGCGCGCCGACCGCGACGTGGGGCGCGTGCTGGCGCTGCTGAAGGAGCTCGGCCTCGACGAGGACACGATCGTCTTCTACACGTCCGACAACGGGCCCAACCCGCCGTTCGTCAAGGCCTTCGACAGCGCGGGCGGGCTCCGCGGGGTCAAGCGCAGCCTCTACGAGGGCGGCATCCGCATGCCGATGGTCGTCCGCTGGCCGGGCAAGGTCCCCGCGGGGAAGGTCAGCGACTTCGTCTGGACGTTCACGGACTTCTTTCCCACGGCCTGCGAGCTGGCCGGCGCGAAGCCGCCGAAGGGGCTCGACGGCATGAGCGTCCTGCCGACGCTGCTGGGCAAGGGGCAGAAGCCCCACGAGATGCTCTACTGGGAGTTTCACAGCCCCTTCCACCAGGCCGTCCGGATGGGCAAGTGGAAGGGCGTCCGCTTCGGCACGGAGATGCCGCTGGCGCTGTACGACGTCGAGGCCGACCCCCGGGAGACCAAGGACCTCGCCGCCGAGCAGGCCGGCGTGGTGAAGAGAATGGAGGCCTGCCTCAAGACGGCCCGCACGGAGACGCCCTACTGGCCCGCCCGCGCCAAGCCCCGGCCGAAGAGGTCCCGCAAGAAACCCAAGCGCTGACCCGCCCGCCCCCGCGCCAGCGCCCGGGGCGGCGGCGCCCGTTCACCCCGCCGTGCGGCGGTCCTCGTGGAGGACCTTGCCGTCGACGTGGTGGTGGCGGAAGGTGGCGACGGGCTTGCCCGCGACGCGCTCGACCGTGACCGACAGGAAGCCGCCCACGACGTTCAGGTAGCGGTGGGCGGGCAGGCGTTTGTCGTTGCTCCACCCGCCGGCGTGCTTGTCGCTCACCGGCCCGCAGGAGTACTCCCGCACGCCCGTGCCGGCATGGACCGAGACGTACTGCCAGTGGCGGTCGCCGCAGATGACGGCCATGTTCTTCCGCCCGGCGAGGAACCGCCGCAGCTCGTCGCCCTCGTGCGTGAAGCCCCGGTTGGCGTGGTTGTCGTTCTTGTTGGTGCGGTCCGGGCCGACCAGCGGCGTCGGGCTGATCAGGATGCGGAACGTCGCGTCGGAGGCATCGACCGTGCGCCGGAACCACGCCTTCTGCTCGGCGCCCCAGATGGTCTTGCCGGGCCCGTCGGGGGCGGGGTTGGCGCTGCGGAAGTCGCGCCCCTCGACCAGCCAGACCTGAAGGTCCTTGCCCCAGCGACGCGTGCGCCAGGTGCGCGGGCCCATGGGCACCTGTTCGAGGAAGACGGCCAGCCCCTGGGCGAAGGTGAACGTGCCCATGTTGTCCCGTTTCATGGTCGGCCAGCAGTCGTTCTGCCACGTGTCGTGGTCGTCCTTGATGAAGTAGCTGGGGACCTGGCGATGGAAGGGGACGTTGGTCGGCAGGCTGTAGGTCCGCTGCCAGTGGTAGCGGGCGAGGGCGAGGCTCTTGGCGAGCTTGTCGTAGTAGACGATGTCGCCGGTGTGGACGAAGAAGTCGGGGGCGAGCTTGAGCATCGAGGGGTAGATGCGGTACCCCCCGCCGGGGGCGTCCTGGCTGCCGTAGCCCTGGCCCGTCGAGACGGTGAAGACCACGCGCGCCGGGGCGGTCGGCGGCGGGGCGGTGCGGAAGCGGCCCGCGAGGGTCTGTCCCGGCGCGGCGTCGGCGCCCGCGCGGCACTCGACGCGAAGCTCGTACCGCGTGCCGGCGGCCAGCCCCGTCAGCGGGAACTGACGGGTGTAGTCGCGTTCGGCGTCGACCGCCGCCCAGTCCGTCGACTGCCAGCGCTGCTGCCCGGCGGGCCGGTACGACACGCGGACCTGCCCGGGCGCGCCCGGCACGGCGTCGCGGATGTCCGCCGCCGAGAGGCCTTCGGGGTAGACGACGGCGGCGACCCGGCGGCGCTTGGCCCTGGTCTTGCCCTTCGCCTCGGCCCGGGCGTAGCGGAAGGTCACCATCGGCGCGTCGGGCGCGTTGCGCCGCGCCCGGAGCGTCAGGCGCGTCCAGACGATGGCGGACGTCTGGGTCACCTCGCCGATCTTGATGCCGGTGGCCTGGTAGGGTCCGGCCGCCCCGGCGGCCGCCGTCGCCAGCAGCACGCCGGCCAGCAGCGCGCCGATGCGCCACGGGAATCTGCGGTTCTTCATCGTGATCACCTTTCCTGTCTTGCCGCCGCGGCTTCGAACCGCGCGGCGCCTACTTCACCGGGTGCTTCCAGTCTCTCGTGTACGGCCGGCCGGTCACCTGCCGGAAGGTCCGCTGGAGGTCGTCGCGGCGTTCGAGGTTCGTGCGGATCCGCTGGTTGATCTCGGCGGCGAGGGCCTTCATGCCCTCCTCGGGCGTGACGAGCCGGTTCTCGATCTTGCCGATCATCTCGGTGACCCACCGGGCGACCTGCCCGCCGTCGATAAACGGGCTCGTGTCGATCGGCCGCGCCGGTCCCATCGCCTCGGCGAACGGCCGGTGGAACTCGGGGTCGGGGATGGTGTCGTTGACGAGGTCCTCGCCGGTCCGCGCGAGGGCGGGGTTGGGCGGCAGGGAGTCGCCGTCCTTGACGATGAGCCGCCCGTAGTCCTCGCCGGCGAGGTACTGGAGGAACCGCAGCGCCGCGTCGCGGTGGGGGCTCTTGACGTTGACGCCGGCGCCGCGGCAGTCGGTCTGCCCGCTGGACGCCCGCCCGTCCACGCGCGGCAGGCGGGCCGTGCCCAGGTGCGGGCAGATCTCCGGGTAGCTCCCGAGGCGGTTGAGCAGCCAGCGCCCGATGAAGATCATGGCGGCCTTGCCGTCGCAGAACCAGCGGATGCCGCCGCTGCCCCAGCCGCCCTGGCTGCTCATGGCGGCGGCCTCGGCGGGCGTGGGGAGGATCCGGTGGACGTGCATCATGTCGTGGTAGAGCGTCATCGCCGCGACGGCCTCGGGGGCGTCCAGGCGGCTGCGAAGCCCGTCCGGCGTGAAGTAGCGCCCGCCGTGGCCGAGGAGAAAGTCCTCGAACATCCACGTGCTGCTCCAGTTGGCGACGGCCAGGTGCTTCGTGCCGCTCTTGCCCGCCCCGGCGAGGATCCGCTTGCCGAGGCGGATGAAGTCGTCGACCGTCCAGCCCTCGGCCGGGTAGGCCACGCCGTGGTCGTCGAAGACCTTCCGGTTGTAGATGACGCAGTTCGCCCAGACGTTGCAGGGGTAGCGGTACTGCCGCTCGCCGACGAGCAGGTTGCCCTTGATCGCCGGGTAGGTGTTCTCCGGGGCGAAGCCCATCTTCGCGGCGTGCGGCGTCAGGTCGACGAGGATGCCGGCCTGCACGTAGGTGAGCATCTGGTTGATGCCGTAGACGTCGATGACGTCCGGGCCCGTGCCGGTGGCGCACTGGACGATGAGCTTCTCGGCCTGGCCGGACTCGACGGTGACCTCGATCCGCCGCGCGGGGCGGAGGACCTCGCCGAGAGCGGCCTCCAGGATGCGCCGATTCAGTGCGACCACCTCGACGTTCGTCCGTTCGCCGGGGGGCTTGTCCAGCAGCAGCCTCGCGTCGGGGGGCAGGTCCACGCCCTCGACGTCATCCGTTGCGAAGAGATCGCGCCGCTCGAGCGCGGCGTTGATGGCCGCCAGCACGGCCGCCCGGCCCCGCGGGGCCGCCGCGGCGCCGACGGCGTTGGGATCGAGGCGCTCGAGGAGCCGCCCGGAGACCACGTCGCCCTGCCCGCCGGGGCTCGCCCGCAGGCGCCGAAGCAGCGCCGCCCAGTCCAGGACGTCCTCGGCCTTCAGGAGCACCTGGAGCTTGCCGAAGGTCTCGGTCTGGAGGTTCCTCGCGGGGTTGGGGTCGGTCGCCCAGCGCAGGCGAACGACGCCGTCGTCGGGCGGGCGCTCCAGCGTGAGCTCCGCCGTCGCGTACAGCAGCGCCGCCACCACGATCGCCCCGGCGAAGAATCGCTTCATGGCCTGCCTCCGACCGCCGCCGGTCGCCCTGTCCGCGCCCGGCGACACCGCAGCCCGCCATCCTCAGTCCGCAATCGAATCATCCCTTCACGCTGCCGAGCTGGATGCCCTTGACCAGGAACTTCTGGAAGGTCACGAACACGATGATCAGCGGCACGACGTTCATCACCGTCGCGGCCATGATCAGCTCCGTCTGGCGCCCGTACGTCGTGTCCAGCGCCAGCATGCCCACCTGCATGGGGTACAGCCGGTCGTTGTTGAGCATGATCAGCGGCCAGAAGAACGACCGGTACGCCCCGAGGAAGGTGAAGATCGCCAGGGCGATCAGCCCCGGGCGGGCCAGCGGCATCACGACGTGCCAGAAGACCTGCCAGTGGCTGGCGCCGTCGATCTTGGCGGCCTCGTCCAGCGACGGCGGGATCGACAGCATGAACTGCCGCAGCAGGAACGGCCCGAACGCGCTGAACGCCGCCGGAAGCAACAGCCCGTGGTACGTGTTCAGGAAGCCCAGCGACACCATGATCTGGTAGTTGGGGATCATCGTCACCACGCCGGGGACCATCATGGTCGCCAGGTAGGCGAGGAAGACGCGGTCGCGCCCTCGCCAGTGCATGCGGCTGAAGGCGTAGGCGGCCATCGCGCTGGTGAGCACCTGGAGGACGGTGATGCACGCGGCGAGGAAGATGCTGTTGTAGTACCACCGCCCGAAGCGAAGCTGGAGGAACTTCTCCTCGCCGGTCTCGGGGTTGACCTCGAACGGCTCGAGGTCGAGGACGATGGGGTAGTTGTGCAGCGTCGGCTCGCGGGGGACGATGCGGACCTCCTCGACCTCCCGCCGCGGCTTGAACGACGCGCTGATCATCCAGAGGAACGGGATGGAGATCACGAAGCCCATGACGCACAGGGCGGCGAAGCGCACGACCGTCCCCGGGCGGAGGGGCTTCTTCGCGCTGCGGCCGGGCGCGCCGGTCGGCGGGAGGCTCGGCGCGACGCTCATTCCACCACCTCCAGCTCGCGCCCGAAGCGCCAGTTGATGGCCGTGGCGATGAAGATGAGGGCGAACAGCACCCACGAGATCGCCGCCGCGTAGCCGAGGTCGAGGTCCTCGAAGAACTTGTTGTAGATGTAGTAGCTCAGCGTGGTGGTGGACCCGGCCGGGCCGCCCTGCGTCATCACGCGGGCCTGCTCGAAGCCGCCCTGCAGGCCGCCGATGATCGACATGATGGAGATGAAGAACGTCGTCGGCGCGAGCTGCGGCCAGACCACGTGCCGGAACTTCGCCCAGCGTCCGGCCCCGTCGACCTGGGCGGCGTCGAGGAGCTGCGGGGGGATGTTCGCCAGCCCGGCGAGGTACAGCAGCATGTTCGTCCCGCCGATGGCCGTCCAGACGCCCATGAAGATCAGCGCGGGCTTGGCCCAGTGGACGCTGGCCAGCCACTGGGGCAGCAGCTCCCGCGCCCGCTCGGCGCCCAGGCCGAACCCCTCGAAGAACGCCCCGAGCCCCACGTTGATCGGCCCGGTCTGGGGGTTGTACAGGGCCTTCCACAGCACCATCAGCGCCACGCCGGCGGTGAACGTCGGCAGGTAGAACAGCGTGCGGAACGAGACGATGTTGAACGCCACGCCCATCGCCGCCATCAGCCAGAACACCCCGCCCAGCAGGGCCAGGTTCGGGCAGCCCAGCGACCAGACCAGTGCGAGCGTCACGCCCCCGCAGGCCAGGCAGATCGCCGCGCCGACGACGCGGCGGCGCCACGGGCCGACGGGCAGGCGCTCGTTCAGCAGCATGGCCAGGAACAGCGACCCGGCGATGGCGAACGGAATCCCCATCATCAGGTAGAGCGTGTTGAAGAGGAACTGCCAGAAGCGCGCGTCGCGCGGCTCGTGGGCGAGCCACATGGGCCCCCGGAGCAGCGCGAGCGCCGCGACGGCCGCCGCGAGCAGCACGGCCGGGAGCGTCCCCACGCCCGGCGCCCAGGGCGCCTCCTCGCGCCGCAGGACGGCGAGGCCGCCCAGCAGGAAGATCAGCCCGGCGATGACGAGGCCCTGGCCGCCGCCGCGGGCGAAGCGCGTGGCGAGCACGGCCGCCCCCAGCGCCGCCAGGACCGCGCCGCCGAGGCGGCTGCCCCGCCAGCCGGCGACGTTGCTCCACAGCGTTCCGGCAAGCCCGAGGAACAGCGCGGCCGCCGCGGCGACGTAGCCCCAGCACAGCGCGGCATCGGGCGCGCCGGTCGCACGGACGCCGAGCAGGTCGAGGAAGTTCCGCAGCCCCAGGAATTCAAGCTTGACGGCCGGGCGGAGCGACCAGTTCGTCACCGACATCGCCAGCGACAGCAGGATCGGGAACAGCAGGAAGGTGCAGAAGCCCAGGAAGTTCGGCAGGAGGAAGCCGAACACCGCGGGCTCCGGCAGCTTGCGTTTGGCCATGTGCGCCTCCAGACCCGGACCGCCCGCGAGAACGCGGCGGCGCGCGGGCCGACGGCCACTTGCGCCCGGGCTTACGGCGTCCGGCCGGGCGCCGAGGGCTTACGGATGAAGTGGACGATCACGGCCAGCAGGATGAACGCCCCCACGCCGGCCATGCCGTACCACTTCGCCTTCGACCAGACGCTCCAGAAGCTCCCGAAGCCGGTGATGACCACCGCGAGGATCATCAGCACGCTCCAGGCGAGGCGCTTGCCCCCTCGGGGCATGTGCTCGCCGAGGAGGCGCTTGGCGTTCATGAGCATCGCGAACGTGACGTAGGCGATGGGGATGAGCACCATGCCGAAGACGCTGGTGGGCACGGCCAGCCAGAACTGCGTCCGCCCGCTCCAGAGGAACGGGGCGCAGAAGCCCGTGATCCCCGGGGCGAGGCAGCCGAGGCGGTACAGCCAGCCCGTCGAGGGCTTGCCCAGCACCTCGCAGACGACGAAGCCGTTGATCAGCATCAGGATGATGATGCTGCTGATCGCCATGCCCACCACGCCGACGCCGAAGGCGTAGTGGGAGAAGCCCTTGCCGGTCAGCGGGCGGAGCGACTCGGCCAGGTCGAACGCGTCGCGCTTGACCAGCATGGCGGCCATGCGCCGGTCCGCCTGGGGCAGCGCGGCGATGCGGGCGGCCTTCTCGGCCTCGCCGAGCCGGGCGAACGCCTCGGCACCGATCTCCGCCTTGACGCGCCCGAGGGCGATCGCCTCAAACTTGCCCTTGGCCTTCTCGTCCGGCGCGATCAGCGCGCCCTTCTCGTCGGTCTCGCCGAGGAAGCCCAGCGTGGGGCGGGCGTGGAACTGCGAGGCCGAGGCCACCACCACGCACCCCGTCGCCAGGATGAACGGCACGAACAGCCCCGTGCCCAGGTCGAAGATCGCCAGCCCGCGGAAGGTCCGGTCCCAGCCGCGCTTCAGCATCGAATAGGGCAGCAGGAACGTCATGTTGATGCCGACGGCGGTCGCCGTCACCGTGATCATCACGTCGCGCTGGCTGGTGAGGATCTCGCCGGTCCAGAAGCCCCGGAACCCTTCGCCGACGTCCTGGAGGAACGGCGTGAAGGTCTCGGCGGGGTGGAACAGCAGCCTGGGGTTGGGCACGAGCCCGTGGAAGATCGCCCCCCAGTCGAGCGCCCCGGCGGTGCTCATGCTGATGACCACGCCGAAGAAGCACAGGATGATCACGCCGACCATCACCTTCAGCAGGATCTCGAACGCCTTGATGCCCTTGTTGCCCGTGTCGTAGAACCACACGACCACGGCGCAGACCACCAGGATGATCACGCCGATGATGACGTTGGCGCTGCCGACCTCCATGCCCTGGAAGAGGGTCGGCATGAGGTTTTCGCGGACGCTGCTGGTGGCGAGGCTGAACTGCGGCATGGCCCAGACGAGGTTCGCCATGAGCGTCGCGATGGCCCAGCCCCAGCCCAGCACGGGGTTGACGTGGCGGTTGATGGCGTCGAAGGGCCTCTCGCCCGTCGAGAGCGTCACGTAGGCGATCGCGCTGAGCATGATCACGCCCAGGATCATCGCCAGCGGCTGGACCCACATCGCCGAGAACCCGAAGTAGATGCCCAGGTACAGGCTGCCGGCCAGCGACCCCCCGCCCAGCGTGATCGCGCTCTGGAGCCAGCCCGGGCCCGAGAGCTTCGTGTAGAGCCACAGCTTCGCGCCCGTGCCCTTCGTCTGGACGTCCAGGATCGCTTGGCGCTCCTGCTGGATCTTCGCCCGGTCCTCGGCCGAAGCGCCGGCCTGGTCCGCATCGCTCATCGGATTCTCCTTCCCGAATCGGGTACGTGATGGTGCGCGCCGCCAAGCCTTGATGCAAGGGATTCTTCCGCGCCCGGAGCCGGGTCGCCCGGCGCGGCGCCCGCGTAGAAAACGCCGCCCGCCGCGCAAGGGCAACGGGGCCCCCGCGTATCTCCCTGTGGATGGAAAACGGTTGGGTCTGAGGAGAAGGAGGCAAGCCCATGACCCGGCAACGACGCACACGGTCGCTCTGCGCGCTGGGGTTGGTCGCGCTGCTCTCGGCGGTTCCGTTCGGCTGCGGGCCCAAGCACCTGGTCCTGAACGAGGCCGGACTGGACCGAGGGCTGGTGATCGTGCTGCCCGGCATCGACGGCCGGGCGCCCCACAACGAGGGCGTCTGCCGGACGCTCTGCAAGGGCTCGCCGGGCCTGGCCGCCGAGCTGTACGACTGGACCGCGCCGCTCGGGCCGATCTTCAACCAGTGCGCGACCGAGCGGAACCGCCGCGAGGCCGCACGACTCGCCGAGCACATCCGCGAGTACCGCCGCGCCCACCCGGGCGGGAGCGTCCACCTGATCGGTCACAGCGGCGGGACGGCCATCGCCGTCTGGGCCGCCGAGGCCCTGCCCCGCGACCAGCGCGTTGGCGGGCTGGTCCTGCTGGCCTCGTCCCTCTCGCCCGGCTACGACCTCTCGCCGGCGCTGCGCCGCAGCCGCAAGGGCATCGTCAGCATCTGTTCCCACCGCGACACGATCATGCTCGGGGCCGGCACGAGCTTCCTCGGGACGATGGACGGCCCGCGGTGCGAGTCGGCGGGAAAGGTCGGGTTCGCCGCTCCCGCCGGCGCCGCCCGGGACGCGGAGTACGACCGCCTCCATGAGATCCGATGGCAGCCGCACATGGCCGCCCTGGGCTACGACGGCGGGCACTTCTCCTGCACCTCGCCGCGCTTCGTCGCCGCGTGCATCGCGCCGCTGCTGGAGGCGGGCTCGTGGAGCCCTCAGGTGGTCGCGGCCGCCGCCGAGGCAGCGCGCGAGCCGGGCGCGGGCGTCTCCGTCTCCGGGCGCGCCGTCGCACTGGCCGGGGGCAATCCATAGGGGCACCCTTGCCGGCGCCGGGCGGTGAGCGGATCGCGTCGGGAGCGGTCCGAGGGGAAACGCCGCCCGGCCCGGCAAGTTCGTCTCGCCTCGCCGGCCGGCGGCCCCCCGCGGGCGGGTCGCCGTCACGTCCCCTCGCGACGAAGCTCCTCCAGCGCCTCGGCGAGCCGGTCCACCTGCGAGAACGTGTTGTAGATGTGCGTCGAGACGCGAATCCGCCCGGGCGACTTCCCCCGCGAGGCGGCGGCCGTGATCCGGTACCGCTCCAGCAGCGCCTCTCGCAGGTCCATGCCCCCGAAGCCGTGCAGGAGGTACGTGCTGATGGACCCCGTCATCTCCGGGTGCGTCGGGGAGATCAGCTCCGCCCAGTCGAGCCCGGCCAGGCGGCGGCGCAGGTAGCCGGCCAGTTGGCGCCCCCGCGCGGCGATGCGCCCGGGCCCGATGTCCGTCTGGAACTCAACGGCCGCGCCCGTGGCCACCTGCTCCGGCAGCGTGACCGTGCCCCACGTCTCGATGCCCCACATGTAGGGCTGCTCGTTGAGCAGCGGGCGCCCCGTGCCGTCGTTCGTCGTGCCGTCGCGGCTGTAGCCCCAGCTCACGACGAGGTGCCTCACCCGTTCCTGCACGCCGGGGGCGACGTGAAGGAAGCCCACCCCCTTGGGCGCGCAGAGCCACTTGTGGCAGTTGCCTCCGTAGAAGTCGCACCCGCAGGAGCCCAGGTCCAGCGGGATCATGCCGGGCGCGTGCGCCCCGTCGATGAGGACCATCGCGCCGTGGGCGTGGGCCAGCTCCGCGAGGCGCCGCACGGGCACGATCAGGCCGGTCCTGCTGGTGATGTGGCTGCACAGGACCAGGCGCGTGCGGTCGGTGAATTCCGCCTCGAAGGCCCCGAGCACGTCGTCGGGGCTTTGCGGCGGGACGGGGATGCGGGCCCGGCGGACGACGACCCCCCAGCGCCTCTCGGCGTTGTGCAGGCAGTTGTCGATCGCGCCGTATTCCTGGTCGGACGCCAGGATCTCGTCGCCCTCGCGCCAGTCGAGCCCATTCACGACGATGTTGACGGCCACCGTCACGTTGGGCAGGAAGGCGAGGTCCTCGGGGCACGCGCCGACGAGTCCCGCCAGGCGCTGCCGCGCCTCGCGCACGCCCTCCAGCATCCGGGGGCGGTTGACGGTCGGGTCCCGCTCCCGGTCGCGAATGGCCGCGATCAGCGCCTCGTACACGACCCGCGACAGGACACCCCACGACCCGGTGTTCAGGTAGATCCGCTCCGGGTCGTTCAGGAACTGCTCGCGAACGGCGTCCCACTGCGACTCCTCGGACGGCGTGGTCGGCCAGGCGGCACCCGCGGAAGCCATCCTCGATCGCCCCTCCTTCCTGAACGGGCCATGCGTAGTCCGGAACGCGGCGGGCGACTATACGCCTGCCCCCGCGACGCATCAAGGCGGCGTCAGGGCGATCTCGAACCGTCGCAGGTACGGGTCGCGCCCGGGCGCCATGCAGATGCCCCACCTCACGCCCTTGCCCCGGGCGGGCGTCTCGGCCAGGTCGGGCCGGAAGAGGCCCGGCGCCCTCGGGTAGCTTCGCGGCAGGCGCCCGACGACGCGGAAGTGCACGCCGTCGTCGGCGAGCTGGAGCGTCCGGCCGTGCGGGCCCGTCGCGGAGACGAGGGACATCACGCCCTCGCCGTGCGGCCAGACCAGCACCTCGTGGCCGGAGTCCTGCACGGGGCGCCCGTCGTGGAGGCGGCGGAACGGGCCTTCGGGCCGATCGGCCACGGCGACGCCCATCTTCGTCTGGCCGGGCGTTCGGCGCCACTGGCGGCCCTTGTAGTACATCCAGACCTTCCCGCCGCGAACGAGCAGGCACGCGTCGTCGACGCGGTAGCTGTCGAAACGCTCCGGGTCGCGCGTCGTGGCGAGGACCGCCCGGCGCGAGACCTTCTTCCAGGGCCCGCCCGGCGCGTCGGCGACGGCCAGACCGATCGCCGTGCGGTTCCGGTCGGCGTACGGCCCGTTGTCGAAGCCCGGGCCCACGGCCGTGTAGTACAGGTAGTACTTGCCTTTCCAGACGAGGACGTTCGGCGTGAACGTGGCCGTGCAGTCGAAGGCGCCGTCGGGGCCCTTCGGGACGGCCTGGCCCTTCTCGGTCCACGTGCGGCCCTGGTCCCTGCTGGCGGCGTACCAGACGGTCCCCTGGTAGCCGGAGGGGTAGCCGTGTCGGCCCGGCTGGGTGTCCTCGCGGCGGACCCTCGTGTACCAGACGTAGCAGGTCCGGCCGACGCGGATGACGTCGCTGGGGTCGCGTCGGCAGACGCCGCTTTCCCGGCCGATGCCGGCTGCCTCGCCGAACGTGAAGCTCACGGCGTACCGCGTCGCCTCGCCGGGCGCGGCGACGGCTTGCCCGCGCGGGCGGCTCGTCGGGGCGGGCATCGCCGGGGCGTCCGTCGTGGACGCGGGCGGCACGACCGATGCCTTGCCCACGCGCCGGCCGGTCAGCGGGTCGTAGCGATGGGTCTCGACCAACGCCCCGCCCGGGGCGTCCAGCGGCTCGATGCGGATCGTCAGCACGCCTCGCTTCGTGTCGTCTCGCACGGCCACGCGGATCCACGGCTCGCCCCGGCGCAGCACGCGGACCGACTCGGTGAAGCCGCTCTTCGTCTCGCCGGCGACGATGGCGTAGGTCCACGTCCCGGCGGCCGGACCAAGGTCCACGCCGCCGTCCTCCCGGATGTCGACGGCGAAGCGCACCTTGCCGTTCGGGTCGGTGAAGACCATGGGGTCGCGCGGCCCGGCCTTGCGGGTGCGCTGGCGATGCCCGAAGACGAAGATGCTGTTGGAGACGGTCCGGCCCTCGGCGTCCAGGTAGAAGTGCGGGACCTGGCTGCCGGGCGATTCGTAGGCCGCGTGCGTCTTCGTCGCCGGGAAGTAGTAGATCAGGTGCCAGTGCGCCGGCCAGTCGCCGTGCAGGGGGTTGTTCGACTCGAAGCCCATCAGGCTCAGGTGGCCGAGCTTCTGGCTGCGGATCTGCCGGTGCAGGCCCCAATCGCGGAGGATCTGGCGGCAGGCGACGAGGTAGTGGAGGCAGGCGGCGGCCTGGCCGGCGACCCATTCGCCCCGGGCGTACCTGCCGGCGCGGCGGTCGGGGTCGTTGTGCTCGATGCGGATGGGTAGGGCCTGCTCGTCGAGGTGCGACCAGATCGCCAGCGTGCCCCAGGCGGCCCGGGCGCTGGCGGCGCGCACGGGGACGTCGCAGGAAACCGCCCCGCCGCTGCGCCGCAGCGTCAGCCGGTCGTGGTCGTGCACGACGGCGGCGATCTCGACGCCCGGCCAGTCGATCCGCACGTCCTTCGCGGCGCCCTTCGGGCCCTTCAGGAAGACGTAGTACTCGCCGGGCGAGGCGACGGCGTGGTTCGGCTTCCTGGTGAGCTCGTAGCCGGGCGGCAGCGCGATCTTCGCCCGGGCGGGCTCGCCGGCCCGCCGCCGGACCAATCGGATGCAGGCGTAGGCGACGGGACTCTGCTTCGTCGTCTCACCCATGGACTTCCCCTCGAGCGCGGCGACGGCGATCAGGGACACGACCACCGCGCCAGGAATGCTGCGACCTGCGACCATCCGCGTTCTCCGCCCGCGCAAGCGAAACGCCGCGCGCCGAACGGCACGCGGCGTCGAGCCATGGCGCCCTGGCTCCCGAACTCCTGCCACCGGCGCCCGGCGCGGCGGGCCCGGCTGGATCGGGACCTTACACTTCCGCCTGGATCTTCCGGAAGTTGGTGATGCACTTGGCGACGGCTTCCAGGGGCGACTGGCCGCGGCGCTCGTGCTCGATGACGAACCACCGCGTCTTGCCGATGGTCCGGGCCAGGCGGATGAGCTCCTTCCACGGGCAGGTGCCCTCGCCGACGACCGTCTTGGGCGTGCCGCCGTGCTCCTTCATGTGCAGCGTGAGCTGGCGCCCGGGGTACTTTTTCATGATCGCCACGGGGTCGCCCTTGCCGCCCATGCAGTTGCCCGTGTCGAGCTGCATCACGACCCGCTCGTGCGTGTTGCCGAAGAAGATATCCCACGGCGTCGTGTCGCCCATCTTGTGGAACTCGTGGCTGTGGTTGTGGTAGCCGGTGTACATGCCGAGCGGCTCGAGCTTGGCGGCGATCTCGTTGAAGACGCCGGCGGCCTTCTTCCAGCCCTCGGCGGTCCGCGTGTACTGGCGCGGCATGCCCGGCACGATGATGAACTTGGCGCCGAGCGTCTTGTGCAGGTCCACCGTCCGCTGGAAGCTCTCGCCCTGCAGGGCGCCCAGGCCGGTGTGCGTCCCGCAGCACGTCAGGCCGTTGGCGTCCAGCAGCTTCTTCAGGTCCTTCGCGCCCCAGCCGTAGTAGCCGGCGAACTCGACGGCCTCGTAGCCCATCTTCGCGACGGCCTCGATCACCTTCGTGAGGTTCTTGCCCTTGTCCTTGCCGCACTCGTTTCGCACCGAGTAGAGCTGCAGCCCCACCGGAATGCGCTTCTTCCGGGGCGGCGGCGCCGCGACGGCGACGGCCTCGGCCGCCAGGCCGCGAAGCCCGCCGGTCAGCAGCCCCGCCGCGCCGGCGGCGCCCAGTCGCAGCACGTCACGTCTCGTCTGTCCGTCGGAACGATCCAAAACCACGTCCTGCTCCTCATTTGCCGCGGCGGCCACGCCGCGGAAGCTCACCTGACGACGCCCGGACGGCCGGTTCTCCGGCCCGGCCGCCATTCTATCCAACACGCACGCCATGGGGGAAGGCCCCGGCGGCTGCGCCGGCCGGCCGACGCGCCGCCGCGCCGTGCTCCAGCGGGACCGCGGATCGGCCGATAAGGCGCGACGTCGAAGCGGGGCAGAGAGGGAGGAGACACCGTGGACATTCGCACGCATCACCGCCAGCTGCAGGCCGCCGCGGACGCCTACAGCGTCGCCAGGTTCGTCAAGAGCAGTGCCGTGGGCAGCCTGATCTTCGGCGGCCTGGCGCTGGTGGTCGGCCTGCCGGGGCTGCTGGACAGCCCGATCAACGCGGGCCTGGTGGCCTTGGGGGCGATGCTGCTGGTGGGGGGCATCTGGGGGCTCTCCTCGCCCAGCCCGGCGGGCATCGTCTACCAGGGCGTCGCGCTGATCGTCATCGGCGCCTGGAACCTCGTCGCCTCGGGCACGGCGCTGGCCGCCGAGCCGGGCCTCGGCATCGACGCCGTCTTCCTGGCACTCGGCTGCGCGCAGATCTACTGGGCGGTGGGGTGCTTCCGCCGGTACCGGCGCGTCGCGGGCGCGGGGGCGGTCCAGGCCTCGCCGGAGGCGGCCCGGTGGGCCGAGCAGGCCGTCGAGGGCATCGCCACCGCCGTGCCCAAGCAGCGCGGCGACATGGTCGTGCTCGTCCAGGGGATCATGCCCTGGAAGGGCTGGCTGGGCGGCGACGGCGCGATCTTCGTCCGGCAGGACCGCAGCGACGTGCTGATCGCCCCGCCGGAGGACGTCTCGCTGACGGTGGACAGGTCGCACGGCCGCTACGCCGAGGTCCGCCTGGGCATCGGCGGGCGCGACCTCCGCGGCAAGGTCGTGCCCGAGCACGTCCGGCGCCTGGAGGCCTGGCTCGCGGCGGCCACGTGTGAACCGAGCCCCCAGCCGGCCGCGCCGCCGGTGCAGCCAGCCGCGACGCCCCCGCCGGTCCCGTCGCGGCACCCAGCAGGGCCGTCAGTCCGGCAAGAGGCCGCGCGAGTCCCGTCATGGTCGCGGTTCCCTCATCCGCCGGCGAGGTCCGGTTCGGCGCCCTTGCGGAGGATCGTCCGCCGCCCGTGCTGCGGCACCAGCGGCGTCACGCCGGGGAACTTCACCCTCAGGTAGTCCACGAACTTCCGCGGGTCCTCGCTGTTGTCGGCGAACATCTCGAAGTGCGTCGGCACGGCGACGCGCGTGTCGATCTCGCCGGCGAGGTCCACCGCTTCCTGGTAGGTCATGTTGCCGATGCAGCCGCCGGCGAGGCGCTTCGCGTCGCGCCCGTTGATGGGCACGAAGACGGCGTCGAAGCCGCCGAAGGCCTTCAGGCGCGTCTCGAGGCCCTCGTAGCGGCAGGTGTCGCCGGCGTGGTAGACGCGGCAGCCGCCGCCCTCGACGACGTAGCCCAGGTAGGGGTGCAGGCCGGTGTCGGCATCGGCGTCGAGCCGTTCGTGCGCGGCCGGCACGCCGACGATGCGGGCGCCGCCGACGTCGACGGTCGCGGCGTCGTCCAGGCCGACGAAGCGCTCCGGCGGCATGTCCAGCTCGCCCGCCAGGCCGCGATCCAGGATCAGCCTCGGAACGACGAAGATCGCCCCGGGCGACGCGGCGGCCAGGTCCGGCCAGATCGGCCGGTCGATGTGGTCGCCGTGGTCGTGGCTGCCGGTGACGGCGTCGGCGTGGGTGACCTCGCTCGGCGCGAGCAGCGGCCGGACCGTCCGCGAGGGGCTCTCCGACAGGTACGGGTCCAGGTACAGCACCGCGGCGCCCAGCTTGAGCACGACGCCGTGCTGCCCCAGCCACCAGAACGCCAGCTCGCCCTCGCCGGGCGTCGTGGAGTCGATGTCGTCGATCAGCGCCTCGCCGGTGAGTGGTGCCATGCCTCGCTCCGGATTGCTGGATCGCTGCGCCGCCGGGCCCGCCCCGTGCTTCCGCGATCAGAGGCCGCCTATCGTAGGCCGAGACGACGCCGGCGGGCAACGGTTTCGCGCGAACCGGGCGCCCGCGCGGCGCACTAAGGGAGTAGCGGCGGCTCGGCGTACGGCCGCCGGATCTGCCAGGGAGAGCGTACATGCTACGTGCGATGTGCCGACAGACCGCTTCTCGCCGCGCCGCCCTCCTGGCGTGGCTCCTGGCGGCGGCGGCTTGTGCGGAGCCGACCACTCGCCCGGCGGCGACCCGCCCCGCCGATCGGACGACGGCGGACCTCCTGGCCAGGTACCTCTCGCAGAAGCCGCCCTCGCCGCTGCCGATAGGCATCGACAGCTCCGTGGCCATCGGCCACCCGGACACGACCGAGGGTGTCCGCAGCCAGAGCTTCGCCTACCGCGCGACGCGCTTCGGGGAGTGGGCCGGCAAGACGGCGGACGCGTCGCCCATCGTCGCGGAGCTGCGGCGGCGGGGCCCGGCCACGGCCGACGCGTGCCGCCGCGCCCTGGCGAAAGGCAAGCCCAAGGACCAGCCGGTTCGGCGCCTGGCGGCGCTGCTCGCCCTGACGGGCGGGCGCGAGGCCGTGCCCGTCCTCATCGACCTCCTCGCCCGGATCGGCAAGGGCCCCGAGGGCGATTCCTTCACGGCGAGGCAGACGTACGCGGCCGTGACGTGGGCGCTCTGGGAGATCACCGGGCGGCGGCTCCAGCAGACGTCCGAGCAGTGGAGGCGATGGTGGCGCGCCGCGGAGCCGCTGTTCGTGCCCGCGCGCGAGCGGGGCGCCCTGCGGGTCTCGCCGAAGCAGGTCGCCGACCTGGCCGCCAAACTGGACGGCAGCGATGCGGCGCTCGTCCGGGAGCAGTTGATCGTGCTCGGCCCCAACGCCGTGCCTCACCTCCGCCGGGCGCTCGGGGCCGCCGACGGCGACCGCGCGATCCACCTGGCCTGGGCGCTGGACGAGCTGCGCGCGGCGCGCCACGTGCCCGCCGAGACCCGCCGGGCGTACTTCACGCGCCGGCTGCTCGGGCCGGGGCCGTTCACGGTCCTCGGCCAGGCCGCCCATCGCCGCGCCGTGGCGGACCAGCCCTTCCCCGACTTCTGCAGGACCGCCGTCGCGGTGGACTGCGCCCTGACCGTCCGCGGCGAGTACCCGCGGATCCGGACTTGGCTGCACCTGAACTCGAAGGTCTTTCGCGACGCGATGAAGGGCCGGGCGGCGGAGGTCGACACGGCCGTGCCGTTCCTCGTCCGCTGCCTCGAAGACAAGCAGAAGGCCGCCCGCGCCACCGCCGTGAAGATCGCCGCGACGGTCGGCTTCGCCACCAGCGCCAAGCCCAAGGCGCTGCTGAGGGCGCTGGCGCAGCGCTGGCCGCGCGAGCCGGACGGAAGCCTCCGCAGCGACACGCTGTTCGCCCTGTCGCGCTACGACACGCCCGAGGCGCAGCGCGTTCTGTTCGACGGCCTGTGGCGCGAGCGGGTGGACCTGCTGGGCGACTGCGCGGGGACGGTCGGCTGGCACGGGCGCTCGCGTCTGAGCGGGCGGCGCAAGGCCGAGGTCGACCGGCGGCTGCTGGAGCTGGTCACCCACGCCGACGACCGCGTCCGGCGGGGGAGCGTCCGCGGGCTGGCGGCGCGCGATCCGAAGGCCCTCGCCCCGCACCTGCCCCGCCTCTGCCGCGACCACGTTCGGGACATCCGGTCGTACTGCGCGGGCGTGATGGCCGGGCGCAAGGACGTCCGCGACGTCGAGCTGCTGCTGGACCTGGCGGGCGACTCCGACACCCGCGCCGCCCAGCGAGCCCTGCAGACCCTCCAGGCGCCCGCCTTCCGCGGACACGTGCCGGCGTCGCGGCTGGGGCCGGCCCTGCGGGGGGAGTCCTACACCACCAGTCTGGCCGTGTCGCTCCTCGAGCGCGAGGGCGGGGCCGAGGCGGGGGTCGTGCTTCTCCGGGGATGGCTGGACGGCAACCGGCATTCGGCCGTTCGCCGGGCCCTGAAGCGGCTGGCCGGGCGGGAGCTGAGAACGCCCGAGGACGCCCTCGCGTGGTGGTGGGGGTTCCCCCTGCGCCCGGCGGGGGGCCGGCCCGCGCGCCTGGAGCCGCGCCGGCTGGAGGCCCTCTGGGTCGAGCTGGGCCGGGAGGCGGGGCCCGAGGCCCTGGCCGCACTGGCGGAGCTGTCCCGCGGCGGCGAGGAGACGGTGGCCTTCCTGGCCGAACGCCTCGCGCCGGTCCGGTCGGACGACGCCCGCATCGCCGCGCTGATCGCCCAACTGGACGCCCGGGAGTACGCGACCCGCGCCAAGGCGTTCGCGGAGCTGGCGCGGATCGGGCAGCCGGCTCGCGCGGCGCTGGGCAGGGCCCGGGCGGGCAAGGTCTCCGTCGAGGCGCAGCAGCGCGCCGGCGAACTGCTCGGGGCCCTCAACAAGCCGTACCCCGCCATCCCCCGGGCGCGACAGGCCGCGCGCGCCGTCCGCGCGCTCGAGCTGGTCGGGACCGATCGAGCCGTCGCCGTCCTGCGGCGCCTCGCCCGCGGCGCGCCCGGGGCGTTCCTCACCGAGCAGGCCGCCGCGGCGCTGAAGCGCCTCGGGCAGGGCACCTGACGGCGAGGGGGATCTCCTCCCGCGCGCCGCGCCACGGCGACGCGCCGCGGTCCGCCCTTGCGGGGGACGGGTTTCACCGGTATACAGTGATCCCGGCAGTTCCGTGTGATCAGCCCTTCGAGACCAGAGGAGATGCGCGAATGGCTAGACAGGGCAGGAAGGTAAGCCGGCGGGGCTTTCTGAAGGGTTCGGCCGCCGGCGTGGCGGCGTTCACGATCGTCCCGCGGCACGTGCTGGGCGGGGCGGGGCGGGTCGCGCCCAGCGACACGTTCGGCGCGACGCTCATCGGCTGCGGCGGGCGCGGCGGGGGGACGTTCGGTGACCTCAAGGGGCGCCACAAGCTGAACACCAAGATGCTGGCGGCCTGCGACGTGAACGACCAGCGCTCCGCGCGCACCGCCGCCGGCGCCAACAAGCGCCAGACCGTCAAGTGCAAGACATACCGGGACTTCCGCCGCGTCGTCGAGCGCAAGGACATCGACGTTGTCGCCATCGCCACGCCGCCGCACTGGCACGCCCTGATCAGCATCGCCGCCATGGAGTGCGGCAAGGACGTCCTCTGCGAGAAGCCCATGACCCGCTTCGTCGCCGAGGGCCGCGCCGTCGCCACGGCCGAGCAGCGCTACGGGCGCGTCTTCCAGGTCGGCACGTACGGCCGCGAGGGCTACGCCCGCAGCGATACCAACCGCCTGAGCCGCAAGATCATCCTCAGCGGGCTGCTGGAGAAGACCGACGCCTGCTACGTTCGCCGCGGCGGCTTCAAGGTCAAGCAGTGGGCCGGCAAGATCGACGTGCCGCCCGTGCCCGTGCCCGACTGGCTCGACTGGGACATGTACTGCGGGCCCAGCCCCGTCAAGCCGTTCCAGCCCCCGCGCATCGGCGGGACGCACCGCTGGTACTGGGACTACGAAGGCGGCGGCCTGGCCGATATGGGCCAGCACCACCTCATGGGGCCGGCGTACATCTTCGGCCTGGACGCGATGCACCCGGTGGCAGTCGAGTCATCGGCCCCGCCGGCGCACCCCGAGGTCTCCGGCATGTGGGGCTGGTCGAAGCTCAAGTACGCCAACGGCTTCACCCTCGTGCTCGAGAGCGGCGAGTGGGGCGACCCGAGCGGCCTGAGGAGCAAGGGCGTCAAGCTCGAGGACCTCGGCAAGGACGACCAGGAGAAGCTCGCCAAGATGCCGGATCCCCAGATGGAGGTCGGCTTCGGCGAGGCGGTCAAGACGCGTCAGAAGGCCAGCGGCAACGCCGAGGTGGCCCACCACATCGCCTGCCTGATGCACCTGACGAACGTCGCGATCCGCCTCGGGCGGCCGTTCAAGTTCGACCCCGTCAAGGAAGAGGCCGTCGGCGACGACGAGGCCCAGCGCCTCATCAATCAGCCGATGCGGGCCCCCTGGCACCTGTAAGACCACGCGAGACGCGAAAGGACTGACCCTCATGGCTACATCAGATGACGTGAAGGCCCTCCTCGAGAAGGTTCCCGATCTGGACAAGAGAGACGCCAAGATTCCCCTGCTGAGGACGCGGCCGTCCGACGGCAAGCTGACCGGGCCGACCTGGGGAGATGCGGAGGAGATCGTCAAGGGGATCTTCGGGCACGGCCGCCAGGGCGTCGCCGCGGTGATCGACCTGGTCACGGAGGTCGACGACGGCAAGGACTACCGCGCCCGCTACATGCTGCACGTCCTGGCGACGTACACCTGCCGGAAGGGCAAGGACGAGCAGCAGGGGATGGTGGTCGACGCGATCCTCTCGAAGCTCACCGGCGAGGCGACGGAGAAGCAGGCCTTCCTGGTCCACCAGCTCCAGGTCTGCGCGGGGAGGGACGCGGCCGGTCGGCTGGGCAAGCTGCTGGCCAGCGAGAGGCTCTGCGAGCCGGCGGCCCTGGCCCTGCTGGCGATCGGCGGCGGCGCGGCGGAGCAGTTCCGCGCGGCGCTGCCGAGAGCGCGGGGGCCGGCGCGGCGGACGATCGTGCAGGCCCTGGCCGTGCTGGGCGATGAGGCGTCGCTGCGGACGCTTCGGGGCGCCATGGAGGACGGCGACGCGGACGTCCGCCTGTCCGCGGCGTGGGGCCTGGCGAATCTGGGCGACGGCGCCTCGTACGACATGCTGCTTCGCGCCGCGGACGGGGCCAAGGACTGGCAGCGCGCCCAGATGACCAAGGCGTGCCTGATCCTGGCCGAGAAGCTCCTCGCCGCGGGCAGGAAGGCCGAGGCGAGGAAGATCTACACGCACCTGCGCGACACGCGCGGGGGCCAGGCCGAAAGCTACATTCGCCAGGCCGCCGCCAAGGCGCTGAAGGCGATGTAGCGCCCCGATCGCCGGGCGGCGGCTCCTGATCCGTCCGTCTGGGTCCTGCGCACCGGTTCTGCGGAGGCGCCACAGGCCATAGTCGAGCAGACGGGATTGCTCTTGTCGGGGAACGAGCCTGCGCGCGGCACGGCCGCGCACAAGCCCTCACGTGGCGCCCCAGCGCCGACTTCCGGGGCGGTCGGCCCGGGCTACTTCGACTTGACGGGGAAGATCTCGATGTTGCGGAAGGCGACCGGGCCGTGGTTGCCCTGGTACATGAGCGGGCCCTTGGGCTTTTCCTTGCCGTTGACGCCGCCGGGGGTGGGGCCCTTCATCTCGAGGTTCTGGTGGATGACGCGCCCGTTGAGGATCACCTTGAGGAACTTCGCCTTGGCGATCCTCTTGCCGGCGGCGTCGAAGCGGGGCGCCTGGAAGTGGATCTCGTACTTCGACCACTCGCCCGGCTTGACGTACTTGGGCTTCTTCGGCGGGGCCGCGCCGTAGATCGCGCCCATGTCGCCGGCGCCGGGTTTCTTCTCGCGCCCGTAGCTGTCCAGCACCTGGATCTCGTACTCCCCGTGGACGTAGATGCCGCTGTTGGAGCCCTTGGGGACCATCACCTCGAGCTTGATGACGGCGTCGCCGTGGACGTACTTGCTGTAGATGTCCACGCCGTGGGCCTTGGCGTTGACCATCTCGCTGCCCTTCGGCGAGACGGCGAACTCGCGCGGGTTGGCGTCGCCGGGCCTGGCCGAGCCGACCACCCAGCAGCTCCTGCCCTTGGGGCCCTTCGTGATCCAGCCGTCGAGGTTCTTGCCGTTGAACGGCCGATCGCCCTTGGGCTTCTTGGGGGCGGGCTTGGCGGGCTTGATCTTCACCGGCGCGGCGGCCCCCTGCCCGGCGGCCTGCACGATCGCCGCGGCCAGCGCCACGGCCGCCGCGCAACCCACAACTCGACTCCACATTCTCTGTCGCTTCATGGCTGAACTCCTCACACTCGGGCTCCACCGGGGGGCCTCACGTCTTGGCCTGTCGCGTGCCGTCATACCTTCCCGGCCGCCCCCGCGCCAACAGGAATCCGCGGGCGCCATCTGGCGGGCGGGCAGGCGACGGCGTAGCATGTCGCCGACGGTGCGTTCGTGGACACCTCGCCGCTGGATTCGGGGGACTGGGAGAACAGCCGTGCTGACACGCGCCTTCTGTGCCGTTTCGACCGCCGCCCTTCTCGTCGTGCTTGCCGGGTGCGACGCCGGCGCCGGCGGGGCGGCCGAGCAATGGACGCCGCTGTTCAACGGGAAGGACCTCGCCGGCTGGGAGCAGCGCGGCCGGGGCGAGTTCTCCGTCGAGGACGGGATGCTGGTCGGCACGCAGACCGACGGCAAGGGCGGCGACCTCTACACGACGAGCGAGTGGGACAACTTCGAGCTGCGCGCGATCTACCGGATGGTCTGGCCGGCGAACTCGGGCTTCTGGTACCGCTACGATCCGGCCACGGCGAAGGGCTACCAGTTCGACGTGCTGAAGTGGCCCAAGCCGGTCGCTTACAGCGGCGCGCTGTACTGTCCCGGCAAGATGTTCCTCTTCGCCAACCTGGACGAGGGCGTCGAGAATCGCGACGGCTGGAACGAGGCGATCGTCCGCGCCGACGGCGAGCACCTCGCCCAGTGGCTCAACGGCAGGAAGATGGGCGAGGCCCGCGACGGCACGCTCACGAAGGGGCGCATCGGCATCCAGGTCCACGGCGGCGAGCAGTTCAAGGGCATGAAGATCGTCGTGAAGTCCCTCGACATCCGCCCGCTGCCGCCGCCCAAGCCCGCCGCGCCGGGCGCGGGGACCTGAGGTCGGCGCCAGGACCGGCCGCCGCGGCTACGGCTTCGCGGGCGGTCGGGGGGCGAGGGGCTGCCGGAAGTCGCCGATGGGCCCGAGCTTCGCCTTGCCCGCGGGCGTGACGGTCAGCGGGGCGACGGGCAGGTCGATGGTGCGCCCCTGGAAGGCGATCCGCTCGAGGCGATCGCGCTTCAGCGTCGTGCCGATCGCGCGGAAGAAGGGGACGAGGTCCTCCCCCACGGCGATGGACATGTCCTCGACCATGTCGTCCCAGCTCAGCCGCCGCGAGGGCTGCCCCTGCCAGCGCGTGTACTGCACCCACCGCCAGCGGGGATACCACGTCGGGCCGTAGCGGTCGTCCAGCTTCTGCCAGACCCACCAGATCTTGCCCCACTCCTTGCCCTTGCCCCATTTGCGGCGCAGCTCGCCGGGCGCCGCGGCCAGGTCCAGCGCGCCGCCCTTCGGGTCGAACCGGAACAGGTTGTTGCAGTTCTTGACGAACTTGTTGTCCGTGTACTTCGCGACGATCTTGCCCTGGAACCATCCCGCGTGGGACTCGCCCTGGTTGCCGTGGGCCCAGTTCCCGGCCGTCCGCCCCTTGGCGTTGCGCGGGCCGCTCATCGTGTGGGCCAGCTCGTGGGCGAAGATGGAGATGATGCCGAGGCGGCTGAGCGAGATCACGCCCACCTCCTTGGGCAGGTAGGCGTTGACGGCCCATCCGCCGCCGCCCCCCGCCGAGAGGACCAGGAACATCGGCTCTTCCGGCACGGGCGAGGGCAGCCAGGCCTGGAGCTGCTTGCCGACGGCCGGAAGGTCCTCGCGAACGGTCTTCAGCAGCTCCGGCTTCTGGTTGCGGGCGTAGTAGACGACCATGTTCCCCACGCGCTGCTCGAGTTCGGGGTAGATGCCCCCGCCGCCGGCCATCGCCGCGGGCAGGCGGGGCTCGCCGCCGACGGGCTTCGACCCGCCCGCCGCCCACGTCACCAGCGACACCAGGCGCTCCGCGCGGGCCTTCTTCTCGTCGGCGGGTGCCCCCCGGCCGGAACGGAGGACGTTCAGCGACCCGACCAGCACGACACGCCCCTTGCCGGATTCGCGCTTCGCCACGACGGGCCGGCCCGCGGCGCCGCGCTCGACGATCTCCCAGCGGGGATCGAGGCGCAGCACCGCCGCCGTGTCGCCGCCGAGCTTGTCGCCGCGCTCGGTGAGGGCGCCGCCGAACTGCTTCGCCAGCGCGTTGAGCGTCCAGCCCTCGGCCGCCTTGGCGCTCCGCGCTCGGCTGCCGATGATGACCAGCCCGCCGCCGGCCTCGACGTACTTCCGCAGGGCGGCGCGCTCCTCGGGGAGGTAGTCCTGGCTCTCCGGGCCGCCCTGGTGCGTCATCACCACGTTGTACCGGGCGTTGGCCCACCACCCGAACGGCCAGTGCCCGCCGGCGCGGACGCGAATGCGGCTGGGCTTGCCCGGCGTCAGGACCGTATCGAGCGTCGCCTGGCTGCCGACGGCGCGGAAGCCCGCGCGGTGCAGGTCGGCGGGCAGCGACCACATCGTGGCGAAGAGGCACTGGTGCGCCAGGTCGACCAAGACGTTGATGCCGCGGTCGCCGCGGAGGCGCAGCTTCGGCAGCGGGTGGCGAGCGGAGACCTCGAGCGGCAGCGTCCGCCCGGCCTTCCACGCGCGCTCGATCTCGTCGGGACTTTCGGCCGGCGCGGCGGCAGCCAGTGCCGGCAGGGCGCCGCAGATCGCGGCAGCGACGGTCAGGTTCTTCAGCAAGACAGCACTCCTTCCTCGGACATCGGGGGCCAGCGGCGGCTCCTGCCGCCCGGGCGCGACCCGCTCCCAACGAGCCCGCGCCCATCCGCCACGCCATTGTACCTGCCTGCGCCCCGCCCGTCGGCGCGAAAGGCCGGGCGGCCGGGCAGCCCGCACGGTATACTCCGCCGAACCTCGGAGGACGGAGCCGGGCGACATGCTCATCTGGGACTGGATCATCGTCGGCGTGTACGTGGCCGCGGCCGTCGGGATCGGCGTGGTCTTCACCAAGCGCGCGGGGCGGAGCACGACGGACTTCTTCGTCGCCGGGCGGAGCCTGTCGTGGTTCGTCGCGGGCACGAGCATCGTCGCGACGACGTTCTCCTCGGACACGCCGCTGTTCGTCGCCGGCATGAGCCGCTCGGAGGGGATCTTCAGCAACTGGTTCTGGTGGTCGGCGGCCATCGGGTCCATCGCGAGCGTGTTCTTCTTCGCCCGCCTGTGGCGGCGCACGCGGGTGCTGACGGACATCCAGTTCGTCGCGTTCCGCTACGCCCCGTCGGTGGAGCGGTCGGCCCTGCGGATCTTCAAGGTCTTCTACGGCGGGATCGTCGTGAACTGCGTGGTGATGGCGTCGGTCACGCTGGCGATGACGAAGATCGTCAAGGTCATGCTGGACCTGTCGGACCGGCCGCTGTTCGAGATGCCGCTGTTCGGCGGGGTCACGCCCAGCACGGTCGTGCTGCTGGTCCTCGGCGGGGCGGCGGTGCTGTACTCGGCGCTGTCGGGCCTGTACGGGGTGGTCTACACGGACATGATCCAGTTCGCCCTGGCGATGGTGGGCTCGATCGGCCTGGCGGTGGTCGTCTACCTGGACGCCAGCGGCGGCGCGGGGCTCGTGGCGAAGCTGAAGGCCGCCCCGGGCTTCGAAGAGGCCATCGTCCGCTTCGTGCCCGACCTCGGCACGCTGTCGCTGCCCACCGTGACGTTCCTGCTCTACATCACCGTCGCCTGGTGGGGGGCAGCGCCCGGCGGCGGCTACGGCGTCCAGCGCCTCCTCGCCTGCCGCAGCGAGAAGGACTCGCTCCTGGCGTTCCTCTGGTACACCTTCTGCCACTACGTGCTGCGTCCCTGGCCGTGGATCCTCGTCGGCGTGCTCTCGCTCGTCTATCTGCCCGACCTGGCCGACCCCGAGAAGGCCTTCCCCGAGATGATCGACGCCTTCCTGCCCGCCGGGCTCAAGGGCGTGATGGTCGCGGCGATGCTGGCGGCCTTCATGAGCACGCTCGACACGCACCTCAACTGGGGCACGAGCTACCTGATCAACGACTTCTACCGCCCGTTCATCCACCGCGACGCCAGCCCGAGGCACTACGTGCAGGCCTCGCGGATCTGCATGCTGCTGCTGACCGTCCTGGCGCTGGTGGCCAGCGCCTTGCTCACCAGCATCCTGGGCGCCTACAAGTACCTCGGCGTCCTGACGGCGGGGGTCGGAACCGTCATGATCGCCCGGTGGTACTGGTGGCGCGTCAACCCCTGGTCGGAGATCTCCGCGCTGGCGTGCTCGCTGGCCGTCGGCAATGCCCTGGCGTTCGTCTGGCTGCCGGACGTCAGAGACGCCTCCGGCAAGGTCGTGGAGAACTGGTTCGCCGTGCGGGTGGCGATCAACGTGGCTGCGACGTTCTTCGTGTGGGTCGGCGTGACGCTGATCACCTCGCGGGCGCCCTGCTCGCAGACGCTGGCGTTCTTCCGGCGGATGCGGATTGCCGGGCCCGGCTGGCGCCGCGTCGCACGGCAGACCGGCGTCGAGCCGATCCGCCACGAGCTGCTGGACTCGGCCGTCGCCTGGCTGGCGGCCGTGGCGATGCTGTTCGGCCTGCTGCTGGGGATCGGCAGCCTGATCTTCCACCGGTGGCTTCCCGCGGGCATCTGCGGCGTGCTGGCCGTCGCGGGCGCCGGCGTCCTCGCGCGCCAGATGCGGCGCATGCAGTTCCTCTCCGATCCGCCCGCCGAGCCCGCGCCGATTCCCCCCGGCGGAGGCACGCAGACGGGGCGCGCCGGCCGCCCCCACGAAGGAGCAGGCCCATGAGCCCCTGGCGGTTTCTCGCGGCAGCGTTCCTGGCGTCGGGCGCGGCGACGCGCGCCGCCGCCGGGCAGGCGACCTCGACCGCCCCCGCGGCGCTGCGCCCGGTCGTCGAGGTCCAGGAGGACCTCTACACCTTCGAGCCGGCCAACAACGGCGCCGGGCCGATGTGGTGCGGCGGGTCCACGTGCCTGGTGCGGATCGGGACCAAGGTGTTCGCCAGCGGGCTGGAGACCCTCCAAGGCGCCAAGCCGCTGAACAACTGCCGCTGGACGCTGCACTGCCGCCAGGCCGACGGGTGGCGCCGCGTGCAGGTCGACCAGACCGGGCGCACGCGCGAGCCCTGCCCCCTGGCGTGCCTGCCCGGCGGGCGGCTCTTCCTGAGCGCCAACCCGACGCGGACCGCCCCCGACGCGTACGCCGGCCCGGCGCGGCCGGAGGTCCTCCAGTTCGACCCGGCCGACCCGCGGCGCCCGGGGCGCGTGCTCCTGCCGACGTGGGACGGCACGCCGCCCTTCACGGAGCATTCCTACCGCAGCTTCGCCGCCGACGGGCGCCGCGGGGAGCTGATCCTCTTCCAGAACATCGGCTACACCCACGCGACGTGGGCCTTCCGCGACGGGAAGGGCAAGTGGTCCGCCCGGGGCAAGCTGGTCTGGCCGTGGGGCGCGGAGTACGACAAGCCCCAGCCCATCCGCGTCTGCTACCCCAACGTCGCCCTGAAGGACCGGGCGGTGCACTTCTGCGGCGTCAGCGACATCGTCGAGCCGTACCGCAAGTGGCGCGACCACAAGCGCAAGCTCACCGGGCGGACGTGGGACTACGACTTCCGCCGCCTGTTCTACACGTGGTGCGACGACGTCACGACCGGGCGCTTCGGCCCGTGGGTCGAGGTCGCCAGCCGGGACAAGACCTGCGGGTGGATCTCGCCGCGCGACCTGTGGGTCGATCCGAACGGCGCGGTCCACCTGCTGTGGAGCGAACGGGCGATCGACACCAGGCTGCGCAAGGCGTTCTTCCCCGACGCCCGCCAGGTGCACACCCTGAACTACGCCGTCGTGCGGCGCGGCAAGGTCGTCCGGCGGCACGCCCTGGTCCTGGGCGGCGAGGGGCTCTCCGGCAAGCGGCCCGGCGCGGCGCGCTTCCACGTCACCCCCGACCATCGGCTGCGCGTGCTGTGCTACCTCGGCGGCACCGACGGCGCCGGGCGAAGCGTCTCGGAGAACCGGCTGCTCGACCTCACCGCCGACGGCCGCGTCGCACGCGACCGGAAGCTGGGCCTGAGGCCGCCGTTCACGTCCTTCTTCACCGCCACGATCCGCGCCGGCTGCCTGCCGTCGAACACGATCGACCTGCTCGGCCAGTGCGCCGGCGCCGGCCGCACCATCCGCTACGCCCGGATCGCCCTGCGCCCGTAGGCAAGCCCGTCCGCCGCGCCCTCCCCGCCCCCCGCCGCCGGGGCGGAGGCGCATCCATTGTCCGCTAAAGGAGGTGCGGCGGGGTGCCGATGCAGGGACTGGGGCGGGGCTCTGCCGAGCCGGGTTGCGTTGGTGGGCGCCGCGAGCAGGGCGCGGGCTTTGGTGAGCATGTGAGTGCGCGGAAGGTAGTATGACTGCCGCGAGACGTACCGGACATGCGCTGGTCGGCACGATGATCTTCCTCGTGCTGGCGATGCTCCTCTGGACGGCGTCCTACCAACAGGTCGCTTGCCAGCTTCGCGTGGAGAAGTCCCTCCAGGTCCGCACGGAGCGAGCGGACCAGCTCAAGAAGGCGGCGGCGTGGGGCCTGTCGCTGCTGGAGACGGGCAAGCCGGGGCTGGGCTTGGACCACGACTACGCCTGCCGGATGATCATCGACGGCGAGACCCTCGTCGCCAGGTTCCTGCGGACCGATACCGACCGGTACGAAGTCCACGTCCGCTTTCGGACGTCCGAGGACGACGACCTCCTGCCGCTCGCGCCGGACAAGTTCTAGCGCCGATGGCGCGGCGCCGTGTGCTCGCCCGACCTGCACCGGCCGCGCCTCCCTCCCATCGCTCCGCGCTGCCCCGGATCGGCGGATCCGGGCCTTCCTGCTCGGCAAGGGACCCTCGCTTGGCGTATCCTGAGGCCGCTGAGCGTGCCGGACCAGGAGAGCGCCGAACCATGCCTGGCGTCCAAGGGCCTCCAGACCGAATCCCGATTCCCGAGCCCATCTCGGGCGGGGTGATGCTGTCGTACCGCTGCTCGGCGGCGTGCCGCCACTGCATGTATGCGTGCAGCCCGCGCTGGCCGGGCGACTGGATCTCGCCGGAGGACCTCGAGCGGGGCCTGGCGCAGCTCGCCGGGCGGATCCAGCCGAGCCCGTGGGGGCGCGACGCGATCAGCCTGAACCACGGCCTGCACTTCACCGGCGGCGAGCCGTTCCTGAACTTCGAGCTGCTGCTGCGCGCGGTGGCCCTGGCGGAGGCCGCCGGCATCCCCTCCACCTTCGTGGAGACCAACGGCTTCTGGTGCACCGCCGACGAGGCGACGCGCCGGAAGCTCTCGGCCCTTCGCCGCGCCGGGCTGCGGGGGATCATGGTCTCGGTGAACCCGTTCTTCGCGGAGTTCGTCCCGTTCGAGCGGACCGAGCGCTGCGTGCGGATCAGCGTCGAGGTCTTCGAGCGAAACGTGTTCGTCTACCAGCAGGAGTACTGGCGCGAGTTCCGGCGGATGGGGCTGAGCGGCACGCTGCCCCTGGAGCAGTACATCGCCCGCACGGGCAACCGCCAGTTCGTCCGCCGCGCGGAGCTGTTCCTGATGGGGCGGGCGGCGCTGCGGCTGCGCGACGCCTTCCCGGCCCGTCCCGCCGCGCGCTTCCTCGACGTGCCCTGCGCCCCGCCCGTGCTGCGGGAGTGGCACAACCACTTCGACAACTATGGCAACTTCATGCCGGGCTACTGCGGCGGGCTGTCGCTGGGGGACTGGCGAAACCTCGACGCGCTGCTGGCCGGGGGCATCGACGCCGGCGCCAGGCCGATCCTGACGCACCTGGTCTCGGGTGACATGGCGGGGCTGCTGCGCTTCGCCCGGGACCGAGGCTACCGCGATCGCGACGACGGGTACGTCTCGAAGTGCGACCTGTGCCTCGACGTCCGCCGCCACCTCGCCGCCGCCGGCGACTTCGCCGAGCTGCGCCCGACGCAGTTCTACCGCTGGGGCCTCGAGGCCTGACCGGCCTCCTGCCGCGGCGGCTCAGCGCTCATCGTCGGGCCGCGGCGCCGTCCTGGCGTGCGACCGCTCGAACGTGAGCACCGGGCGGAAGTTCGGGTGGTCCTTGTAGCGGAGGTTCTTCCGGCCGTAGTACGCCCCGTGGTACTGCCCGTTCGAGTCGATCCACGTCGTGACGCGGATCCGCTCGGCGGCCGTCAGCTTGACGTCGTAGTGCTTCTCGTCGAGGAACTTCCACAGCTTGCTGGTGTAGGTTCCCAGGCGGTACGGCGGCACGTAGTGGTTGTTTCCCGCCTTGGGGTGGTTCTCGCCGAGGATGGGGATCAGCTTCCGGCTGAGGATGGCCTCGTACGAACGGTTGAACAGCGCCGTCCGCTCGCCCGTCAGGTCGAGCTTGCCTTCGGTCTTCTCGCCCCCGTGACAGCGAACGCAGTGCTTGTCCCAGACGGGCTGGACGTCCACCTCGTAGGCCAGCGGCCGGGCGCCCGAGACCTCGCCCGGCTGCGGGCCCGGCTCGTCGGGAGCCCTGCGCAGAGCCAGCGTGGCGGCCCCGGCGATCGCGTTGGACAGTTCCCGCGGCCGTTCGTGACACCCGACGCACGACCGCACCTCGCCCGGCCGGTAGTTCACGAAGGTGCGCTCCCGCTGCACCTCCACGTAGTTGGCGTCGAGGGCCTGGAAGAAGATGTTCCTGTCGGCCTGGACCAGGAAATGCGCCGACCCGTCGGCCTCCACCGGGACGGTGCCGTGCTGGATCTTGAGGCCGAGATGCGCGTTGCGGGAGACCACGGAGTGCTGCTGGTCGTAGGCGTCGCCGCCCCAGAACCGCCGCGACGCCCACGGGCGCGGGACGTGCTCGTTGATCCGGAGGAACTTGATCGTGCCGGGGGAGACGTTGTCCAGCCCGCGATGGACGTCCGCCACGACCACGCGGGCCAGTCCCCGCCCGGCGAGGCTCGCGTCCACCATGCCGCGCGGGATCGGCGGCCTGGGCCTCGCGCGGATGGGGATCGGCATCCAGGAGGAGTACTCGCCGTCCCGCAGCAGCAGGTCCTTCGTGCCCTTGCGGTGGAGGAGGTACAGGCCGTACGCGTTGGGGACGTTCCACCTCTCGCGCGGGTTGAAGGAGACGAGGAGCCGCGAGGCCGAGAGCGGGTAGGGGTCCATGTAGAGCGGCCCGCGATCCGTGTTGCCGCGGCCGTCCCGTCCGGCCTGCATCTCGGGCGGGATGGGCTTGGTCGCCCCGCCGGGGACGTTGTCCCAGCCCCACTGGTGGCGGACGTCGACCTCGGGCGTGACGTACGTAACGCCCTCGCCCGTGCGGCGGTCGAGTTCCGCGTCGACCAGCATGAGCGTGCCGACGCCGACCGGCATGTGCGGGGCGCCGATCGCGACGAAGAGGTTGCTGCGCCCGGGGACGACGCGCCCGACGTTGAAGACCGACGGGAACGCGATGCTCATGCCGTAGACTTCCTCGGAGCCCGTCCCGTCGGGGCGGACGGCCCAGAGGCCCTTATTCGTCACCGAGCCGTTGTCCACGTACTCCCAGCGGGTGTAGAGGATGCGCCCGTCGGGGATCACGCTCGGCGCCGATTCGCTGACGGAGTTGTCCGAGAGCTTCCGGATGTTCTTCCCGTCGCCGTCCATGCGGTACAGCACGGTGGTCGTCAGCTTGTCCGGCCCGTCGCAGAGGATGCCGTACTCGCACCGGCTGGAGACGAAGCAGATCCCGCCGTCGGGGAGATAGCAGGGATGCATGTCGTCGGTGTGATGCTTGTAGACCCAGCCCCGGCCCCTGTCGAGCTTGTACTTCTCGATCCGCGCCGCCTCGTCCTCGGGCGGGAACGTCAGTTGACGAAGCCCCTTGCCGTCGATGCCGACCTCCCAGATGCGGAACCCCACGTCCAGGTTTTCCTTCCAGCCGAAGACGGCCTTCCTGGCGTCGTACGACAGGTCGCACCGCCCGAAGATGCCGTGCGACAGCGAGGGCGCGAGCTGACGAACCGTGCCGTCGCCAAGCGACAGGGCGCACAGGTTCCCGCCGAACTGGCGGCACCCGTCGATGAAGTCCGTGTAGTAGTGGGACGACTGCAGCGTGTAGCGGCGAACGAACAGGATCTCGCTCACGCCGGGCAGGAGGCGGCGCAGCTTCTCGCGCGTCGCGGCCGTGTCCTCGTTGATCGGCCCGACCAGGTCAACCGCCGGTTTCCTGGGAAACAGCTTGGCGAAGACCGTCTTGGGCGGGCGCTTGCGCCGGTCGGAGACGACCAGGCCGGCCAGGTGCGGCGTCTGGCCGACCGCGACGATCCGGATCGCGTTCTTGCCCTTCGACAGCTTGAAGGGGCCGCAGGTGTCCCACCGCAAGTCCTTCGCGAAGAACCCCCCGGTGTTGCGGGCGAGGAAGCGCCCCTTCTGCTGCTCGTCGTTGATGAACAGCCGGACCGGGCGCTGCTGGCCCGACGCGTACTCGAAGTGGATGTAGTACGGCCCGGCCTTGCCGACCGTAACGTCCCACTGCTGCATGCCGTTGGCGCCGTGGCAGACCACGAGCCCGTCCCAGCGCGTCTCGATGGGGACGACGTTCCTGCTCCTGGCCGCATGGTTCCGCGCGGGAATGACGTGCGACTCGGCCGCAAGGGACGCGGGCGCGGCCAGCAGCGGGGCCAGAACGAACGCGAGGGCACGGGATCGGCTCTCTCGCCGGGAATCCATTGGCTTCCTCTCCGGGCCTCTGAGGCGGCGAACTACAGCAGACGATTGCCTGAATTCTGGAACACCCGGCGCGGCCGCCCGGGCCTGTCTGCCGCCGGGTCAGGCCTTCCTCGGGTCCGGGCGCGGGGGGACTTCCTTGTACCAGTTGTGCTCGACGCGGCCGGGCGGGAAGACGCGCGCGACCAGGCGGCGGCGAAGGGCCTCGCAGAGGTCCCCATGCCGGGCCTCGCCGGCGAGGTTGCGGCATTCGGCGGGGTCGTTGCGGCGGTCGAAGAGGCTCGCGTCCAGCTCGGCCAGCGGGCGCCTACCGGCCCAGGTCATCTCGTCCGGCGCGAGCCGCCGGCCCTTGACGGGCTCGGGGCTGACCTGCATCTCGAACGACCAGCGCTTCGTCCGCAGCATCGCCCGGCGGCCGTACGTCTGCTTCTCGCTGATGACCTCCGTCCGCGGCGTCACGCGCCCGGCGGCCGTGTCGGCCAGGTCCCGGCCCTCCAGGTGGTCCGGACGCTTCACGCCGGCGGCGTTCAGGAAGGTCGCCGCCAGGTCCACCAGCTCGACGAGGTCCTCGCAGGCCTTGCCGCGGGGCAGGCGCCCGTCCGACGAGGCGGCGATCAGCGGCACGTGCACGGACTCGTCGTAGAAGGTGAACTTCTCGTGCATGCCGTGCTCGCCGAGCTTGGTGCCGTGGTCGGGATGGAAGACGATCAGCCACGGCCGGCTGCCGCAGAAGGCCTTGAACGCGTCGATCACGCGCCCGATCTGCGTGTCGATGTACGTGGCGAGGCCGAAGTAGTCGGCCCGCATTCTGCGGATCTCGGCCTCCTTCATGCCGTGGACGCGGAGCTGCTCGTAGGCGTAGCGCGTCTGGCGGCCGAAGCTCTTCCGCTCCGCGTCCGTCAGCCTCGGCAGCGGGATGGCGGCCGGATCGTACAGTTTCTGGAACGACGCCGGCGGGAGGACCGGCGTGTGCGGGTAGATGTAGGAGACGCGCAGCAGCAGCGGCTGGTCCTTCCGGGCGTCGTCGGCCAGGTAGCGAAGGGCGCGCCTCGTCAGGTGCGCCGAGAGCGTCTCGTCCGGGCCGACCGGGTTGGTGCCCCCGATGATGAGCTTCTTCTTCGTGAGGTACCGGCGGAGGACGCCGAGCTCCTTCTCGCGGTCGGCGCCCTTGAGCAGCGCCGAGGGATTGGCCTCCTGGATTCCCAGGCGCCCCCACGAGTGGAAGTCCTTCGTCGGGAAGGCGGATCGCAGGTTGTACCAGCGCCGGTTGGCCGTGAGGGGCTTGTCCTTCGACGCCAGCCGGTGGTGGTGCTCCTTGCCGAAGCTGACGACCTGGTAGCCGCCGCGGTGCAGCAGCTCGGTGAAGAACGGCACGGCGAAGGGGGCGTCGCCGTGCGAGACCTCGAAGCCGTACACGCCCGTGTGGTGCGGGTAGCGCCCCGTGAGCATCGACATCCGCGAGCCGACGCAGAGCGGGCTCTGGCAGTAGGCCTCGCGGAAGAGCACGCCGTCCGCCGCCAGCCGGTCCAGGCTCGGCGTGCGGAACCACGCGTGCCGCCCGCAGGCACCCACGGCGTCCCACCGGTGCTCGTCGGTCATCAGCCACAGGATGTTGGGTCGCCCGGCCTCGGCGGCGTGACTTGCTCGCGGAAGCGCCCCCGCCAAGGCGCCCGTCGCGGCCGCTCCGCACGCCGTCCGCAGGAACTCCCGCCTGCCGGTCCGTCCGGGCTGGATGTTGGGCATGGGCGTCTCTCCGACGACCGTCACGGCCGTGCAATGTACCCGCTCGGGTTCCGCTCGTCTTCGAGCCGTTTCCTGAACGGCCCGGACCGGCCTCTCCTCGCGCGTCGTGACAGCGGTTCGGGGGCGCGTCTACCGGCTTCGGCCGGCGGTCCGGCAGCCATCCAGCCGCGCCGTCAGGCGCTCGACGACGTCCGGGTGCTCGTCCCAGAGATTGGTGGTTTCGGCGGGGTCGGCCTCCATGTCGTAGAGCTGCCCGGCCGGGCCGCCGGGGGCGGGCTCCTCCCGGCGCGGGTCGGTGAAGCCGCCGGAGCCCAGGCCGAGGATCAGCTTCCACCGCCCCTGGCGGATGGAGAACATCCCGTCGACCGAGTGATGGACGATGGCCTCGCGGACGGGCCGATCGCCCGGCTCGCCGAGCAGGACGGGCAGGAAGCTGACGCTGTCCTCGCCGGCGTGCTGGGGCAGATCGTCGCCGAGGATGCCCGCCACGGTGGCCAGGAGATCGCCCAGGCAGACGGTCTCGTCGCGGACGCTTCCGGGCTGGACGCGCCCCGGCCAGCGGACCAGGAACGGCTCGCGATGCCCGCCGTCCCAGATGTCGGCCTTGTAGCCGCGCAGCTCGCCGCAGGACTTGTGCCCGTGGGTCTCGCCGTCCACGTCCGACGGGCGGGCGCCGTTGTCGCTCGTGACGATCACGAGCGTCTCGCCGGCCTTGCCCAGCCGCTCGAGGGCCTCGAGCACCTGGGCGACGACGTAGTCGACCACGCAGACCATGTCGCCTCGGGGCCCGGCCCGGCTGGCGCCGCGAGCCCAGTCCGGCGGCACGCACGGTCGATGCGGCGCCGACGGCGTCAGGTACAGGAAGAACGGGCGGTCGGGGTCCTCGCCGACGACCTTCTCCAGCCACGCGACGGCGCGGGCGGCGAAGGCGGTGTCGACCTCCTCGTCCTTCCAGCCGGGCGCCATGAGGCCCTGGCGCTGCTGGACGTTGTAGGGGGCCTTCTCGACGGACGGGATGCCGACCGTGCGGTCGTCCTCCAGGAAGCAGTACGGCGGCATGTCCAGCGACCCGGCGATGCCGAAGAAGGTGTCGAAGCCCAGCGCCGTCGGCCCGCCGAGGAAGGGGCGGGCGTAGTCCCAATGCCCCTCATCGGACCAGTTGTTCGGGTCGGCCCGGCGGTGCTCGCTCCCGGCGGCGGGCTGGAACTCCAGCCCGACGTGCCACTTGCCCACTGCCGCCGTCGCGTAGCCGTGGCGCTTCAGCAGCGACGCCACCGTCAGCCGCGACGGGTCGATCAGCGGCAGCGAGAAGCCCCCGTTCACGCCGCGCTTCAGCGCCGCCCGCCAGCAGTAGCGCCCGGTGAGCACGCTGTAGCGGCTGGGGGTGCAGACCGCCGACGAGGAGTGCGCGTCGGTGAAGCGCATGCCCTCGCCCGCCAGGCGGTCCATGTGCGGCGTGGGGATCCGGCTGTCGGCGTTGTAGCAGCCGACGTCCCCGTAGCCCATGTCGTCGGCCATGATGAACACGATGTTCGGTCGCTCGGCCATGCTGTCTCCTTGCGGCGGCGCCAATGCGCCCGCCCCACCGACGCGTGCTCGCGTCGTGTCGTGCCTGCCCGGATCATACCGGAACGGCCCCCGCGGTCCCAGCGGCGGCGCCGGCCCGCGCC
>CAZXOC010000030.1:0-39350 GCA_964642165.1 uncultured Planctomycetaceae bacterium | reverse complement strand
CGCGAGATGACGATCGGCGACTACGACGAGGTGGCGGCCCTGTGGCGGGCGTGCGAGGGGGTCGGCCTGGGCGACGCCGACTCGCGGGAGAGCATCGCGGGCTACCTGGCGCGCAACGGCGGCATGAGCTTCGTGGCCGTCGAGGACGGGCGCGTCGTGGGCGCGGTGCTGTGCGGCACGGACGGGCGGCGCGGGTACCTGCACCACCTGGCCGTCGCCGGGCCGCACCGCAAGGCGGGGCTCGGGCGGGCGCTCGCCCGGCGTTGCCTGGCCGCCCTCGGCGAGCGCGGCGTGACGAGGTGCCACATCCACGTCTTCGCGCCGAACGTCGAGGCGCGGAACTTCTGGACGAAGACCGGCTGGGTCCCGCGGGAGGACCTCGTCATCCTGTCGAAGGACATCCCGCCCCGGGGAGGTGCGTGATGCGGACGCGGACGTCGCGACGTTCGATCCGCCGCTGCGGCGCGGTCGCGGCGGTCCTGCTGTGGGCGGCCCCGTGCCCTCCGGCGCTCGGAGAGGAGAAGGCCGCGCCCGTGCCCCCGCGAGACCTGTCGAAGCTCCCCGCCAACACCTGGGTGCTGCTGGACGAGGTGACGGGTCGCGGCAAGCGCTTCGCCCGGCTCCTCTGCGCCCAGGGCGCCGATCGCCTGGTCCTGTGGGGCTTCGGCGGGGCGATGCTGGACCGCGCGACCTACGCGCGCTACGAGCTGGAGAGCTTCTCGCCGGGCGAGGGATGCTGGATCGACGCGCTGCCGGCAGCGAAGCGCCGGGCGTGGGCGGACGGCAAGTGGCCGCCGTTCCGCATCTACGGCATGAACGGCACGGACGGGCCGCGGATCCGCTCGGTCACCAGCATGCGGGCCAGCCGCGTGACCTTCTGGGATACCGACGGCGTGAAGCGCCCGAGCCCGGCGGCGGTCTTCAACCAGTGCGCCTACGACGCCCGCGGCCGGCGGGTCCTCTTCTTCGTCGGCGGGCGGACGTTCGCGCTCGACCCGCGCACGAACACCTGGAGCGACCTGAAGCCCGCTCGCCGCCCGACGGCCTGCGCGACGCTGGCGTGGGGCAGCCTCTGTGTGGACCCGAAGCGCGGCCGCGCGGTCCTCTTCGGCGGCGGGCTCGCGCTGAACCCCGAAGGCGGGGCGCGGACGTGGATCTACGACGGGGCGGGCAACACGTGGCGGCGCCCGAAGCTCGACGCCGAGCCGCCGCTGCGGTGCTGCGCCCCCCTCGTGTACGACCCGGCGAGCGACGCGATGGTGCTCTTCGGCGGCTACGATCAGGCTGCGGCGCTCAACGACACGTGGCTGTTCCGCTGCGCGGAGGACCGCTGGGAGCGGCGCCGGCCGAAGGTCGCCCCGCCGCCGATGTTCACGCCCGCGACGGCCGTCGTCCCCGGCGGCGGCTGCGTCCTGGTCTGCGGGGTCAACGCCTTGACCGCGCGGCGGACGCACAGCCGCACGCGCAACGTCAAGGAGACGTGGGTCTACGACGTGGCCGCCGACACCTGGCGCGCGCTGGCCGGTGAGCTGCTCCTGCCCAACTACACCTGGCTGACCGCCGCCGGCAGCCGGAAGCACGGCGTCGTCTTCCTGGTGGCCCACCGGGGCGGCTCCCGGGGCGGCGACGTTCGCCGGACGTACGCGCTGCGGTTCGACCCGGCCGGGCCGACGGCGAAACGCCGGGGCGCCGCGCCGGGCACGGTGCGGTACAAGTACCCGGACCAGCGGGACTCCCTGGCGGCCGCCCGGCCGCGCACGGGCGATGAAGCGACGGCGTTCTTCCGCACGCTGCCGGTCAACACGATCGTCGACGCCGACCCGCCGGGGCTGCTGGTCAGCAAGACGTGGAGCTCGGCGACGTTCGACACGGACCGCGGCGAGGTGATCTACGCCGGCGGGGGGCACAGCGGCTACAGCGGCAACGACGTGGCCCACTACCACGTGGGGGCCAACCGCTGGACGCAGTCCTGGCCGCCGCGCTTCCCCCCGTTCCTGGAGAGCACGAACTGCTCGGTGTTCGGCTGGAGCTACGGCTGCCTGCCGTGGTCGCAGCACACGTACCGGTGGTACGCCTACGACCCGGTCTCGAAGCGCGTGATCTACTGCGCCCGCCCCGCCGGGCCGTACGACGGCGACGAGGTGCTGCTCGGCGACGACCCCCGCGACGCGTTCGTCTACGACCGCAAGAAGCACGGCCACCTGTGCTGGGTGTACGACCCGGCCCGGCGGAGGCTCGCGGGCCCCAGCCTGCAACGCCCGTTCGAGCAGACGTGGTGCCTGGCGCTGGTGGGCACGCCGCGCGGCGTCTACGCGCGTCCCGGCGGGAACGACGCGAGGCTTTACCACGCCACGGTTCGCGACGAGCGCGTCACGTGGCGCGTCGCCGACGAGGCCTGCCCGAAAGCGGCCAGGGGCTACAACTACGAGTGGCAGCCGCTCGTCTACGACGCCAAGCGCCGCCGCCTGCTGCTGCTGATGGGCCGGAAGAACGTCGTCGAGGTCCACGCCCGCGCCCTCGACGCGCCCGGGTGGACGCGGCTCGAGACGACCGGCCGGGTGGAGCTGTCCCGCGAGGTGGTCTACTGCGCCCGCCAGGACGCGCTGCTGTCGCTCGGCAGCGCGAAGATGCACGTGCTGGACCTGGCGTCGCGGCGCTGGCGGGAGCTGGACGTGACCATGCCCCCCGGCCGCTATGGCACGGAGTGCGCGATGGTGTACGACCCGGCGCGCGACGTGGCCGTGTGCCTGATCCCCTCGCGCTTCAGCGGCCCGATGAAGACCTACCTGCTGCGCTACGAGGCGAAGACGGCGAAGCACAAGCCCTGACCGGGGTACCAAGCTATGGAGCGCCGTGGCGCCGGGAGCAGCCCGGCGATTCTCGCCGCGACGCCGCGCCGGATGATATCATACCGGGCCGTCTGAGGGACCCCGGGCGATGACCTCGGCCGGGAGAAGCCGCCCCGCGACAGGAAGGCCGATCATGACCGTATTGCTCGTCCTGCTGGTTCTCGTTCTGGCCGTGCCCGCCTTCGCGGCCGACCTGCACGTCTCCCCGTCCGGGAGGGACGACGCCCCCGGCACGAGGGACCGCCCGCTGCGGACGCTGACCGCCGCGCGCCGGGCCGTGCGGAAGCTCAAGGCGAAGGCGGACGGGCCCGTCACGGTGACCGTCGGCGAGGGCACGTACTACCTGCCGGAGACGGTGGTCTTCACGGCCGAGGACTCCGGCACGGACAAGGCGCCCGTGACCTACGCAGCCGCGGCGGGCGGGAAGGTCATCCTCAGCGGCGCCGCGCGGCTGGAGCCGACCTGGCAGCCGCACGAGGGCCGCATCGTCAAGACCGCCCTGCCGAAGGGCTTCCGGACCGATCAGCTCTTCGTCAACGGCGAGCCGCAGCCCATGGCGCGCTACCCGAACTTCGATCCCGCGGCGAAGCACTTCGGCGGCACGGCCGCGGACTGCCTCAGCGCCCGGCGCGTCGGGCGATGGGCTCACCCGGCCGGGGGGTTCATCCACGCGCTGCACCGCAACGAATGGGGCGACTTCCACTACCGGATCACGGGCAAGGACGCCGGGGGCAAGCTGCGCTACGAGGGCGGCTGGCAGAACAACCGCCGCATGGGCATGCATCGCAGCATCCGGTTCGTGGAGAACATCCGGGAGGAGCTCGACGCGCCCGGCGAGTGGTTCCTGGACGAGCGGACCGCCACGCTGTACTACCTGGCGCCGGAGTCGCTGGACCTGGGCGCGGCGACGGTGGAGGCGGTGCGGCTGCGGCACGTCGTGGAGTTCCGCGGCAGCGCCGACGCGCCGGTGCGTCACGTGACGCTGCGGGGCTTCACGATCACGCACGCGGCGCGGACGTTCATGGCCAACCGCGAGCCGCTTCTCCGCAGCGACTGGACGACGTACCGGGGCGGGGCGGTCTTCTTCCGCGGCGCGGAGGACTGCGCGGTCCGCGACTGCGCGATCGTCCACGTCGGCGGCAACGCCGTGTTCGCGAGCGGCTACAACCGCCGCGTCGAGGTCACCGGCTGCAAGATCGCCGAGGCCGGCGCGAGCGGCGTGTCGTTCGTGGGCGACCCCAACGCCGTCCGCTCGCCGCTGCTGGAGTACCACGAGACCCAGACGCTGGAGGAGATGGACCGCGGGCGGGGGCCGAAGACGCCCGACTACCCCGCCGCGTGCCGCGTGCACGACTGCCTGATCGCGCGGACGGGGCGGATCGAGAAGCAGTCCGCCGGCGTGAACATCTCGATGTCCTCCGAGATCACCGTCAGCCACAACAGCATCTACGACGTGCCTCGCGCGGGCATCAACATCTGCGACGGCTGCTGGGGCGGGCACGTCATCGAGTTCAACGACGTCTTCGACACGGTCAAGGAGACCGGCGACCACGGCTCGTTCAACTCCTGGGGGCGCGACCGCTTCTGGCACAGGGACCGCGGCGTCACCGCGCGGTGGGTCGCCCGCCACCCGGAGATGCCCACCTGGGACGCCGTCAAGACGACGGTCCTTCGCAACAACCGCTGGCGGTGCGACCACGGGTGGGACATCGACCTCGACGACGGCTCGAGCAACTACCATATCCACGACAACCTCTGCCTCCACGGCGGCATCAAGCTCCGCGAGGGCTACCTGCGAACGGTCGAGAACAACATCACCGTCGACAACTCCTTCCACCCGCACGTGTGGTACCGCGCCTGCCGCACGACGTTCCGGCGGAACATCCTCTTCCGCGACCGCTACCGCCCGGCGCGGATGGCCCGGGAGGTCTGGGGCGACGGGCTCGACCACAACCTGGTTCACGATCCGGCCCGCACGGGGCCGGCGGCGGCCCTCCAGGAGATGAGCGGCGGCGACGAGCACTCCGTCTACGGCGACGCGATGTTCGTCGATCCGGCCAAGGGCGACTACCGCGTCCGGGACGCCTCGCCGGCGCGGAAGCTGGGCTTCCGCAGTTTCCCCATGGACCGCTTCGGCGTGCTCACGGCGGCGCTGCGCGCCGAGGCGCGGACGCCCGTGCTGCCCGCCGCGCCGGCGCCCCGGCGCGACGCCCGCAGGCCAAAGCCCCCCCGCCCGACGGCGCGCCGGTACGCCCGCTGGCTTGGCGCGACGCTCAAGGACCTGACGACCGACGGGGAGGTCTCGGCGACCGGCATGGGCGCGAAGGAAGGCGTGCTGGTCGTGAGCGTCGAGGACGGCTCGGCGGCGGCCAGGGCAGGCCTCCGGGAAGGAGACGTGATCCTGGCCGTCCGCGGGAAGATCGCGAACCTCGCGGCGCTGGCCGAGAGGCTCCGGCAGGCCCGGCAGGAGTCGGAGCTCCCGGCCACGGTCTGGCGAAGCCAGGACCGGCGGCGGCTGCGCCTGAAGGCGGACCCGGGCGCGGGGAAGAAGCTCACGGAAATCCGCTTCGTCGAGCGGCGAGAAGCCAAGTGACCCGGCCGGGGCATCCAGCCATGTCCCGGGCCAGGAGGTACGAGATGAGCAAGAGGCGTCTGTGGGGCACGATCCTCTGGCTGGCCGCGACCGCCGCGGCCCTGCCCGTCGCCGCGCGCGGCGCGCCGGCGAAGCCGAAGAGCGATGCCGGGGAGTTCCCGATGGTGAAGGTCGCCCCGCGGGTGCCCTTCCGGGCCCGCCCGTTCCACCTGAGTCACGTGCGCCTGCTGGAGGGCCCGTTCCGCAGCGCCATGGAGCGGGACCGCCGGTACCTCCACGAGCTGGAGTCGGACCGCCTGCTGTACTACTTCCGCGAGACGGCGGGCCTGAAGGCCCCGGGCGAGCCGATGGGCGGCTGGGAGCGCGCCGAGGTCCGCGGGCACACGATGGGTCACTACCTCTCCGCGTGCGCGATGATGGTCGCCTCGACGGGCGACGAGAAGCTCAAGGCCAAGGCCGACGCGATCGTCTCCGAGCTGGCCCGCTGCCAGAAGGCCCTGGGCGGCGAGTACCTCAGCGCGTTTCCCGAGTCGTTCATCGACCGCGCGATCGCGCGGAAGCGCGTCTGGGCGCCCTGGTACGTGCTGCACAAGGTCCTCGCGGGCCTGCTCGACATGCACGTCCACGCCGGCAGCGCCCGGGCGCTGGAGGTGGCCGAGGGCATGGCGGCGTGGGCGAAGAAGCGCCTCGACCCGCTGGACGAGGCGCGGATGCAGGCGATGCTCAACGCCACGGAGCAGGGCGGGATGAACGACGGCCTGGCGAACCTGTACGCCCTGACGGCGGACGAGCGGTGGCTGGCGCTGTCGCGCCGCTTCGTGCAGAAGCGGTACGTCGAGCCGCTCGCCCGCAAGGAGGACCGCCTCAAGGGCCAGCACGTCAACTCGTTCATCCCGAACATCATCGGCACGGCCCGGCAGTACGAGCTGACCGGCGACGCGGGGGACCGGCAGATCGCGGAGTTCTTCTGGAGGCAGGTGACGACGGCGCGCTGCTACTGCACCGGCGGGACGAGCAACCACGAGCATTGGCGCAGCGATCCGGGCAAGCTGGCGGACCAGCTCGGCGACCACACCCAGGAGACGTGCTGCACGTACAACATGCTCAAGCTCACGAAGCACCTCTTCCAGTGGACCGCCGACGCCGCCTGCGCCGACTACTACGAGCGGGCGCTGATCAACAGCATCCTCGCCACGCAGGACCCCGCCACCGGGATGATGATGTACTTCGTGCCGCTCGCCTCCGGGCGGTGGAAGTACTTCAACCTGCCTCGCGATTCCTTCTGGTGCTGCACGGGCACGGGGCTGGAGAACCACGCCCGCTACGGCGAGTGCATCTACTTCCACGACGACGACGGCGTCTGGGTCAACCTCTTCATCGCCTCGGAGCTGACCTGGCGGGCCCGGGGCGTCCGCCTCCGCCAGGAGACGCGCTTCCCCGAGCAGGCCGGCACGTCGCTGATCGTCCGCGCGGAGCGGCCGGTCGCCTTCGCGATGCGCCTGCGCGTCCCCGGCTGGGCCCGTCGCGGCGTGACGGTCCGCCTCAACGGCAAGCCCGCCGGCGTTCGCGCCAGGCCGGGGAGCTACGCGACCGTGCGGCGGACGTGGAAGGACGGCGATCGCGTGGAGATGCTGCTGCCGATGGGCCTCCGCGCCGAGCCGATGCCCGACGACAAGACGCTCGTGGCGATCCTGTACGGCCCGCTGGTCCTGGCCGGGCGGCTCGGCGGCGAGGGGCTCACGAAGGAGCTGACCTACACCGGCCGCAACTGGTACCGCTTCCCCGCCGACCAGATCGCCCGCGCGCCGACGCTGGTGACCGAGCAGGGCGACCCGGCGGCGTGGGTGCGGCCGGTGGCCGGCAAGCCGCTGACTTTCCGCACGGTCGGCGTGGGTCGCCCCGAGGACGTGACGCTCGTGCCGTACCACCGGCTCTTCGGCGAGCGCTACGCCGTGTACTGGCGCGTGGTGACCGAGAAGCGCTGGCACGCGATGGAGGCCGAGCGGAAGGCCCGCGAGGCGCGGCAGGCGGCGCGCCTGGCCCTGCTGCGCCGCCGGCTCGTCGACGAGATCGCGATCGGCGACGCGGGGTCCGAGCGCGGCCACGGGCTGCGGCACGAGCGGAGCGGCGCGGGCGTTCATCTCGGGCGGCGGTGGCGCCACGCCATGGGCGGCGGCTGGTTCAGCTACGAGATGAAGGTCCTGCCGGACCGGCCGATGACGCTGCACTGCACCTACTGGGGCAGCGACGCGGGGCGCACGTTCGATATCCTCATCGACGGCACGAAGGTCGCCACCCAGTCGCTCAACAACAACCAGCCCGGGCGCTTCTTCGACGTCGAGTACGCCATCCCGCCGGACCTGACGCGCGGGAAGAAGAAGGCGACGGTGAAGTTCGCCGGGCACCCGGGTCGCACGGCCGGCGGGGTGTTCGGCGTGGCGATGCTGAAGCCCGAGCCCCGGGCGCGAGTCGATGGCGGCCGATGAGTGCGTGTGCTGCCTTGCGGCCGGGGCCGCCAGGGCTTCCAATGTCCCGGTAGGCACGGCAGATGGTCCCGCGGGCGAGCTTTCAGGAGAGATCACGATGAGTCTTCGCAGACGGTGTGCCGTTGTGGTGGGTGTCGTCGTCGGCTGCTTGTGGATGGCGTCCTGTGACGGTCCGGCGGTGAAGCAGCCGGGGCCGGCGGCGGGAGGCGGGGCGAAGCTGGCCGTGGAGAAGTCCGCCTACGGCGCGCTGCCGGACGGCAGGCAGGTGGACCTCTACACGCTGACCAACGCCAACGGCATGCGGGTCAGGCTGACCAACTACGGGGCGATCACGGTCGGCGTGGAGGTCCCCGACCGCGACGGCAAGCTGACGGACGTGACGCTGGGCTACGAGACGCTGGCCGGCTGGCTGAAGAACGCGGCCCACTTCGGCGCGACCATCGGGCGCTACGCCAACCGGATCGCCAAGGGCCAGTTCACGCTCGACGACACGATCTACACGCTCGCGAGGAACAACGGCGAGAACCACCTCCACGGCGGGATCGAGGGCTTCGACAAGGTGCTCTGGAGCGCCGAGGCGGTCCGGAGCGACGACGCCGTCGGCGTGAAGTTCACCTATCTCAGCAAGGACGGCGAGGAGGGGTATCCGGGCAACCTGAAGGTCACGGCGGTCCACCGCCTGACGAACGACAACGAGTTCGAGATCCGCTTCTCCGCCACGACGGACAAGCCGACGATCGTCAACCTGGCGCACCACTCGTACTGGAACCTGGCCGGCCCGGCGGCGGGCGACGTCCTGGGCCACAAGCTGATGCTCGCCGCGGACGCCTACACGCCCGTGGACGCGGGGCTGATCCCGACGGGCGAGATCCGCCCCGTCGAGGGCACGCCGATGGACTTCACGCGCCCGGCGGCCATCGGCTCGCGGATCGCCCGGGTGAAGGGCGGCTACGACCACAACTTCGTCCTGCGCGGGCAGGACGGCAAGCTGGCCCTGGCGGCGAGGATCGTCGAGCCCAGGAGCGGGCGCGTGATGACGATCTTCACGGACCAGCCCGGCGTGCAGTTCTACACGGGCAACTTCCTGAACGGGCGCGTCCGCGGCAAGGGCGGCGTGGCCTACGGGAAGCACTACGGCTTCTGCCTCGAGACGCAGCACTACCCGGATTCGCCGAACCGCAAGAGCTTCCCGTCCGTCGTGCTGCGCCCGGGCCGGACGTACCGGCACACGATGGTGCACCGCTTCGGCACGGAGTAGGCGCCCCGGCCCCGGCGCTACCGGCGCCGGCGGAGCATGTCCAGCGCGACGGCCCCGATGATCACCGCGCCGGCGACGAAGCCGTGCCAGTGCGGGTTGACGTTCAGGACGACCATCCCCTGGAGCAGGACGCCCATGATGGCCGCCCCGAGCAGGGCGCCGAGGACCGTGCCGACGCCCCCCGAGAAGGACGCCCCGCCGATGATGACGGCGGCGATCACCCGCAGCTCGTCACCCATGCCCGCGGTCGGCTGGCCCGTCGCCACCCGCGAGGCCTGCACCATGCCCGCCAGACCCGCCAGCAGCCCGCACAGCCCGTAGACCAGCCACTTGATCGCCGTGACGTGCAGGCCCGACAGCCGCGCCGCCTCCTCGTTCGCCCCGACGTAGTAGATGTGACGCCCCGTGCGCGTGTACCGCAGGAACACGTGCCCCACGAAGACCACGATCGCCATGATCCACACCGGGTTCGGCACGCCGAGCGTGTCCGCCCAGGCGATGGCGCTGAACGCCGGCTGCGCGGCGCGCCCCGTGACCGTGACCTGCCTGGCCTGCGTCACCACGTAGGCCAGGCTGCGGGCCATGCTCATCGTCCCCAGCGTGACCACGAAGGGCGGCATGCGGAAGCGGCTGATCAGCGCGCCGTTGAAGCAGCCCGCCGCGCCGCCCACGAGCACGGCGATGGTGATCGCCAGGTAGATGGAGCAGTCCCACTCGCGGATCGCCAGCGCGGCCAGGCAGCCCGAGATCGCCACCACCGACCCCACGCTCAGGTCGATGCCGCCGATGATGATCACCATCGTCATGCCGACGGCCATCACGCCCACGATCGAGAACTGCCGCACCAGGTCCAGCAGGTTCCCGCCCTCCAGCATGGGGGGGTGCCAGATCGCCAGGACGGAGCACATCCCCAGCAGGACCAGCAGGATGCCCACCTCCCGCGGGGCCGTGTGCACGCCGAACTCCCGCCGCACCTCCGTCGCGTAGAGGGAGAAGTACAGGTAGATCATCAGGACCGACGCGCCGACGAACAGCCAGCGGTTGCCCCAGTAGCCGCCGAGGAAGACGCCGACGAGCATGGCCGCCTGCATCAGGTGCCACGCCCATCGCACGCGCCGGGCGTAGGCGATGCCGACGCCCGCCAGCAGCGCCACGCCCACCGCCGATCCCAGGGCGTTGGCGATCGTCACCCCGCCGGCGGGTAGGAGGATCGCCAGCGGCAGCGCCGCCGACGCCAGCAGCCAGACCACCACCACCTGCTTGCTGAGGCCCGACAGGGGCCTCGCCGCGGCGCCGGCCGCCGCGTTGTCTTGCTCGCCCTGGGGCTGGGACACGCTCATCGCCCTCCCGTCGCCAGGTGCACGATGGCTTCCTGTGTGGCCTGCTCGCGGGTCAGCTCGCCGGCGATGGTCCCCTCCCGGACGACCAGCACGCGATCGCTCATGCCGAGGATCTCCGGCAGCTCCGACGAGATCATGAGGATGCCCTCGCCCCGGGCGGCCAGGCGCCGCATCAGGGCGTAGATCTCCGCCTTGGCGCCGACGTCGATGCCCCGCGTCGGCTCGTCGAGCAGGAGCACCTTCGGCTCCAGCGACAGCCACCTCGCCAGCACGACCTTCTGCTGATTGCCGCCGCTGAGGAACTGCACCTGCTGCTCCTGCGACGGCGTGCGGATGTTCAGGCGGTCGATGAGCGAGCCGACGACCCGTCGCTCGGCGGCGAACTGGACGAAGTCCCAGCGGCTCAGGCGACCCAGGCCCGCGGCCGTCACGTTCTCCCGCACCGCCAGGATCAGGAACAGGCCCTGCTCCTTGCGGTCCTCCGGCATGAAGCCGAGCCCGGCGCGGATGGCGTCGCGGGGCGAGCGGATCGAGACGGTCCGTCCGCCGACACGGACCTCCCCGGCGTCGGGCGAGTCGACGCCGAAGACGGCTCGGGCGATCGGCGTCCGGCCCGCCCCCACCAGGCCGGCCATGCCGACGATCTCCCCGGCGCGGACGTGCAGGTTCACGTCATGCACGCCGGTGGCGGCGCAGGACAGGCCCCGGACCTCGATCAGCGCTTCGCCCAACGGCGCGTCGCCCTCGTGGAACATCGCCTTCAGCTCCCGCCCGACCATCAGGTGGACGATCCGGTCGACCGTGGCCTCGGCGACGCCCATGCCGCCGACGTTCCGCCCGTCGCGCAGGATCACCACCCGGTCGGCCACCTCGAAGACCTCCTCCAGGCGGTGGGAGATGTAGATGACCGACACGCCGCGGGCCCGGAGGCGCCGCACGAGGTCGAAGAGCGTGGCCGTCTCGTGCTCCGTGAGGGCGGCGGTCGGCTCGTCCATCACGATGATCTTGGCCTCGAAGGAGATCGCCTTGGCGATCTCGACCATCTGCTGCTCGGCGACGCTGAGCGTCTCGACCAGGCGGCGGGCGTCGAGGGGCAGGTGAAGCGAGTCCAGGATCCGCTGCGTGTCCGCTCGCATGCGCCCAAAGTCGATGGGGCCCAGCGGGGATCGCGGCTGGCGGCCGACGAAGACGTTCTCGGCCACCGACAAGGGCGGCGCGAGGTTGAACTCCTGGTAGATCACGGAGATGCCCATCTCCTGGGCCTGGTGAGGCGAGTAGTGCCCGAGCGGGCGGCCCTCGAGGACGGTCCGCCCGGCGTCGGCGCGGTAGCAGCCGGAGAGGACCTTGATGAGCGTGCTCTTGCCCGCGCCGTTCTCGCCGACCAGCGCGACGACCTCTCCGCGGGCGACGGCCAGCGAGACGTCGTCCAGCGCCTGGACGCCGGGGAACGCCTTGGAGATCCCTCGCATCTGGAGGAGCGGCGGCTGGGACGCTTCCATGGGCTCGACGTCCGCCGGCTAGTCCTGCGGCTGGGTGGCGGCGGGCTTCGGGGGCTGGGCGCGGTACTGGGCGACGTCCCCCGGCCAGACGACGCTCACGCCCGTGTCGATCACGTCCTGTCCCTTGGGCGGCTGCGGGAAGGCCTCGCCCTCGCGGTGCTGCCGGACGAACTCGACGAGCTTCTCGATGGAGATCCGCCCCATCTTCCGCGTGTTCTGGGCCAGCGTGCAGTCGATGACGCCTTCGTCGATGAAGTCCAGGATGTCCTCCGTGGTGTCGAAGGCCACCACGTGGATCTGCCCGGGCTTGGCCTTGCCCCGCTGGATCGCGCCCTTGATCGCCAGCGCCGCGCCGGGCCCGCCGAAGGCGTTCGAACAGAAGAACGCGCGCAGGTCCGGGTGGGCGTTGATGGCGGACTCGGCCACCTGAAGCGCCGTGTCGGGGTTCTCGTTGTTGTACAGCACGTCGGTCAGCACGATGTTCGTGCCCTGGACGCCCTCGGCGAAGCCGTCCATGCGCTCCTTCAGGTTCCACGCGCCCGGCTGGCCGCCGATGACCTGGACCAGGAGCTTCTCGCCCGTCTCGCCGGCCTTCTTCGCGCCGAGGATCTTGATCATGGCCCGGGCGCCCACGCGCCCGCCCTCCCGGTTGTCCGTGCCGATGTACAGCAGCCGCGCGCTGTCCGGGGAGTCGCTGTCGAACGTCACGATGGCGATGCCCTTCGCCATCGCCTGCTTGATGACCTCCTTCACCGCGTCGGGGTCGTTGGGCGAGATGCCGATCCCCCGGTAGCCCCCCTGCATCAGGCTCTCGATGACCTTGAGCTGCTCCTCGATGCTGGCCTCCGCCGGGCCCTGGAAGACGGCCTCGACGCCCAATCGCTTGGCTTCCGCCTCCATGCCCTCACGCACCCCCTCCCAATAGGGATGGCCGATCGACTTCGGCACGAGGGCGAAGCGCATCTCGGCCGGCTTCCTCGTGGCGAAGATGACCAGCACGATCACGACCGCCACGACCACCACAAGCGCCAGGACCCGCACGAGGACCTTGTTCATGGAACCGCCTCCCACAGACCGCTACGAGGGGCCGAACTGCCCTTGGAAACGCAGGGGCATTCTAGAGCGCCCCACGCCCCGCCGCAACCGGCGGGGTGGCGGCAAGTTCGCTCCCGTCGCCCTCGACCGCCACGACGTACAGCACGATGCTGATCGGCGGGAGCCGGATCGCGGCCGGGTCGAAATCGCGGACCTTCTCCTCGGTCACGCGCACGGCCGGGGGCTTGCCGGGCTCGTTGTAGGCCATCGGGTCCTTGCCCGCGATGACGTACCGCGTGCCGCGCTTCGCGAGCCTGCCGCCGCGAACGTGCAGCTTCAGCGTGCGCGCCTCGCGCGTGGGGTTGACGACGGCGATCGTCGCGGCGGCGCCGTCCTTCGTCAGCGCCGCCGCGACGTCGAGGGGCGCGGCCGGGCCCTTGACGGCCACCGCCGTCGTGCCGAAGCGGCGCCGGTAGAGCTTCAGCGGCAGGCCCGTCGTGGCGAAGGCGGCGGCGGTCTTGCTGGTCTTGATGCAGCCGATGACGTTGACCGTCTGGGCGTAGTTGGCCATCAGGAACACGTCGCGGTGGCGGACCATCTCGTGGATGCCCCGGGCGATTCCCAGGGCGTCCTTCAGGTGATACCTCGTGCCCAGCTCGCCGTACAGGTGCTTTCCATACCAGTAGTTCCATTCGTCCAGCGCGATGGGAACGGCCCGGGTGGCCAGCGCGCCGATGGCCTCGTGGTACCCGCGGTGCGCCCGGGCCTTCTGGCGGACGCGGTCGGGGATCTGGGCGACGTGGGCGGCCAGGTCCTTCTTGTCCCGGCAGTAGAAGTGCTCGCTGAGCAGGTCCATCGCCCCGTGGCAGCGGGTGAGCATCGCCTCGGTCCACTTGCCGCTGGCCCCCACGGCGACGAGCTTGATCTTCGGGTCCACCTGCCGCATCGCGCGGGCGAACTCGTTGTGCCGCGTGGTGTAGGCCTCGAGGCTCGTGTGCCCGAGCTGCCAGCCGCCGTACATCTCGTTGCCGACGCCCCACCAGCGGACGCGGTAGGGCTCCTTGTGCCCGTTGGCAGCGCGGCGCCGGCCCCAGGGGGTCTCCGCGCCGCCGTTGCAGTACTGCACCAGCGACGCCGCCAGCTCCGGCGAGCCCAGCCCCGTATTGACCACCACCAGCGGCTCGGTCTTGATCTCGCGACAGAAGGCCAGGAAGTCATCGATGCCGAAGTCGTTGTGCTCGACGCCGCGCCAGGCGGGGTTCTTCCGCGGCGGGCGACGGTCGCGAGGCCCCGTGCCGTCCCGCCAGTCGTAGCCGCTGACGAAGTTGCCCCCCGGCCAGCGGTAGATCGGCGAGTCCAGCTCCTTGAGCACCTCCAGCGTGTCGGCGCGCATGCCCCGGACGTTGTCGGCCGGCATCAGCGACGCCGTGCCGATCCACGCCGAGCCGGCCCGGCGCACGCCGAGGGCAAGGGAGGCCTCGTCGGTGGTGGCCCCGGCGCGGAAGCGGACCGGGTAGGCCTGGAACTTCTCTCCGGCGGGGCGAAGCGTAATTGTCTTTCGCTGCTTGGCTTGCGGTCCCCAGGCGAGCGTGACGTCCACGGGGGCCTCGCCGGCGAGGACGACGCGGCCGACGTACTCCTTGCCCTTCACCACGCCCAGGGCGCCCTGGAGAATCCCGTGGGCCTCGTCCGCCGCGCGGTCGGTCGCGGTGATCTTGGCCGACCAGGAGCCGACGAAGGGCTTCTCCACGTCCATCGTGAGCGACCAGCCTACCTCCCCGCCCAGCCGCTTCCACGGCGACTGCCGCGACGTGACGAGGTGGTAGAACTTCCGGTCCTCCAGCATCTCCGCCCAGATGCCGCCGTAGATGCACCGCCCCAGGTGCTCGATGAACTGCCCGTAGATGTACGGCGAGATCGGCCCGAGCTTCTCCCCCAGGTCCACGACGGCGGAGGGGCCCTCGGGATCGGCCTGGCAGAGCAGCTCCCGGCGGGCGGGCACGTTCTCCGCCCGGGCGGCCCCGGCGGCCCCGGCGACCACGACCAGCGCAACCCACAACACTCGCTGACGACTTGGCATGGCCTGTTCTCCTCGGTCGGCGTCTGACGAACAGTTGGTTCCCCCGCGGCACGGCAGGCTTGGCCTACCGGGGCGTCTCGGGCAGCTTGACGTCCGTTCGCCGGGCGGCAGGCGTCACCACGAGTCGGCGCACCTTCCCGTCGGCGTAGACGCACTCCACGACCGTCCGCCCCGGCGCGTGCAGCTTGAAGTGCACGTCCCAGTCCCTCGGCCAGGCCGGCAGGAGCAGCAGCTTGCGCCCCACCGGCTGCAGCAGCATCGCCTGGAGGCCCATCATGATGTTGCCGCCGTGGTCCTGGTCGGGGATCCAGTCGAAGTTCGGGCCCCAGAAGGCGGGGAAGCGGCTGCCCGCGTGCTTGTTGGCGGATCGCTGGACGAGCATGGCGGCGGCCTCGTCGGCCAGGCCCAGCATCGCCGCCTGAACGGGATCCTGCGCCCAGCCGTGGTTGATCCGGTTGCGGCGCTTCTCGAAGGCCCACCGCGCCACGTCGAGCCCGGGGCGCCCCAGGCCGTACAGCCGGTACGGGAAGATCGCGTAGAGCTCCGGGTTCTCGCAATTGTGGCGATCGGCGAAGGTCGCGGCCGGGGCCAGGGCCTTGCGGTCCTCGACGGTCCGGGTGGGGATCGGCGGCAGGCAATCGGCCAGGGCCCGCCACGCCTTGCGCTGCGCCGGCGTGGTGAGCTCCTCCGGCAGCGCGAGCATCCGCGGGAGCACGGCGTGCAGGCCGGCGACCTCGGGCATGGGGTTGACGGCCTGCCACCACGTCTCCAGCGACTGGGCCGGGTCGATGCGAAGCGTGCCCGCCTTCTCGCGCGGGTAGTGGGCGGCGTAGAACTCCAGCGCCGCCGCCGCGAAGGGCACGAGCGTCCGCGTCGCGAACGCGCGGTCGCGTGTGTAGTCGTAGCGGTCGAGCATCATCATCGACAGCTCGAGCCCGCCCTGCCACTCGCGCCGGATGTACCGGTTGAGCATGAGGTGATCGGGCTGCCCGGCTCGCTGCCAGCGATGGTCGTCGTTGCACGGCGTGCCCCAGAAGTACATCGTCTCGGCGAAGAACGCCCCGGCGTGCTTGTAGTACGTCCGCGTGACGTCCTTGCGGAGCGCCAGCATGTTTCGATACATGCGGAACAGCGGCTCCATCAGGTCGACGTCCCCCGCCGGCAGCATCGGCCAGTACGGCAGGCGGGTGTTCTGCCACCAGAAGCAGCCGCCCCAGCGGCGGTAATCCGGGCCGTAGCCCGGGCCGTCCACCGTGAAGATGGTCCCGTTGAACTTGATCGGCTGGGCGCCGCGACCCCCGCAGGCGTTGACGAATCGCTGGAGGGCGTACGCCTGCGTGAGGCGCCCCAGCCCCCCGCCGATGCGGGCCGAGGCGACGCACCGCCCGTCGACATACAGCCGCTGCGAGCCGCTCGAATCGAACGTCGCCGCCACGTGCGACCAGACGCCCGCCTTCAGACAGCCGCGGGCCCCCAGCGTGTTGGCCTGCGTGATCATCCGCAGGCTCGTCCCCCCGGGCCAGGTGTCCAGCAGGTAGCCGTCGCTCGTCCCGGCGCGGCTCTTGTCCAGGATCCGCCCGTCGCGCTTCGTGCCCTCTTGCGGGCGGACCCACGCCGCCAGCGTGATCGCCCGGCGCAGGTCGAGTTTCTCGTGATGGGCGACCTCCAGGTACCCCTGGCCGCTGAGGCGAACGGCCTTGCCGCCGGGGGCCTCGACGAGGTCGACCTGCCCCACCACGCGGGCCGGCAGGCCGCCGGCGCCGCCGGCCAGCGCGCCGCCGGAGCGTTTCTCGAACGTCCAGCAGCCGATCGCGGCCGCGTCACGCAGCAGCGTCCGGCCCCGGCGTGCGGCGAGGTCCGCCACCTCCTCGGCGCTCAGCGCGCGGGCGAGGACCATCGCCTCGGCGACGTCGCCGCCGAAGCGGTTGCCTGCCTCGCTGTCGGCGCCGATCCGCAGCGGCAGGCGGTTGGTGCTCATCCCCGGCCCGGCGGCCGTGCCGGAGGCGTGGATCCAACTGCGGTCCCAGAACGCCAACCACCACTCCTCGTGGGCCTTGCGCGCCGCGTCGAGCTTCGGCGGATCCTCCGCCGCGACGGCGCGGTCCAGCGCCGTCAGCCACTGCTTCTCCGTCGCCGGCGTCTTCGTCAGCGCGTAGATGGAGGCGCCGAAGCGCCGGACGGGCTTGGGGCTCTTGAGTGTCGTCGGGCCTGACTTGGCCAGTCCCGCCCCCACCATCGCCCCGCCGAACGTGCGGTGCAGCAGCGGATCGCCATACGTGTCCAGCAGCCCGCCCAGCCCCTGCACCTTCAGCGTGACCGGCCAGCAGGACTCGACGTTCCGGTGGTACCAGACGACCCGCCCCGGGGCGTCGACCGTCCGATCTGCCGGCACCTTCAGGGGATACGGCGCGCCGAGCACCCCGCGGGCGGCGTCGCGCTGCCTGCCGGTCAACTCGAACGGTTTGGATCGCCATATCTCCAGGTCCGCCTTGATGTTACGTTCCTTGGCGCTCTCGCCTTCCACGCGGATCACCGGCCGATGGGCGTCCACCCACACCCGCAGGGCGATTGCCTCGCCCTTCCGCCCGGCCGAGATGTCGATCCGCCCCTCGCGGAGCCTGAGCTCCTGGCGGAACGGCAGGCCCTTGGCGAAGGGGTTCGGCTCGAGGCTCAGGCGAACGCGGCCGAGCTTCAGCAGCCGGCAGTGCGCATCCCACGCGTCTGTCTTGCTGACCAGGAAGACGAGGTCCCCGCCGGCCTCGACCCAGAGGTTGATCCCGACGTCCCCGTTGCCGAGGGGCATGGAGCCCCAGGAGCCCTCGCTGGGCGTCTTCCAGACCACGTTGGCCTCGGCGAGGCGGTCCCGAGGGCTGGCGTCCGCGGCGAGGGATCGCCCCGGGCCGCAGGCCACGGCCGCCGACAGGGCGACAGCACAAATAATTATATAAAAGGTGTTTATGGTTATTCCCTTTCGTTGCTTGGCCCCGCGTCCGCCTGGCTTGCGGCTTGGACCTTCCGCTTCAGCCCGTCCACGTCCAGGTCCCATAGAAACGCCGGGACGTTCTCGAACACCTTGTCATAGCCGAACGGCCCGTGCCTCATCTCGTCGATGGCCTCCCGCTTCGTCCACCCGCAGGCCACCATGCGATAGATCGCACACATCATCCCCGTTCGGTCGATGCCGCGCTCGCAGTGCACGAACACCGGCGTGCGGGCCGGGTTGGTCGCAATCACCAGGAAATGAATGAGTTGCGCCTCGTTTGGCCGGAAGGGGTTCACGTTGATCTGGTAGCAGGCCAGTTGCGTTCCGGCGGCCTCGTCCGCGTTGTCGTGGAAGCGGCGCAGGCTCACCACCGTGCGGATGCCCATGGCCTCCAGGGCACGCATCCCTTCGGCCGTCGGCTGGGCCCCCCGGTACAGCTTGTCCGTGACCTGGAAGAAGTTCCCCACGCCCGGCGCGCTGCCTGCCGTGGCCCATGGCCGCTCCGGCCGCGAGGCCGGCGGCGTCGCGCCGCCCGCCGGCCCGATGCCCCACACGTGCGCCCGCACGAAGGGCCAGTACTCCTGCAGCGCCACCAGCGCCAGCGGCGCGACGAAGATCAGTCCGACAGCTACCTTTCGCATGCTACCGTCCCGTGCTATCTCCGCGCCCCGGCCTGTCGGCGTCCCGCCGGTCGCCCGGGCGAACCGCACCATACACCGCATCCGTTCCGTATCGCCAGAAGCATTCGCAGCCGACGAAGCCCGCCGCTTCGAGCTGCGCGACGTGCCAACTGAGCGGCATGCCCTCCTCGATCCCCTCCCACGGGCCGAAGACGCGCCGGCCGAACGCCTCACCGTCGAGCCCCAGGCGCGCGTTGTACGCCGTCCAGAAGGCGTCCCAGCCCTCGACGCCCTCGCGCGCAGCCGCCGCGATCGCCTCGTTGCGCGCCGCGTCGCGGGCGGCCTGCACGCCGGCGATCTCGCACGAGACGTGGTCGGCGTTGAGGAAGATCCCCCCGCCCGCGAGGACCTCGCGAACGTCGGCGTAGAGGCGCCTGAGCTGGTCGGGGCTCAGCCAGTGCAGCGCCGTCGCCGAGACCGCGGCGTCGGCGGGGCCCCCGACGCAGTCGCGCCAAGTCGGATCTCGTAAATCTTTACGAAACAGATGAATGCGTTGCCCATGCGGCCGGAGGCGCTCCCGCGCCAACGCCAGTAGGCGCTCGTCGAAGTCGATCCCCACCACCTCCTCGGCCCCGACGTGCTCGAGCATCCACTCGCTCAGCGTCCCGGTGCCGCAGCCGAGGTCCACGACCCGCCGGATGCGGCCGCGCGCGTCGCGGACGGCCCGCGCGAGGATCTCGAACCGCTCGCGGCGCCGGAGCACGTAGCGCTCCTGCATGCGGTCCCAGCGCCGGACCCAGTGGCGCCAGTCCACGCCGGTCGGCAACTGGATGTCTTCCGCGCCGCTCGCCACGCTCGCCGTCCGGAAAGAGACATACGCATAGGTGCGCGTGCGTTTATATGCCTATGGCGATAGCCAGGTACCTATTGCGGCCCCTTCTCAGCCCTCGCCCTCGACGCCGAGCGCCGCGGCGATCCGCTCGAAGTCGTCGAGGCTGTAGTACTCGACGACGACCCGGCCGCGGTTCGCCTGGCGGCCCGGCATGATCTGCACGCGCGTCCCGACCGCCCGCGTCAGTCGGGCCTCCATGTCGCGCACGTAGGCCGGCTTGGCCTCGCGGGCGCCCCGGCCGGCCGCGCGGCGGCCTTCGCCCTCCTGCCCCGCCGCGGCGACCATCTGCTCGGCCTGCCGCACCGACAGCCCCCGGCGGGCGATCTGCTCGGCCAGCTCGCGCTGGCGGTCCGCCTTGCCGGCGAGCCCCCCCAACGCGCGTGCGTGGCCGAAGCTGAGCTTCTCCGCGAGGAGCATCGCCTGCACTTCATCGCACAAATCAAGCAATCGCAAATGGTTCGCCACTGTCGGCCTCGCGTCGCCCGTCCGCTCGGCCACCTCCGCTTGCGTCAGGCCGAACCGGTCCATGTACTGGCGATAGGCGCGGGCCCGCTCGATGGGGTTGAGGTCCTCGCGCTGGATGTTCTCCACGAGTGACCATTCGAGCATCTGCTGCTGCGTGGCCTTGCGCAGCACGCAGGGGACGGTTTGCAGCCCGGCCTGCCGAGCCGCACGCAGACGACGCTCACCCGCGATCAGGACGTAGGGGGTCTCCGCCTCCGCGTCCCCGGCGCGGGCGACCAGCAGCGGCTGGAGAACCCCTTGCCGGGCAACGCTGGCGGCCAGCTCCGCCAAGGCGCCCGGGTCGAACTGCCGCCGTGGCTGGTGGGGGTTGGGGGCGATCTGGTCGGTCGGGATCTCCAGAGGCGCGGCGCGGGGCGGGCCGGGTTTCTCGGCCGGCCGGGCCTGTGGTTCGGCCGTCGCGGGGGCGGAGGACGCCGCGGCTTCTTCTTCATCGGTCGGCGCCGAACGGGCAATCAGGCTGGACAGACCGCGTCCCAGGCGGCTGGCGGCGATGGGCTTGGCTCGCTTGGCCATGAGGGCCTCCCTTCCCTGTCGTCTGCGAGACCCGAAGCGATGTTCCACGTGGAACATCTTCCCTAGGATGTCCCCGACAGCATACTCCGGGCGCCCCGCGGACGCAAGCAACAAGACCGGCCCGGCTCGCCGCGGTTCGACTTCTTCGACCCGCCGAATGTTCCACGTGGAACCGGCGGATGGCCCTACGGCTGCATCGCCAGCCACCTCGCGAAGACCAGCAGCGCCCAGAGCCGGTGGCCGTGGTCGTCCCGCCCGGAGAGGTGATCGTTCACCAGCCCCGCCAGGGCCTCACGCCGGAAGAGCCCCTGCCGGTCCAACCACGGGTCCAGCAGCGTCTCGCGCAGGACCCCGCTCAGCTCCCCCCGCAGCCACCGGCCCAACGGCACGCCGAAGCCCCGTTTCGGCCCGCGCAGCGTCTCCGCCGGCAGGACGTCCGCAAACGCCTCCCGCAGGACGGCCTTGCCGCGCCCGCCGGCGAGCTTGCTCTCCACCGGAAGCGACAGCCCCAGCGAGACCACGCGATGGTCCAGGAACGGGCTGCGGACCTCCAGCGACGCGGCCATCGAGGCGATGTCCGTCTTGACCAGCAGGTCGTCCGGCAGATACGTCAGCAGGTCGTGTCGCTGGGCGTACGCCACCTCGTCCGCGAACTCGCCCTCCTCGTACAGGTCGCAGAACCACCGGGCCGGCGCGTCAAGGTCCTCACCCGCGGCGAACTCCTCGCCGAACAGGCGCGCCAGGTCCTCCGGCCCGAACAGGCGCCGGTGCATGAAGTACTGCACGGCGGCCGGGTAGGGAAGCGACTCGGCGAAGCGAACCAGTCGTCGCAGGCGGCTGCGCTCCTGCTTCGGTGCGAGCGGGCGGAGGATCCCCGCCGCGAAGCGGGTCGCCAGGTACGTCGCCGGGCGCATCGTGTCGGCCAGGTGCAGGGCCCGGTAGCGATCGTAGCCCCCGAAGGCCTCGTCGCCGCCGTCGCCGCTCAGCGCGACCGTCACGTGCTGGCGCGCGGCACGACAGATCAGCCACGTCGGCAGGGCGCTGGAGTCGGCGAAGGGCTCGCCGTACATGCGGGCGAGGTCGTCGAGCGCCTCGGCCGGGGCCGGCCGCACCAGGATCTCGGTGTGCTCGGTGCCGAGCGTTTCGGCCGCGCGCCGCGCACTGTCGCGCTCGTCGTACGCGTCGTCCTGGAAGCCGGCGGTGAAGGTCCGCACGCCCCCCGTTCGCCCGGCGGCTTCGCACATCAGTGCCACCACGATGGCGGAGTCCAGCCCGCCGCTCAACAGGGCACCCAGCGGCACGTCGGCGTACATTCGCGCCCGCACGGCGGCGGAAAGCTCGGCCCGGACTTGCCGCGTGGCGTCGCCCGGTCGCGGCGGCAGGGCGTCCGGCACGCGCCAGTATCGAACCGGCTCGGCCGGGGCGTCGACGACGACCAGGCGGCTGCCCGGCGGCAGCTTGCGGACGCCGCGCCAGATCGTCCTCGGCGCGGGGACATAGCCGAAGCTGGCATAAAGGGCGATCGCCCCTCGGTCCAGGTGGCGAGGGACCCCGGGATGCCGCAGGAGGGCGGGCGCCTCGGAGGCAAAGACGATCCGGTCCGCCAGCACGGCATACCAGAGCGGCTTCTGGCCCAGGCGGTCCCGCGCCAGGAGGAGCGAGCCGTTCGGCTGGTCGTAGATCGCGAGGGCGAACATGCCGTCCAGCCGGGCGAGCATCTCCGCGCCGTCGGCCTCGTAGAGGTGCAGCAGCACCTCGGTGTCCCCCGCGGTGGTGAACACGGCGCCCTCGCCCCGCAGGGCCGCACGCAGGTCGCGGAAGTTGTAGATCTCGCCGTTGAAGGCCACCGTCGCGCCGCGGGCCGCCGACGTCATGGGCTGGCGCGAGCCCTCGGGGTCGATGACCGCCAGGCGATGGAAGGCGATGGCACAGCGCCCGTCGGGGGAGAGGAACTCGCCCTGGTCGTCGGGCCCACGGTGGGCGACGGCCTCGGCCATCCGCCGCGCCAGCGACGGCTCGGCGCGCCCGTCGCGCGAGAACAGGAACTCTCCGGCGAAGCCGCACATGGAGGCGTATTGTAGCGGCCCCCCCGTCCGGGTGCGCGAGGAATCGCGCGCCGCCGCTCGCTGCGCTGCGGCGCCCCCAGGCATATATGCGGATGTCGCTATGGTGCCGGCTGCGACGCCGCGCGCCGGCGCTCGGCCTGGCGGAGGGCCTCGGCGAACCCGCGGTTCTCGGGCAGCTTGAAGACGCCGTCGAGCTCGCCCGGCTCGAACCACTTCGTCTCGCCGTCGGCGAAGAGCACCGCGCGGCCGCGCCCGTCGTGGTTGGCGAGGAAGTCGCAGGCGAGCAGGCACTGCCCCCGACGTTCGGGCGGCACGGGCGCGGGGGCGCGGTAGAAGTAGTCCACGTCTCGTCCGGTCGGCCTGCGGCAGTGGAGGTGCTCGGGGGCGATGACCCTGTCCTGCACGAGGCGCTGGAGACGGTCCGGGTAGCGGCGCAGCGATCGCCGGTATTGGATGAGGCCGTCGAAGACGCAGCCGAGGTGGTACAGGCTGTGGTGGCGATCCAGGCGGCGCTGCCCCTGGACGTAGGAGTAGCCCCACGCCGGCGCGCTGGCCGCCAGCAGGAGCGCCGGCGGACCGAAGCCGCGAAGCCAGTGCCGCAGCACCGCCCCCGACGGAAGCGTAAAGCTGGCATACACAAGGACATAGCTTCCGCCGAGGAACGCGGCGGCGCCGAACGGCATGCCGTACCACTTCCCGTCGGTACCACCGGCCTTTGCCAGCGCCTCCACGAGGAAGTAGATGGCCATCCCGGCTACCAGGCCTGCCAGGCCCGACAGGAGCGACACGCGGAGGCACCGCGCCAGACCCGCCTTCCGCCGGGGCACGTGGTCACGGACGCTGCGGCGCAGCAGCCATCCCCCCAGGAGCACCCAGGCCAGCAGCAGGCCGCCGGCAAGATACGCGTGCCAGGCCTCGAAGTAGAACGCCGCTCTGCGAAACACGATCGTCTCCCGTGCCGCGCCGGCGGTTGGCGGACCATGCCGCATCGACGGCTCCACCGGCCGCGCCCGCCGCCCGGTCGAGAGACAGGGTAGCCGCGCTGACCGCGGAAGGCAAGCCACCGCCGCCGAGCCGTTGCCGCCGTCGCCGGGGCCGACTACAATGCGGGCGGCCGGGGGCCATCGCCGACAGCGAAGGAGCGACCGATGCCGCAGCAAGCACCGTGCTCACTGGAGGAGCTTTGGCCGCTACAGGCGGAATTGAATCGCCGCGCGGGGTTCGACACGTCGGGGCTCGGGGCCGCACTGGCCGCGGCTCAGCGCGACGGCTCGCTGCCGGCTGGGGGCGGCCTGCGGGTCGAAGTGGGGCGGGCCCTGAAGAACTACCTCGATGCCCTCGCGGCCGAGTGCCACGAGCTCCAGGACTGCCTCTGCTGGAAACACTGGTACCGCGAGGCGAGGGAGGGCCGGCAGTACGAGCTGCGGGACGTCCAGAACGCCCGCGTCGAGGCGACGGACATGCTGTTCTTCTGGATGAGCATCTGCCAACTGCTGGGCCTGGCTCCGGCGGACGTCTACCGCCTGTACGCCAAGAAGCTGGGGATCAACCACAAGCGCCAGGACGAGGACCGCACGCAGGCCGAGCACGCCGCCCACGAAGAGGAGAACCGCCAGGTCCTCTGACGGCGACCTACACCTTCCCCGCCGACGGGCAGAGCTTCCGGATGACGCAGTGGTCGCAGTCGGCCTTGCGGGCGGTGCAGACGCTGCGGCCGTGGAAGATCAGCCAGTGCGCGAACATGGTCCACTGCCGCTTCGGCACGAGGGCCATCAGGTCCTGCTCGACCTTGTGGCTCTGGCCGACCTTGCTCCACTTCGTGAGGTCCAGCCGGTTGGCCAGTCGGAAGACGTGCGTGTCGACCACCACGCCGGCGCTGACGCCGAAGGCGTTGCCCAGCACGACGTTGGCGGTCTTCCGCGCCACGCCCGACAGCGTCAGCAGCTCGTCCATCGTCCTGGGCACTTGGCCGCCGAAGTCCTTCACGATCGCCTGGCAGGCGGTCAGGATGCTCTTCGTCTTGTTGCGGAACAGGCCGATGCTGCGGATGTCCTCCTGGAATTCCGTCGGGTCGGCGCGAGCGTAGTCCTTTGCGGTTCTGTACTTACGGAAAAGGTCCTTCGTGACGAGGTTGACCTGCCGGTCGCTGCAATGGGCCGACAGGATCGTCGCGATCAGCAGCTCGAGGGGGCTGGCGTGCTCCAGCGCGCAGCAGGCCTGGGGGTAGGCCTTCTTGAGCGCGGCGATGATCTTCGTGACTCGCTGCTTCTTCCTGGCGGCCGATTCTCTGGGCATCGTCGCTCTCCCCGGCTGTTCGTTCCTGCGCGATGATACGGCACCCGGCCGCGCCTCACGCGTAGTCGTCGGCCACCTCGCGCGCGACGCGCACCCACGCGGCCAGGCGCTCGGGCCGGCCCTGAACCGTGTTGATGTCCTTCAGCGTGATGTCCACGCACAGCCCGCGGCAGGCGTCGAGATCGCGGCGCAGCACGCGGCGGATGTGGTCCTCGTCGAAGCCGCAGCAGACCATTTCGGCCGGATTCGGGCGGTAGCTGATGACGTAGTCCGTGCCGATCTGCTCGGCGCAGCGGGCCACGTCAGCGGCCGGGGCCACACCGATGCGCCGCAGGTTCCGAATCGTCCGCAGCATGTCGATCTTGCGCGTGAGGTCCTCGCAGCATCCGTAAGCCACGAGGCCAAAATGCTTAAGGATGGGCCGCTGGTAGGCCAGCAGGAACTGCTCGTGCATGGCCGGGGAGACGAGCGTGAACTCCTGGGCGGCCATGTAGCCCCACAGCTCCTTGCGCATCGCGCCGTGGCGGTTGGCGGCGGGGTCGGCCAGCTCGCGGCTGTAGGGCATGGCCTGGTTCTGGTGGTTGGCGAGCGACCAATCGCCGGCGGCCTCGGCCTGCCCTTGCGCGGCCAGGACGCCGTCGCGCAGGAACGCGACCAGCTCGTGCAGCCAGTCGGGGCGGTCGGACATGTCGAGCATGAAGTGCTCGATGCCGCGGAGGCAGCCCAAGTGCGTGGAGAGGTCGGCGGACCACATGCGATAGGCCGGGCCGCGATCCACGTCCACCGTCAGGAGGTCGCCGATCGCCTCGCCCAGGCGGTCGGCGTCGCGGGCGGTGGCCTGCTCGTCGATCTCGTGCCAGGGCGCGCGGAGCTTGCGGAGGTCCGCGGGCTCCTTGAGCGGGTAGTCCTCCTTCCACGCCCCGCCGGGCTCGTCCGGGCGCGTCCGCCTGCCGCGGACGCCCCAGCCCTCGCACTTGTACGTCGCCCGCACCGTCAGCCACGGCTCGGAGATGAAGTCATCCCCCAGCGTGTCCCGGTAGATGCCCAGGCGGAGGCGGCGCTCGTGGCGGCGGAAGAACGGGTCCTCGCAACGGCAGCCGGTGAACTCGGGCACCTCGTCCCAGCAGTTGCCACCGCGGAGGTACAGCAGCGGCCGCGTCCGCTCCAGGCTGTTCAGTCGCCGCCAGAGCTCGCGGCGCTCGGCCTGGACGGGCCGGCGGCAGACGTCGGCGTAGCGCTTCGCCAGCTCCCGGAGGATGCGCGTGTCGCCGTTGGCCGATGGTCCCATCACGGTTGCCTCGCGTGTCCCGTCGCCGGCCGGTCCGGGGGGCGGGTACGGCCTCGGCGCGCAGCACCAAACACCGGCACGGCGGCGCCGGTCCGCCGTGTTCTCTTCGGCGCCGCGTGTCTACAGCGCCTGCGGTCGGGCAGGGGGGACTACCTGGCCCGTCTGGTCTCGGCCCGTGTCGCCTGCTTGGCGCGCGTGTCGGCGACGCGGACGACGGCATACAGCAGGGCGCCGAACAGGCCGGTCAGCAGGACGATGGGCACCCAGAGCGCCCGGCCGATCTCTTGCTCGCGCATGTCCTTCCAGACCCAGACGGTCAGCAGGATGTGCACCACGAGGATCAGCAGCAGCAGGAGGCCTCCGCCCCCGTCCCCTTGCGGCTTCGCGGCTTCGCGCCGCAACTGCTCGATCTCGAGGTTGCGCTGCTCCAGCTCCATCTCGCGCATCTTCTGCCGGTACGCCAGCTCGGCCTCCTGTTCCTTGAGCTGCAGCTCCGTCTCGCGGAGCTTCATCTGTTCGACGGTCTGGTCTTCATCGCTTCGGGTTGCCGGCTCCTGGGCCACCGACCCCGCCGCCAGGAACAGCATGGCGAGTACGACCATCCACGGTGCGTGCCTCATCTGGTCTCTCCCATGTTCGAGAACCGACGTGTCGCCTCCACCCTTGCGCTCGCCACCGGGGCGAGCCGTCGTGGATGATTGTACCCCGCGTGGGCGCCTCGGCAAGCCCGCATTGACGTAGGGACATCCGAGCGGCCTCGCGCCGCGCCCGCCCCCAGCCGCTGCGGCGGCACCACTTCGTCAGGATGGGCACGTAGGGGCTGACGCGGTCCCGGGCGATCAGCCCGGTGCGGTAGACGTCGCGCCCGGAGTAGTTCCACCAGTTCCAGCCGATGCCGAACCGCTCGAACAGCGCGAGGTAGTCGTCGAGCCACTGCTCGCCGTCGCCCGCCGGCTGGATCATCGACAGCCCGAACTCCCCGCAGTGGGTCGGCACGTTGTGCTTCAGGCCGAACAGGATCGCCTCCAGCCACGGGTCGATCTGCGTCCGCTCGCGCGTCGCCTGGTAGCCGGGGTAGTACTCGTCGTAGGCGTAGCCCCAGTGCTTGCCGTAGTGGTGGAAGCTGTAGAGGACGTTGTCGTCGTCGACGGGCTCCATCCAGAGGCACCAGTGGGGCTGGGCCCAGCCGTCGCCGGACTCCCAGACGATCCGGTGCTTGCGGTCCTCGGATCGCACGATCTTGGTGAGCTCCTTCATGACCCGGTTGTAGTGGGCGGTGTTCATCTGGGCGGGCTCGTTGAAGAAGTCGTAGCTGATCGCCCAGCGGGGGTGGTCCTTGTACCGCCGCGCGATCCGCCGCCACAGCTCGTAGCAGTTCCGCCGCTCGGCGGGATTGTCCTTCCAGCGCCGCGAGCCCGTGTCGCTGAACCACGTGAGCATCATCTGCATGCCGGCGTCGTTGCACTTCCGCGTGACCTCGTCCAGGCGGCGCCACACCGCCTCGTTGTCCGGTAGGATCGGCCCGGCCATCGACCGGCACAGCGGCAGGTCCCAGTCGTGGTGCCACGCGAAGGCGTAGCGGCAGTGGTCGAAGCCCCAGCCGGCCATGCGGCGGAACATCGCGGCCTCGTCGCCCCAGGCATGGTGGTTGTCCCGCTCGCGTTTCTTGGCGAACAGCTCGCCGACGCCCTTCATGACCTTCGACCGGTCCACCGCGGGCGCGGTGTAGACCAGCGTGTCCGTGCCCTCGACCACGCGATAGGCCGCGTACGGGGATCGGTAGCCGGTCGTCTTCGCGCCGCGCACGTCCAGGCCCGGGAAGTGGTGCTCCAGCGCGAAGCTCGCGAGCATCGGCACGGGGGCGATCTTGTCCGCCCGCTGCTCGCGCCGCAGCAGAGGAAGGTACTCGTAGCGGAGTTTGCAGATCTGGGGGACGGCGCCGCGATCGGTGGCGGCAGCGGGGTGGCGGACGACGATCTCGCTGCACGAGATCGGGTACTGCCGAAGCGTGCGGGCCCAGAAGCGCGCATCCGCGGCGCCCGCCGCCGCGCCGGCGGGCAGGCACACAACGCCCGCCCGAGCCTCTCGCCCGCCGAACGTCAGCGTCAGCATCATGCCGCCCTGCGGGCAGGGCCCCCAGCGCAGGGCGGTGAGCTTCCCGCCGGGGACCAGGACCACGTCGCGCTGCGAGCCGCCCAGAAGGAGCCACCCGTCCGCCGGGGCGCCCTTCGCCAGCAGGTCCGCGGGGCCGGCCAGCGGGATCGCGGCCATGCCCTTGCCCTCGCCGGCGTCGAAGCCCAGGCGCGTCGGCGGGCGATGGCCCTTGGCCTGCCAGCCCCAGAGGTCCAGGACCGGCCGGTCGGCCTGAATGATCGCGCCCGGCGCCATCGCGCCGAAGACGAACGTCTGGCGGTGCACCTCGGCCCATCGGCCGTGGTGGTACTCCCGGGCGTAGTACAGCGGTCCGGGCGTGTAGCGGCCGCCCGGGCCGGTGCCGGCCTGGTGGATCGCGACCGGGCCGCCCGTGATCCCGCCGAAGTTGTCGTAGTTGTACACCAGCAGCGCCAGGCAGTTGGGCCTGCCGAAACGGACGGCCTCGGGGGGGATGTCGATCCCGCCGGGCGTCCGCACGCGCCGATCCGCCTGCCGGTGGTACGCGCCGACGTCCCGTCCGTTGACGAACAGCCGTGCCCAGTTCGACACGCCGCCGAGGGTCAACCGCAGCTTCTGTCCCCGCCAGGCCGCGGGAACCAGCAGTCGCTTGCGGTACCAGGCGAAGCCGTTGTAAGGCTTGTTGCAGCCGGTGACGGCCTTGCCGAACGGGGCGCCCGGGGCGGCGCGGACGTCCCGCACGACGCCGTGGCGCTCCCAGGCGTCCGGGACGCGGATCGCTCGCCACGCGGCGTCCAGGGGCACGCTGTGCCAGCTCGCCTTCTCGCCGACGTGGTTGGGATCGATGCGGAAATCCCACAGCCCGGCCAGGTCGATGCACGCCCGCCAGGACGGCAGCATGGTGAAGGGCCAGTCCGCCGGGTCGTTGTCCATCAGCCCCCGCGCGTTGAGCCAGGCGAACCGGTCTTCGGGGAACTCGTCGAGGTCCCCGACGCCCCCGACCTGTTCGGCTCGGCGTTCCAGCCGGCCGCGGACGGCCCCGGCGGCCCGGCGCAGCCGCAGGACGGCCTTGGCGGCGGAGGACCAGTCCTCCCGCGACAGGGCGTCTCGGGCCCTGCCGGCCAGGGCGGCCAGATGGGCGGTTTCGCAGCCCGGATCCCCCGTGGCCCCCAGCAGGTGGGACACGTTTCGCACGTGGCGGGCCTCCCGCTCGGCGAGGTAGAGGTCCAGGGTCGTGGAGACGGCCGCTTCCGCCGCCGAGAGCAGCGCCGCCGCCTGCCTCGCGGCGTCGAGGGCCTCGGGGAGGCGGCCGGCCTTCAGGGTGGGCGAGGCCTGCTCCTCCAGCAGGGCCCGGGCCCGGGCCAGCAGCGGCAGGGCGACGGCTTCGGCCTTCCGCCAGGGCACGTCCGGGTCGAAGCGCAGCACTTCGGCCGGCGTGCGGTGGCGGCGCAGGAGGAACACTCCCTGCTCGCGCAGCCGCTGGATGCGCGCAAACCCTTTTGCAACCGCCAGTTTCGCGCGCTGCTCGGCGTTGTAGGCGGTCAGCCGGGCGTTGTGCGAGCGATGGTACGCGCCCGTGCTCGGGCCCGGGCGGAGCTTCTCCGTCCTCACGCCGCCGCCGTGGGCGCCTTGCCAGTCGGCGCCGGTCGCGAAGGGGTGGCGCTCGCCGGAGGCGTCGACGACCTCGCCTTCGGCGGCGACCTTGCGGCCGTCGATGCGGATCGCCACGTCGCGGCGTCCGACGACGAGCTTCGTCAGGTCGCAGTCGTCGATCAGGCCGCCGTCGACGCTGGCCCCCACGAGCCTGTCGTTGACGAGCAGGCGGTAGCCGCGATCGCCCCAGATGAGGATCCAGCCGGACCTCGCGGGCGTGTCGAGCTTGATGGTCTTGACGACGGCGGGCTCGCGGCCGCCCTTGACGGGCGTGACGGCGAGGGCCTTCCAGTCGTCCTTGTAGTACCACGTGTCGGCACCGCGCTGCCACCAGGGATTCGCGGCGGGGGGCGGGGGCCCGTCGGCGAGCAGAGGCGGCAAGGCGAGGCAGAGCGTCGCGGCGAGGGGCAGGCCTGTGCGTGCCATGGCGATTCCCTTCGTGAGGGACGGCGGGTCGTCCCGGTGCCCGACCGCCCAGTATCGCGCCGGGTGCGGCGATGTCAAATGGGTGGGGGATGCGGCAGGACCCCGGTCCCGCCAGGCCGGGGCGTTGGGGCGCGGCGCCGGGGCATCTCGCCGCGGGGCGTCCTTGAGCAGACGGCGCTCGCAGGCCGGGAGCGTTCCGGGGATAATGCTCCGCTGCCGCCGGGCCGGAGAAGGAAAGAAGGACATCCGTGACCGCCGTGGACGACCACCCCGAGATCCCATCGAAGCCGGGCGCCGGCGGGCGCGCGGCGGGGCTGACCGGCAAGGGCCTCCAGTTGGCGTTCATCGTCGTGGCGGCGGGAATGCTCTGTTTCTTCGGGCGCCTGCCCCACGCGCGCCAGCAGCAGGTCCGCGAGGTCATCCGCGTCTTCCTGGGGATCCTGCTCGAGGCCATGCCGTTCATGCTGGTCGGCGCGCTGGTGGGGGGGCTGATCGAGGTCTTCGTCTCCCCCGAGGGCCTGGCGAAGATTCTCTCGGGCCGGCGGCGGCGAAGCGTGCTCGTGGCGGCGGCGATGGGCGTGATCTTCCCCGTCTGCGAGTGCGCGATCGTCCCGGTGGTCCGCCGGCTGGTGCGGAAGGGCGCGCCGCTGTCGGCGGCGGTGGCGTTCCTGCTGGCCGGGCCGATCGTCAACCCCATCGTGGCGGCCTCGACGGCCGTCGCCTACGCGGGCGACTGGCACGTGGTGGCAGCCCGCCTCGCCTTGGGCTACGTCATCGCGGTGGTCGTGGGCCTGGCCATCGGCAAGGTCTTCCAGGGGGGCCAGGCGCTGATCCCCCAGGGCCGCGACCCCCACGCGCACGTCCACGGCGGCGACGGCGCCCCGCGCCGCTCGCGGCTTCGGCGCTTCGGCGGGCGCCTGCTCGAGGCCGCCCACCACGGCGCGAGCGACTTCCTCGACGTCGGGCGCTTCCTCGTCATCGGCGCGTTCGTCACGGGCGTGCTGCGGACGCTGGTGCGCCAGGAGCACCTGCTGGGCGGGGGAGGCGACGGCCCGCTGGCCATGCTCGGCATGATGGGCCTGGCGTTCGTGCTGAACCTCTGCTCGGAGGCCGACGCCTTTGTGGCCGCGTCGTTCCGTGGGCTGGTGGGCTTCTCCGGGCAGATGGCGTTCATGGTGCTCGGCCCGATGCTGGACCTGAAGCTTCTGGCGATGTACCTGGCGCTGTTCCGCAAGCGGGCGATCGTGGCCCTGGCGGTGAGCATCGCGGCGGCGGTGTTCCTGTCGATCGTGCTGTACGGTCACCTCGTGGAGCTGGTGCACTTGTGCGTGCTGCTGTCAAGACGATCCATCGCGTCGTGACCCTGGCGGTCTGCGTGGCCTGGCTGGGCAGCTTCGCGTGGCTGTTCGCCGGCGGGGGGTACACGTACTTCCTCGCCCCGGCCTACGGGGTGCTGCTGGTGGTGGGCGGCGTGGTCCTGGCGGCCTTCACGGTGGGCGTCGCCTTCGGCGGCCGCGCCTGCGCCCATGGCGACGCGACGCGCGCGGCGTGGGTGCCGCTGGCGATCCTGGTCGTGCCGCTGGCGTTCCTGGCGGCCAACCCGCGCCCGGTCCCCGGCTCGTACGCGTTCGCGGCGCGGGCGGGCTACAGCCGCCTCTGGAAGTCGATCATCGCCCTGGGCGTGCTGGACCATGCCCGAGGCGGCGCCAGGCCGGCGCAGGGCTCTGCGAGACTGTCCCCCTACCCGACGAGCGGTCCCGCCGCCACGATGCCGGGCCCGCGGCAGCGCGTCACGCCCCTGGACGTCGCCCTGGACTACCCCGGCAACGTCGGGCAGGGGATCGCCATGGACGGGATGGTCTACCGCCAGGAGGGCCTGCCGGCCGGGAGCCTCGTGGCGTTCCGGTTCGTCATCACCTGCTGTGCGGCCGACGCCTGGCCGGCGGGCATCCTGGTGACGTCCGAGAAGGCCCGGGCTTTCCCGATCGACTCGTGGGTGCGGGTGACGGGGACCGTGGCGAGCACGAGCGTCAAGGCCCAGGACATGCCGGTGGTCCACGCCGAGCGAATCGTCCCCATCTCGCCGCCGGGCAACCCCTACATCGAGAACCGCCTGCGCAAGGGCGCCCGCCGGTAGCCGGCGCCTCGCCTCACCGGATCTTCCCGATCTCGTCGGCCGGGTCCCACGCCTCGATGTGGAGGCGCGGACTGAGGTCCATGGGACGGACCGTCCTGACCGAGCCGTCGCCCCGAAGGTAGTTCAGCTTCCCCAGGTGCCGCCCGCTTTGCAGCAGGAGCTCCTCGGTCTTCACCGCGGTGTCGACCTCGACGATGAGCTCCGGGTAGTCCACCAGCACGACGCACTTGGAGCCGTAGGCGTACCGGTAGGCGTAGGAGTTGATGCCGTAGTTCGTGCCCCCGACGTTCCAGTCCGGCAGGGGGTAGGTCTTGTCGCGGTGGTTGCGGGTTCGGCCCTCGGCGCCGAAGGCGGGCTTGCCGCGGTAGTAGATGGCGTTCAGGTCCGGGCAGGTATTCAGCCGGTTGGGATAGCCCGGCCCGTGGGCCCCGGTGAACTCCGGCGTGTCGGGAACGCGGGAGGGGATCCAGATCGAGCCCGAGTGGTAGACCCGGACGAAGCCGTCCGTGTCGTGCCACCCCTGGAAGTCCATCATCTCGAACTGCCCGTTGCCGTAGTCGTCCTGGAGCATGTACTCCGTGTAGACGCCCTTCTCGTCCTCTCCGACGCGGCTGATGTAGAAGGTGCTCGCGCCGCCCATCGTGTCCATGGGGAACCGGCCGTATGGGCAGACGTACTCCAGGAGCTTGAACATGTCCTGGGCGGCGTTCTTCTTGACGGGCTCCTCGGGGCACTCGTAGATGGTCGGCTCGTCGATGGCGTCCCGGGGCACGGTCGGCCAGGCCATGGCCTTGGGGTAGGCGCTGACGATCTCGCCCGTTCCGGCCGACTTCAGCCGCATCGCCTTGCCGCTGCTGGAGATGGTGAACGCCTCGCCGAGGCGCTGGAGGTTGTTGCAGCAGAAGGTCTGGCGGGCCAGGGAGTAGACGGACGACATGCTCGGCACCACGATGGCCACCAGCAGCCCGACGATGGCGATCACCACCATCAGCTCCACGAGGGTGAATGCCGTGCGTTTCATGTCAGCGTCTCCTGCTCGCGAACGCCAATCGAGGCCCGCCGGCGCGTCCCTCCGCCGGTCGGGCGGCTCGCTACTCGTCCGTCCCGCCCATCGTGTTGCTGTCGTGCCTCTTGGTCCGGCCCGGCGGGTCAGTATAGTCGCGGCGCTCCGGGTGCCAGTCCCTCCCGAGGATGTCCTGCGGGCGGTCGATCAGCTCCGCGCCGGCGGCCGCGTACGCGTCCCGGACGCGCAGGTCCCACTTCCACCGCTGGATCAGGTCCTTCCAGCCGGGCACGTACCCCGGGTCCCGCATGGCGCGAACGTTGGCCTTGAACTTCCAGGAGAGGAACTTCATCGCCTGGAGCCTGACGCGCTTGGTCTTGCCCTTGTCCGCCGTCTCCAGCAGGACGACGATGGAACGCGGGTCCTTGCACTTGGACAGCCCGCGCAGCGCCGCCAGGCGGACCTGCTCGTCGGGGTCGGTCTCGATCAGTTGGATGAGCCGGTCGGCGGCCTCGCGGTCCCCGTAGACGCCGAGAGTATCGGCCGAGACCGCGCGGACGCCGGCGTCCGCGTCGCGGGTGGCCTTTTCCACCACGGGGCGGTGGTCGGCCTCGAGGACGTGCGCCAGGCCGGCGACGGCGGCGCGGCGGACCTCGGGGCTGCGGTCCTCCGCGGCCCGGGCCAGGGCCCGCGCCGCGCCGCGCGGGCGGCGCGCCGCGACCTGGTGGACCGCGGCCACTCGCTCCTGCGGCGTCTCGCCGGTGACCTCCGCCCCCGTGGCGGCGATCAGCACGATCGTCACCACCCCGGCGCACAGGGCAAACGCTCCCGCAACGGCGATGGGCTTCCAGCTTGTAGAGCGAGTCGATACCAGGAGCGATCTCCGCGCAGAAAGAGACACTGCGCGCATACGAACCATGCCCTTCCGCACGCGGATTATTTTACCACTCCGCCGGACCCGTGCCCATGAAAACCCCCCCAACGGGCAGCGGGCCCTCGGGCTGGGCGGAATCGGGGCTCGCGGCGCCGACCCGCTGCGGGGATAATGCGCCGGTCGTGCCCGCTTGGCCGGCGGTGCAGGCGACGGGCGGGAAAGCGGAAGGAGCTGGATCATGTACGACATTGCGGCCGCCGTCGTCGGGGCGGGGTTCATCGGGCCGGTGCACGTCGAGGCGCTGCGCCGCCTGGGCGTGCGGGTGACCGGCATCCTGGGCGTCGATGCGGCGGAGTCGGAGTCGGCCGCCGCGTCGCTCGGCCTGCCGAGGGCGTATGGGAGCTTCGAGGAGCTCCTGGCGGACGACGCAGCCGGGGCGGTCCACCTGGCCGTGCCCAACGTGCTGCACCACGAGATGGCCAGCCAGGCCCTCCAGGCCGGCAAGCACGTCCTGTGCGAGAAGCCGCTGGCGATGGACTCCCGGCAGTCGGCCGAGCTGGTCCAGCTCGCCCGCCAGGCGGGCAAGGCCGCCGGCGTCTGCTACAACATCCGCTTCTACCCGCTGAACCTCCAGGCCCGCGAGATGGTCGCGCGCGGCGAGGTGGGCGAGGTCTGGCACGTCAACGGCAGCTACGTTCAGGATTGGCTGTTCCACGAGACGGACTACAACTGGCGCGTGCTGGCCGAACAGGGGGGCGAGCTGCGCGCCGTCGCCGACATCGGCACGCACTGGATGGACCTGGTCTGCACGATCACCGCCCTCCGCGCCGAGGCCGTCTTCGCCGACCTCCGCACCGTTCACGAGGTCCGCCGGCGCCCGAAGGGCGAGGTCGAGACCTTCACCGGCAAGCTCGCCCGGGAGGTCGAGACCGAGCCGGTGGCCATCGCGACGGAGGACTACGGGTGCATCCTGTTCCGCTTTCGGGGCGGGGCGCGAGGGTGCCTGTGGGTCTCGCAGGTGGCGGCCGGGCGGAAGAACTGCCTTCGGTACGAGATTGCCGGCTCGAAGTGCGCGCTGGCGTGGAACAGCGAGTTGCCCAACGAGCTGTGGGTGGGCCACCGGGACCGGGCCAACGAGCTGCTCGTGCGCGACCCGGCGCTGGTCGCCGAGGTGCCGCGGCACTTCGTGGACTACCCCGGCGGGCACAACGAGGGCTTCCCCGACGCCTTCAAGCAGTGCTTCCGCGCGTTCTACGACTGGATCGCCGCCGGCGACCCCTCGGCCGAGCCGCTCTATCCCACCTTCGAGCAGGGACATCACGAGGTCGTCCTGTGCGAGGCGATCCTCGCCAGCCATCGAAAGCAGCAGTGGGTCACCCTGTAGGAGACGAACCATGCAACTCGGGTTTTGCAGCGCGATCCTGCCCGACCTCTCGCTGGAGGAGGTCGTCGAGTTCGCCGCGGCGGAAGGCTTCGCCTGCGTCGAGGTGATGTGCTGGCCGGTCGGCAAGGCCGAACGACGCTACGCCGGCGTGACGCACGTCGACGTGGCCGAACTCACCGACGCCGACGCGGCGAAGGTCCGCAAGCTGCTCGAGGGCGCCGGCGTGGCGATCAGCGGCCTGGGTTACTACCCCAACCCCCTCGCCCCCGACCGCGACGAGGCGGCCGTGTACATCGAGCACATCCGGAAGGTGATCGCGGCCGCCGCGACGCTCGGCGTGAACCAGATGAACACGTTCATCGGGCGCGACTGGACGAAGTCGGTGGAGGACAACTGGCCGCGGTTCCAGGAGGTCTGGCCCCCGCTGGTGAAGTTCGCCGAGGAGCGGGGCGTGCGGATCGGCATCGAGAACTGCCCGATGCTCTTCACGGCGGACGAGTGGCCGGGGGGCAAGAACCTCGCCCACTGCCCGGCGGTCTGGCGGCGGATGTTCGAGGCGATCCCCAGCGCGAGCTTCGGGCTGAACTACGACCCGTCGCACCTGGTCTGGCAGCAGATCGACTACATCCAGCCGCTGAAGGACTTCGCCGGCCGCCTCTTCCACGTGCACGCCAAGGACGTGCGGATCGAGTACGATCGGCTGGACGAGGTCGGCATCCTCGCCACGCCCCTGGAGTACCACTGCCCCAAGCTGCCCGGGCTGGGCGAGGTCAACTGGGGGCGGTTCCTCTCGGTGCTGAGCGACGTGGGGTACGACGGCCCGGTGTGCATCGAGGTCGAGGACCGCGCCTACGAGGCGACGCTCGAGACGCGCCAGGCCGCCCTGACCCAGTCGGCCCGCTTCCTGCGGCAGTACATGTGATCCACGGCGCCGACGGCATCCGTCGTTGCGACCTGGCCGGGCCGCCCGGCGGCTGAGGGCCGGGCCGGAGAGGACCGCCCGTGATCGTGGCCCTGCCGGCAGACCATGACGTCCAGGGGATGCTCGCCCTGCGCGAGGACATCCTCTCCTCGCCAGTGTCCGTCGCGTTGGAGCGGGCCCGTACCTACACGCGCGTCTTCCGGGAGAACGAGGGCGCGCCCTGGCCGGTCGCCAAGGCCCTGGCCTTCCGCGAGCACCTGCGGACCATCCCGCTGTACCTTCGCCCGCACGACCGCATCGCCGGGAGCATCTCCGCGCCGCCCGGGAAGACCCCGACGCCTACCGCGACCTCGTCGTCCGCGTCGCCGGCTTCAGCGAGTTCTTCGTCCGCCTCGACCCCGACATCCAGGCCGACCTCATCGCCCGAACCGAGCACGCCTGAACGCCGGTCAGCAGGACAGGCGATGCTCCCTCTATCACGCCTGGATCTCCTCCAGCTCGAACAGCCTGATGAACCACTCGACGAACGGTCGCCCGGCAGGTGAATCAGGCTGCAGACACTTGGCCTTCAGCGCCTCGCCGAACGGGCGCCCCGGCGGGTCCTGCCACGCCAGCCAAGTGTGGACGTGAGCCTTGTCCCGATGAGCGTCCTTGAACGCCGCGCCGAGGCTTCTGGCTTCGCTCGCCGCGTCGATGGCATGGTCCCAAAGCTCCTCGCCGCCCTCGGGCACGAGGAAGCCCAGGAACGTCTCCAGCATGCCGCGGGAGCGGTTGTCCGGCATGATCCAGACGCCGAAGCGCGGAGCCCCATTCCCCGCGAGGATCAGGCCCTCCGTCGGCAGTTCCTCGGGCATCCGGGGGAACCTCCGGATGCACGTGCTTCGAAGGCTGGTCCATCGGCCCAGGAAACGGTCATTCGCATCCAGCAGTATCCCCAGCGCCTCAAGCCCGCTGCGCCGGAACCAGTTGTCCAAGTAGCTCCGGTCGAGCAGTTGGGTGTCGCTGCCGGCAGGAACGATCATCACCGGCCAATCCGCTTCGCTGTCGCCCCAGGCGACATGGCTTCCCATCAACCCCGCGACGGCGTAGGCGTCGTCCTTCCCCTCGACCAGAAGGAACTTGCTGTGGCCCTTCCCCATGATCATCTGGTCTCAATGCCCTGGCGCGCGGCCGTCGGGATGTCCTCCTGGGGGTAGGTAACCGCCTCAGGCTTCCCCAGCTCGAGTCGCTGCAAACTGATGCTCCCCGCCGGCGCGTCTTGGCAGACCTCGGCCAGGCCGCGAATGCAGTCCAAGCTGTGCGTCGTGGCGAAAACCTGCACGTCGAGGCGCTCAGCGGCCCTCAGGACTAGCCACCACATGTCGTGCATTGCGAGGTAGTGCAGACCCGAGTCGATCTCATCCACAAGCAGGATCCCTCGGCAAGAACGGACCAGTCCGATCGAGAGGCCGAACATGCGCCACACGCCATCCCCGAGGCTGCCAATGGGCACGGGTCGATCCGACCCCTTCCGCCGGAGGAGCAGCCCCCCCCGCGCGGATGCCCCTCTGGGCTCCGACAGACCGACAAAAGCGACCCGGTCAACGTCGAGCGCGAGGATCCTCAGCGAGAGCAAAACCAAGTCCTCTTCCGGCGTCAGGGCGATGCTACGCCAATACGAGGAGATGGCCGACGGTGATAGGGAGTCCGGAGGGATGTATGTCGTGTACCGGTCCGTTCTCTCCGAAAGAACGTGGCGCCCCTCAGAGATCCACTCCCCCGGGTCCAGCCCTCCCCGAACCGTGAGGGGAAGCGTAATGGGCTCCGTGCGCCCCGTGACCGCCACACGCAGGGCCTTGCCGTAATACGTGCCTTCCTCATCTGTGAAGGTGCCCACCGGACCTGTGGGAGGGCCTTCCTGGGGCGTCACCTCAACGGCCAGGTTTTGCTCCGAAACTGGCTCCGGCCCACGCAGGATGACCTGGAAGGCCGTGCCTCGCCCTACCGCCCTCCCGTAGAACAAGTGGCTGACGTCGTATTCGGCCCGAGGCCCCGAATTGCGGTACTCCAATTGCGGCCCCGATTGCCCGCGATCGCCATCGGGGAAGCATTCGCCCCGTCGAATAAGCGGGCCCCAAAGGGCGCTCAGATCCCGGCCAGCCATGGTGCCCGCGTGTACGGCTTCGAGCAACGCCGTCTTCCCGCTGTTGTTCTTCCCGACGAGCAGGTTCACCCGACCCAGGCCGCCCATCCGGAAGGACTCGAAGCAGCGGTAACCATGGATTTCCAGGCTCTCCATCATGGTCGTGCGCGTCCCGCCGAGAACCGACTTGCCACCGGACCTGATGCTACCGCAAAAGCGCGCGTGGGACAACCCCATCAGCGGGGCGCCCGAACCGAGCACGTCTGAGCGCCGGTCGAGACGGCGTCTGCCGTTTAGCGTGCCGGCTTGCCGGCCGCGTCTGCCGTTTAGCGGTCCGGCTTGCCGGCCGCGTCTCTCTTTGCGCCGTCGCGCTCACTCCCCCAGCGGCTTGACGC